>JAFGQA010000479.1 GCA_016935885.1 Phycisphaerae bacterium | reverse complement strand
GGACAAGCTCCAGGAATGGCTGTCAGGCCGCCACCACGCCGACGGCCGGCCGATGACCCGGCTCGACTCGACCACCGACGCCCAGGCAGTCATCGAGCTATTGAAGGTGGTCCTAACACGCACACACAGACCTGGGGGCGGGGACCGTTCTGGCACGTCGGACCTTGAGCGGGGGCAAGCCGACCGTGTGGCTCCGGAGCCTTCCGGGGCGGCCATCGGCCGGCAGTGACAACCCAGCTTTGAACGGCCTTTGAAGGGCGTTCAAAGCGGCTTTGCTCATGTCTTTTTCGCCTGTGAAACAGGCGATCCGTGGGGAGTGCGTCCTTACGCTTTTTGCATTCTTGCTTAGCTTTTTGCATTCTTGGTGCGCGCTCACGGCGGTGACGCGTACGTCGGCTTGGGGAATACAGCCCAACCGAGCCTGGTGTGGGGTGGTGAGACGTCCACAGAATAGGACCCACGTGCATCCATACGGCTGAGCGAGGCGGGGGCCGGGGTTGGCACGTCATCTGTAATTGCTTGTGCTGGCAGTCGTTATGAAACGACTATCGAATCCGTGGCCTCGACTGGGTGTGGTTGGCACGGTGGTTGCGAGATGGACGGGCGGCTCAGGCACCTAGGCCTGGGCGGAAACGCCTGACTTGGCTGACGCAAGAAGAAAGAAGTTCAGTACCGGTACCGCCAAGTCGAGCCAGTGCCGGGGGCCGCGCGAGGAAGATCGCGTGGGAAAGACTTCCCCAAGCGACGCGTCGTGATGACCCGTCCTTGGTTCAATCGTGCCAGACCCAGTAATGGGTCGGTTGTGTGAGGGGCGGGTCTGAGTGCGAGGCAGGCCCGCCCTTGTTTTGCGCGCCGGCGGCCGATCGGAACCGAGACCAGCCCGACCGCCTACGGGTATTGTCGTCAGATGGGCGTCGCACGGAAGATGCGCGAGTCGACGCCGTCAGGCCCGACGCGAAGCGTGATGCCTCGTCCACATCTTGGGCAATGTCCCTCGTATTTCGCCGCGTCTGTGTCGCGGTATATCCTGGCGTACGTGTCGCAGCATTCAAAGTGGATGCCCACCCAAGGACGTTGCCGGGCCGCCTGCCGGGGCTCGGTTACGCCAGCTTCGCCGCCATCCACTGCCGACACGACGTCGATGTGGTATCCCGATTCATCAGGCATACGCCGATTATCGGCGAAGCCCGAGCAGGGATTCAGCGGCGATGTACGGGCGGCGTGGTTTGACCATCGACCTTCACCAGGACCCATTGCGGCGCGGCCGGCACGGCGGTACCACGGTTTACTAAGAAGCTGTTTCAGAAGCCTATCAGCCCGTGGTAAAACTGTGGCACCGGCGCCAAAGCCGGTGGTTTTCACGGTCAGGAACGGCGTTTCCGAGCCGCTGTTTTCCCTTTTACCACGGGCTGCTATGTGGCACCGGCGCCAAAGTCGGTGGGGTCACGGGCGGGCTGTCCGCCACACTGTGGTTGCGGCCGGAGGCCGCGATGTGCCACGGTCCCAGAACAGCTTCTTAGCTGGGAGCCACACGAGGCTACGGGCAAGGAGACGGTGGTTGCTGCCGTGATCCAGAATGTCTGAGCTGGACTGGGTGATATTCGAACAGTTGACGGCCACTGGGGCCACGGCAGCTTGTACATGTGTCACGGTGTAGCATGGGTAAGCGAAGCCGCCAGTGGCGGCGGAGCTTGCCCGTGGGCATCCATTCGAGCCTGTTCTCACGGGTAAGGCGCCGCGCGAAAACAACGTAAACGGTTGATCCGTCTGCCCGCGGGCAGGTCCGCCAAACGGCGAGCCAGCAGACCAGCCAAGCCTGCCTGTCTGCAGACAGGCGGCACAATCGGTCGTGCTACTCTCGCGCGACGCCTAATGAACCACCCACCGCTGCCACAGTCTTGCCACGCGCTGCTAGGACAGACTCCGAAGGTCGCGTCCGCGTGGACATCGTCGGCCAGGCCGCTAGGATAGATCACGACGCCGGCTGCTTGATGCCGGCTTCCGGATGCCAGATGGTTAAGGAGCCGACATGCCGGGACAGAACCGCTTGCAGATCGCCGGGTCCATTCTAGGCGGCGACATGCTCGATCTTGGTGGGGCCATCCGCACGTGCGAGCGGGCTGGGGCCGATCTGCTACAGCTCGATGTGTGCGACGGCCATTTCGTGCCGACGATCAGCTTCGGAGAGGAGATCGTCCGGCGTACGAGCGAGGCAACGAGGCTGCCCGTCGAGGTCCATCTGATGGTCAGCCGGCCGGAAGACTGGGTGCTCCGGATGGCCGGGTGCGGTCACTTCCGGATGATCTTTCACATCGAGGCCAGCCGGCGGGCGATGGGCTTGGTGCAGGCGATCGAGCGGGCCGGTTGGAGGGCGGGCGTCGCGATGAACCCGGAAACACCGGCGGGCGCGGTCGAGACGTTGCTGCCGTATGTAGACAACGTGTGTATCATGGGCATCGCGCCGGGGTTTGCGGGGCAGACGCTGCTGGACTATACCTACGTCAAGATCGCGGATGTTCGGGCGCTGGTCGACAAGACCGGCTCGTCGGCCACCATAACTGTTGACGGCGGTGTCAAGGCGAACAACGCCCGGCAACTCGTGGAAGCCGGGGCAGACGTTCTGGTCGTGTCATCGGGCATCTATGCCCACGCGAATCCAGACGAAAGCCTAAATGAGATCCGGCGGATCGTCGGCGCGACCAAGCAGGACGGAGAGTACGGACGGGAGCGCGGCTGATCCGCAGAGGCGTCCATCCGTAGATCCAAGAAGTGCCACAGTCACAAGACCGGGGCAGAGGAGCGGCAGCGAGAATGGCCATCGTCAGTCGTCGAGACAAGTCTATTAGTTGTTATAAGCGCGCTTGCGCAGTGTTGGTCGGCGGGGTGAACAGCCCGGTCCGCGCGTTTCGCGCCGTCGGCGGCGAGCCGGTTTTTCTGGAGCGAGCCAAAGGCGCATACGTGTTTGACGTCGACGGGAACCGGTACGTCGATCTGGTGGGTAGCTGGGGACCGGCGATCGTCGGGCACGCCCACCCGTCCGTTGTCCAGGCCGTGCAGGCGGCGGCGGCGAACGGGTTGAGCTTCGGGGCGTGCTGCGCCGCGGAGGCTGAGCTGGCGGAGATCATTGTGGGGGCGGTTCCTTCCATCGAACTGGTTCGCTTCGTGAACAGCGGGACCGAGGCCACGATGAGTGCGATGCGCCTCGCGAGGGCCGCAACCGGCCGCTTGAAGGTGCTCAAGTTCCTCGGCTGCTATCACGGGCACGTCGACGCGTTGCTCGTGGCGGCCGGCTCGGGCGCGGCGACGTTCGGCGTGCCGGACTCGGCGGGCGTGCCGTCTTCGGTTGCGGAGGCAACGCTGCTCGCCGCGTACAACGACCTGCCGGCCGTCGATCGGATCATGGAGCGGCACGGGAGAGACGTTGCGGCGATCCTGGTCGAGCCAGTTGCCGGCAACATGGGACTCGTCGAGCCGGCCGAGGGATTCCTCAAAGGGCTGCGGGCAGCCTGTGATCGGCACGGCAGCCTGTTGGTTTTCGACGAGATCATGACCGGCTTTCGCGTCGCGTGGGGCGGATACCAATGTGTCTGCGGCATCCGGCCCGATCTCACATGCCTTGGCAAGGCCATCGGCGGCGGTATGCCCGTTGCAGCCTACGGCGGGCCGCGCTCGTTGATGGAGAAGCTCAGCCCGCTGGGGCCGACTTACCAGGCGGGCACACTGAGCGGCAATCCCGTAGGCATGGCAGCGGGCATCGCCACACTGCGGCTTTGCCACACGCCCGGCTTCTACGAGTCGCTCGGGGACAAGACGAGCCAGCTTGCTGAAGGGTTGCGAGCAACCGCATCTGAAGCGGGCATTCCGCTGTGCACGGTCTCGCGAGGAGGGATGCTTGGCTTGGCGTTCTCGGCACAGCCACCGCGGAACTTCGCGGACGTTCAGGCATGCGACCACGCGGCGTTCGGCAAGTTCTTCCACGCCATGCTGGATCGCGGTGTGTGGCTGCCGCCGTCGGGTTATGAAGCGATGTTCGTTTCCGCTGCCCACGATGATGCGGCGATCAGGGGAATCATCACGGTAGCCGCAGAGGCCTTCGCCACAATGAGATAGACGACGGGTTTCGCCGGCGCGAGATTGCGGTCTCGCACACGTGATGGCTTGACCGCCTTGCCGGCGCAGGCACCGAACACAAGGAGAAGAAACGTCATGCCTCGTGCTCTCAGGTTGCCTCCGGCGTGGCTTTTTCTTTCAATCGCCATGGTCTATGCATCCGGCTGCGGCCCATCCGCCAGCCGTAATACCCGAGAAACGGTCTCCGTCACGGTGGGGCCGTCGCTGAAGGAGGCGGACGTCCGTTTCATTCTGGAATTAAGGGAGGAGCGCGTCGACGTCGCGTTGCCGGATGTCGAGGCCTTCCTGGCTGGTGGCGAGTCGTCGCGGCTGAGCCGCGCCGTCAGGGCGGACCTGGAGGACAAGAAGGGCCGATTGTGCCGGACGCTTCCGGAGGCGGCCAGGCACGGACCCGGTGAGGCGATCGTCCTGAGACCGAACAAGGAACTTCCGTTCGGGGGTGACAACGTCGTGGTCTTCGCAAAGGGGCGCCAGGGATTTCGCGTGTACTTCTCGCTTCAGGAGATCGATGACATCTTCGCCATGAAGGAAATCGCGGAAGACCTATCTACCGTTCGATATACGAATCCGTCATTCTCCCCAGGCGTCCTGGACACGCTCGAGGCGCAGCTCACGAAGCACAGTATCGAGACGCCGAACCTTGCTGTGTCGAGCGACGAGATGAGAAGACTCAAGACGCGGACGGCGAGCGCGATCCTCGAGCGGACATTGCGGGAGTTGGGCGTCTCGTTCGATAGCGAGGTTCCGTTGCTGGCCTCGGACGGGCTCGGCAAGACCCGGTCGCCCAGATTGACGGCGGCGCTGCGGCAGCGCTCGCGTATCGAGCAGGTCATTTCCAGCCACGAGCCTGCCGTCGTCCGCGCCCTCGTGTATCTGGTGGCCGCCGACGTGATCGAGTTGGACAATTTGTAAGGACGCATTCATGGGCACGCGTCCACCGGCGGCGATGATCTTCTTTTTGCTTTCCTTGGGCCTGACGTCGCAATGACGAAACTCCGAGTCGGCACGCGTGGCAGCGATTTGGCGCTGCGGCAGACGAGGTGGGTCTGCGGGGAACTGCGCAAGATCCACCCGCGGCTGCGCCTCGAAGAGGTTATCATCAAGACGCACGGCGACGTCGTGACGGATCGGCCGTTTGGCGGCGACTGGCCGGTGGGTGCGTTTGTCCATGCGATCGAACAGGCCTTGATCGAAGAACGCATCGACGTCGCCGTCCACAGCTACAAGGACCTGCAAACGGCCACCACGGCGGGCCTGTTGATTGCGGCGGTACCGGTCCGCGAGGTGGTTCACGATGTGCTGTTGACGCGAGGGCCCGTCGATCTGGACAACCTGCCGGCGGGATTCAGGATCGGGACGAGCAGCCCGCGCCGCTCGGCGCAGTTTCGGCACCTGGCGGACGTCCAGATCGTGCCGCTTCGCGGCAACATGCCGACGCGGGTGGCGAAGCTCGAGCGTGAGAACCTGGACGGCGTGGTGCTGGCGGCCGCGGGGCTGCGGCGCTTGGGACTGCGCCACGAACACATGCTGAGTCTACCAACTGATCGGTTTGTACCGGCCCCGGCCCAAGGCGCCCTGGCAGTGCAAGCGCGTGACACGGGCGAGGCCGCCGAGGTCGTCCAGGCGCTCGATGACGCACCGAGCCGCCGGGCGGTCGAGGCGGAGCGGAGTTTCCTCCGTGGGATCAATGCCGGTTGCCACACGCCGGCGGCGGCACTGGCGACGATCGAAGGCCCGACCATCTCGTTGCACGCCCAGTTGTTTAGCGACGACGGTGAACGCATGGTTCAAGGACGGGAAGTCGGCGATGACGCGGAGACAGTCGGGCTGGCGATTGCCAGGCGGCTCGTGCGCGAATTGGGGGAGGCGTCGTGAAGGTTTGGGTCACGCGCGATGAACCGCCCGATGGTCCGTTGTCCACGGCCCTGCGTGGCGCGGGGCTGGACGTCGTCCTCGAGCCGGTGATCGAGAAGCGTGTCGTTGGCGACCCGTCTGAAGCGATTCGGCGACTCGGCCCGAACGACTGGCTGGTCTTGACCAGCCCTTATGCCATCGAGGCCGTCGTAGCGCTCGTCGGCGACGCGGCCCGGATTCCCCGAGTGGCCGTCGTTGCGGAGCCGTCTCGCCGCGCGGCCGAGGATCGCGGCCTGCGTGTCGAGTTGGTGGGTCCCGGCGGTACGGGCAAAAGCCTGTTCAGGGAGCTTCGTGCCGAGGCGACCCGTGGAAAGGTGTGCTACCCACGATCGTCCCTGGCCGCGGTGCCCGAGCCTTGGCCAGGCGTTGAACTGGATTGTCCCGTGCTGTACGAGACGTGCACCCGGGCGTTCAGCCCGGATGTGGTCACACAAGTCGATGTCCTGTCCGTGGCGAGTCCGTCGGCCGTCCGGGCCGTCGGTCCGCTCGATCTGCCGTTTGCCAGCATCGGCCCGACCACGTCGGCCGCCATACGAGAGATCGGCCGCGAGCCGTGGGTGGAATCGCCTTCGCCAAGCTTCGAGTCGCTCGCGAGCGCCATCGTCCATCAGGCAGACCAATCGTCGGCGCACTGACATAGGACGGGGTGCCACGGACGAGGAGTAGGATCGCCCTTGGGATTGGGTGCGACGGGTGAACCGGCCGGAGACGGATGCCGAACTGAAGGCGGTACGCAAGTCTGTGAATCGCGGAACACCGTTTGGCGCCAAAGCCTGGCAGGACCGAGCAGCCCTCCGCCCCGGCCTCCTGTCAACGCTCCCGGCTGGAAGGGAGGCCACGAAAAGCCGAGAAACAGCCGCCTGACCCCTTTCGCTTCACTTCTTGCCCTCGTCGGGCAACTTGACGAATGCGATCCGCTTGTGTGGATAATCGAATATCACCTTGAACTTGGCGAGGAGACCAAGGCCGACGTGGCCTGCCCGGCGTTGACTGTTGTATGGTTCGTCATCG
>JAFGQA010000478.1 GCA_016935885.1 Phycisphaerae bacterium | reverse complement strand
CGATGACGAACCATACAACAGTCAACGCCGGGCAGGCCACGTCGGCCTTGGTCTCCTCGCCAAGTTCAAGGTGATATTCGATTATCCGCACAAGCAGATCGCATTCGTCAAGTTGCCCGACGAGGACAGAAAGTAAACTTAATCTGGTCAGCGGCTCAGCCGTACGGGCGGCCGCGCGGATCTTTTGTCGGACACGGTGCCATGTCGTGGCGGACGTTCATCGACGCCTCGCGAACCAGCACCGTGTCCAGTTATCACCGGGCTTCGGATTGCACTTGTCTTACTGAGTCGAGGCGAGCCTGGAACTCATCATACGGAATGACGCGGGCGGTGATCAGGCCGCTTGCGCGCTCGAAGAGGACGCCGCGGACGATGGTCTCCATCGCGCCGCGGTAAAGCTCGATTTCGGCTGTACCCACGGAGTCCCGGTTTTCCTCGAAAGCACGTTCGATTCGCCATAGCCTGTCCATCTCCTCGTTGCCGAGCAGCAGATGCTTCCGATAGACCACGTGCACCGCGGCCTTCGCCGGGGGGTAGCCGACGTAGTAGTGGTACTCCCGCTTTGGAAGTTGGATAGACTCGTCGATGAAGTAACTGCTTCTGCCGACGTCCGCTCTTCTGTCGCACCCGAGGACAAAGGCGATTACATCGCTGACCGTGTGGTCCTTGCTGCTGATGAGAATGAAGTCACCCCTCTCCAGAGGCTCGCGGCCGCGGCGAAGCGTATCGACAGCCAACTCGGCGATCTTGTAGCCGCCCGCACCGCAGAGACGCACATGCCCCAAGCACGCGCAAACGTCCTCGAAGCGGGACATCCGTGGTTTCCCGCTTGCCGGGATAACTGCCGGCCAGCACACCGTGGTCGTAATGGAACGTAACCGGAGGTACCGCGCACACGTAGGCGTACTTGTCATGCCATCGACCGGAATCCCTCATCGGAGCGCTGGCGCACCCGAGCACATTGACCACCGCAACAGGAGCCAGGCAGATGCACACGATTCTGTCACGTCTTATCATGCTCGTCCTCCCACTTAACGTGGTCAGCGGCTCAGTCGGCCGGGCGTCCTTGACAGTTTGGGCGTGTGCCGCTGGCAGCGGAGCTTACCCGTGGGCATCCGTTCCAGCCTGTCTTCACGGGTAACGAACGACCCGCCACGGCGGGGTGGGTCGTTCGTTACCCATGCCACCCTGTTTGAACGCCATACACGTACAAGCCTCCCGTGGCAAAACTGTGGCACCGGCGCCAACGCCGGTGGTTCTCACGGTCAGGAACGGCGCCTCCGAACCGCTGTGTTCCTTTTGCCACGGGCTGCTCATCAACGAACAACAACTCGGCCCAGTCCTTCCTTCGTGAACCGGCCAATGACGGCGGCGGATTCGACGCCGGCATCGTGCAGCGCGCGGACCGCATCCTCCGCCTTCTCACTCGCAACCGAGGCCAGCAGGCCGCCTGACGTCTGGGCGTCGCAGGCCAGAATCCGGTCTGTCTCCGAGACGGCGTTGTCCCAGCTTACGTGTGGGTCAACGTACGATTTGTTGTTCAGCGTCCCGCCAGGGACCGTCCCGCCGGTCGCGAGGTCCGCGGCTCCGGCGATGATCGGCAAGGCCCGGTGGTCGATCTCGACATCGACGTGGCTCCCGGCCGACATCGCGTGGAGATGGCCGAGCAGTCCGAAGCCGGTCACGTCCGTACAGGCGTGTACCTCGAAGTCGCGCAAGACGTCAGCCGCCGTTCGGTTCAGCGTCATCATGATGTTCTGAATCCGCTGCTCCCCGGCATCATCCAGCAGACCTGCCTTGAGTGCGGTCGTCATGATGCCCAGCCCGAGCGGCTTGGTGAGGATGAGCGCGTCGCCGGGTCGGGCTCCGACGTTGGTCCACATTCTGTCCGGATGAACCACGCCGGTTATGACCAATCCGAACTTCGGCTCGGGGTCATCCACGGTGTGGCCGCCGAGGATGGGAATGCCAGCCCGGTCCGCGACCTCCCGACCGCCGCGCAGGATCTCTTCGAGGACGCTCAGCGGCAGGCGGTTGGACGGAAACCCGACAATGCTCAGGGCGAAAAGCGGCTTGGCGCCCATCGCGTAGATGTCACTCAACGCGTTCGCGGCCGCGATCGCACCGAAGCTGAACGGATCATCAACGACCGGCGTGAAGAAATCCACGGTCTCGACAACGGCCAAGTCGTCCGCGAGCTTGTACACTGCCGCGTCGTCAAGCGTGTCGATACCGACCAGCACGTTCGGGTTGTGGCCCATCGGCGGCAGGCTGGCCAGGATTCTCTCGAGCGCTTGGGGCCGAAGCTTGCAGGCACATCCCAGGCCGCTTGTGAAGCGAGTGAGCCGCACCTTCTCCCCGCGCACTACATCGCGAGCGATCTCGGCGCCTTGCGGCCTGAGCCTTGCGACCACGTCGGTGACTGCCTCGATGGCCCGGTCCACCTCCGCCTCGGTGAGCAGCGCGCCGGTGGAGAACCGAACGGTGCCCATCGCGTAGTCCACCGGAACGTTCATGGCCTTGAGCGTGTCCGACATCACCACCTCGTCGGCGTGGCAGGCCGCGCCCGCCGAAGCGGCGACTTCGGTCAATTCCGAGAGGATGGCGTTCGCCTCGGTGCCGGGGAAACTCAGGCTCAACGTGTTGGGGAGACGTTTCTCGATGTGGCCGTTCAACCGCACGTCGCGGATCCTGGCAGCGATTCCATCGTGCAGCCTGTCGCGCAGCTTCCGCATGTGTTCCGCGCGCTCGTCGAGGTGCTCATTCACCAGTTCGCAGGCCTTGCCAAGCCCCACGATATCGAGCACGTTCTCCGTGCCGGCGCGCCAACCTCGCTCGTGGTCGGCACCGAAGATGAGCTTCTCGGGCTTGACACCGGTGCGTATGTAAAGCGCCCCGACGCCTTTTGGAGCATAGAGCTTGTGGCCGGCCACGGAGAGCAGATCCACGGCGAGTTCATCGACCTTCACACGGATCTTGCCGATGGACTGAGCGGCGTCCGTGTGCATCAGAATCCCGCTTCGATGGGCGATGTCGGCGATCTTTCGGATGGGCTGGATCGTGCCGACCTCATTGTTGGCGTGCATGACGGTGATGAGGATCGTCGCCGGCGTCAGCGCCTTCTCGACGTCAGCGGGGTCCACAAGACCGGTTTCGTCCGTGGGCACGGTCGAGATGCGGAAGCCCTGTAATTCGAGATATCGGCAGACTTCGGTCACGGCCGGGTGCTCGACGGCAGACGTGATGATGTGGTTGCCTTTGCCGCGCAGGGCTTGGGCGACGCCACGGATGGCGAGGTTGTTCGACTCGGAACCGCCGCTCGTGAAGACGATCTCATCGGGGCGTGCCCCCAACATCTCCGCGACCTGTCGCCGGGCCGCCTCAACCGCCTGTCTGCTCCGCGCTCCGTAGACATGGCTGCTCGACGGATTGCCGAAGTGCGTATCGAGATACGGTCGCATGGCCTGGACGACCGCTGGGTCGAGCGGTGTCGTCGCATTGTAATCGAGGTAGATCGGTTCCATCGCAGGCGCATTCTTCAAGGGCCGAGCAGTGCCCTCGGAAAGGTCAAGCCGTCATCCACGCCACGACCGGGGCATGGTTGCCGTCCTCCGCTACCATTTCTCCGTGATGCTCTTGCCCTGCATGAACAACTGCAAATAGTCCCGGCCGCCGGCCTTGCTGTCGGTGCCGGACATGTTGAAGCCGCCGAAGGGCTGGACATCCACCAACGCGCCGGTGCACTTGCGGTTGAGGTACAGGTTGCCGACGTGCAGTTCGTGTCGGGCCCGCTCCAATTCCATTCGGTCGTTGCTGTAGATCGCCCCGGTCAGGCCGTATTCCGTGCCGTTGGCAATGTCCAGCAGGTCGTTGAGGCCCTTGCCCTTGATCACCGCCAGGACGGGGCCGAACACCTCCTCCTGTGCCAGCCGGTCATTCGGCTTGATGGCGATGAAGATGGTCGGCGGCATGAAATAGCCGCCCTTCGGGACCTTCGCACCGCCGAGGACCATCTTGCCCTCTTTCCTGCCGATCTCGATATACTCGTTGATCTTGTCGTAGGCGGGCTTGTCGATGACGGCGCCCATGTAGAGGTTCTCCGGGCTGGTCGTATTGCCGACGGTCAACCGACCGGCGCGCTCCACGACCTTCTTGACCAGCGCGTCATGGACCTTGTCGTCGACGATCAGGCGGCTGCACGCCGAGCATTTCTGGCCCTGGAAGCCGAACGCCGACGCGACCACGCCTTCCGCCGCGGCGTCGAGATCGGCCTTGTCGGTGACGACGATGCAGTCCTTGCCGCCCATCTCGAGAACGGTCCGCTTGAGCCAGATCTGGCCCGCGTTAACCTTGGCCGCCTTCTCGTGGATCCCGATTCCGACCTCGCGCGACCCCGTGAACGCAATGAACCGCGTCCGCGGATGCTCGACAAGCGTGTCGCCGATCGCTCCGCCGGAACCGGGGCAGTAGTTCAACACGCCCGGCGGGAGCATGACTTCTTCCATCACCTCGACGAACTTGGCCGCCACGACCGGCGCCGTGCTGGCCGGCTTCAGGACGACCGCGTTGCCGGTCACGATCGCCGCAGTGGTCATGCCGGCCATGATCGCCAGCGGGAAGTTCCACGGCGGGATGACCACGCCGACGCCAAGCGGGATATACCTGTACTGGTTCTCCTCGCCGGGAAACGGCGTGACCGTTTGCGGGCGGCCGAGGCGGATCATCTCGCGGCCGTAGAAGTCGAGGAAGTCGATCGCCTCGCAGGCGTCGGCATAGGCCTCGATCCAGGACTTCGACTCCTCGTAGACCATCCACGCGGAGAATTCGTAGAGCCGCCGGCGCATGATCTCGGCGGCCTTGATCAAGTATCTGGCCCGAATGTCGGCATCGACGCGCGACCACGTCTCGAAGGCCTCGTCCGCCGCGGCGATGGCCTGGAGCGCCTGATCGGAATCGGCCTTACCCACGTATCCGACGATCTCGTCGCTCTTGGCCGGGTTGATCGATTCGATCCTGTCCTTGGTCTCGATCTTCTTGCCGCCGATGCGAAGCGGGTAGGTCTCCCCCAGCTTCGACTCGACGAGCTTGAGGGCCTCCAGCATCTTCTGCCGGGGGCCGTCCTCCGCGAAGTTCACATATGGCTCGTTGCGAAACGGCATCAGCATGGGTCTTCTCCGTGGTACAAAACAGGAACGTTTGGTCGTCGCGATCCTGGTGAAAGTTATACCAGAGCTTCACAAAGAAGGCGAGACGGGCGAGCCGATGAACGGCAAGACACAGGAGCAATGGTCTTGGCCGGGGTGGATCGGCTAAGATGGTGCTAGTACGGCGTTTCACGAATAGAACGACTGTACGCTCTGCCGAGAATCCTTTCTCGGCACCGGCTTCAGGACCGAGAAGGGATT
>JAFGQA010000052.1 GCA_016935885.1 Phycisphaerae bacterium | reverse complement strand
GGGGGGGGCGACCGCCGCAATGAGACCCGACGACGCGAGCGGCGTCAGAACTGGATCTGCGCCTTCTTCTTGGCGCCGCCCATGTCGGTCACGGCCAGCAGGGTCTTGTTCATCCTGGTGCACCATGCCCGGACGTCCTTGTCAAACGTCGGGCAATCCGCGGTGACCTCCAGGATGTCGCCCGCGGGCATTTCCGGCGCCTTGGCCGCGATCTTCAGCACCGGCTGGGGACAACGCATTCCACAACAATCCAACGATATGGTAGCCATGACGAACTTCTCCTTTCTCTGTTTGCTCTACTCCTTCACTCCGCAGTACTCACGCTCCGGCTTGCCTGTCGCCGGTTCAAGATCGTTCGGCCTGGAACGCGATGGCGACCCCCGGCCGGCGGAAAGCTCATCGGCCACAACACCCGCGGCACGGTCCACGGCGACCCGGACTGCCGGGGTCAGGCCCTCCGTCAACAGCATGCTGTTGTCGTCAACCGTTACGGCCACGACTGTCACGCGCGGCAGGGCATTGTGGACTGCCTGCCTCGCCAGGCTCACGACCGAGGCCAGGCCGATGCCGTGCGAGGTCATCGCGCAGCGTCCCGCGCTGAGCGACTCGACATCGAAACAGTGCACCTCACCCGGCGCGTGGCCGGACGCTCGCCATGCGTCGACGACGATAACGCGATCGTATTGGCCGACATAGTCAAGCAGTGCGAAATACGATTCCGGGGTCTCCTCGACCTCCACGTCCCGCCAGCCGCTTGCGGCCGCCCACTGCGCCACGGCCCGGGCGACGTGGATGCCGACGCCGTCATCCCCGGCCAGGGTGTTGCCCATGCCCAATACTAGTATTGAACCTGCCATACCACTCCATGCGCCGCGATCGAAACTCAGGCCAGACCTTGCGACAGATCCCGGATGATCTCTCCGCGACTGTCACGTATTCGGATGGCCAGCGGATACTCCCCGGGCAGCGCGTGCGTGCCGCAGGCCATGCACGGATCGTAGGCCCGGAACGCCATCTCGATCATGTTCAGGATGCCTTGATCCACCTGGCCCTTCTTGATCAGGGACCTGGCCGCCTTGTCCACGGACAGGTTGATCCGGCCGATGTTGTTCTGGGTCGCCACGATCAGGTTGACCTTTGTGACGAGGCCCTTCTTGTCGGCCTCGTAGTGGTGGATCAGCGTGCCGCGCGGCGCCTCGACGACGCCGATGCCGGGGCGGACGGCGCCGCCCGTGGGGATATTCCTTATTTCGGGGCTGGTGATCTCCCGCTCGTCGGTCAGTTCACAGATGCGCTCCGCGGCGCACAGGGCCTCGATCAGCCGCGCCCAGTGGATGGCCAGGGTGTGGCCGGAGGGCTTGCCTCCGAGCACCTTGTACATCCGGTCATGCTCGGCCTGGGCGAGCGGCGTGGGCATGCCGACCGCAGCGTTCAGCCGCGCGAGCGGCGCCACGCTGTAGATGCCGCTGTCCTTGCCGTCCTTGAACCCGTGCCAGCCCACCTTCTTGAGGAAGGGGAACTTCATGTAGCTCCACGGTTCGACGTGTTCGCCGATGATGTTGAAGTAGTCGTGCACATCGAACTTCGCGAAGAGTGTGCCGTCGGGCGCGACCACCCGGATCTGGCCGTCATAGAAACTGACGCGGTCCTGCTCGTCGACAAGGCCCATGTAGTACGTGTCATGCCGGTAGGCGTCGCCGAGGATGAGTTCCACGTACGCCTTGTTCTTCAGGACGAGGTCGTCGAACGCCTGCAGGGCGAACTTGCAGAACTCGACCGTCTCGCGGCCGTAGCCGGCGAACTGGATGCGCTCCTCCTCGGTAACGCCCCGTGAGATCCCGCCCGGCAGACCGCAGACGGGATGAATCACCTTGCCCCCCAGCGTGGTGATGATGAGCCGCATCTTCTTGCGGGTGTCGATCACCCGGCCCGCGGCCTCGAGACCCACCTTGCCGATCACCCCCAGGATGTTCCGCTGGGCGGGGTCGGCCTTGGGGCCGACGATCAGGTCCGGCCCGCCGAGGAAGAAGAAGTGCAGGAGGTGATCCTCGATCATGAAGGCGTTGTAGATCAGCTCGCGGATCATGCGCGCCGTAGGTGTCGGCTTCACGTCGAACATGTCGTCCACCGTCTTGGCGGACGCCATGTGGTGTGCGGTGGGGCAGACGCCGCAGATGCGCGGGGTGATCCGGGGCAGCTCCTCGGCCGGCCGGCCCTCGCAGAACTTCTCGAACCCGCGCAGTTCCGGGATCTGGAGGATGGCGCGATCCACGTCGCCGGCGTCGTTGAGGAACACCTCGATCTTGCCGTGGCCCTCGAGCCGCGTGATGGGGGAAATCGTGATCTGCTTCATTTCCTGAGCACTCCTTTCTCTGCGAGCGACGCGGGCAGGGAGAAACGGTAGACCGTTCCGGCGATGTCATCGAACGTCCGGAAGACCTCCTCGATGGCCTTCTCGTCCGTCGCATCGATGTTCGACGCGAAGGCCGACAGGAAGGCCGCCCCCTGGTCGGTCACGCCGTCGCACGGGCCGTAACAGCCGCGGCAGGGCATGTTGGCCTTGATGCATTTCTCGCCGCAGCCGGACCGGGTTGCCGGGCCCAGGCAGATGACGCCCTTGGCGAGGAAGCATTCGTTGGGCCCGACCTGCACCTCGTGAATCCGCCGGACCTGGTCAATGCACAGCATCTCGGGCTTGGTCTGGCGGCGTGGGCAGTCGAAGCACAGGTTCTTGGAGGGCGAGAGCACGGCGCCCTTGGGGGGCAGGGTGCCCTTCAGGATCGCAGCCAGGGCGTCACGGATCGTGTCCGGCTGGGGCGGACACCCGGGCAGGTAGTAGTCCACGTCCACGATCTCGTTGAGCATCTTGACGTTGTCCCAGAACCTGGGGAGGGTGAGTTCGTGCCCATCCACGGTGGACTTCTCCCGCGGGATGACCTTGTCGGGGTTGGCCTTGCCGGGGATCTCGAGGTAGACGCGGTCAAGCAGGGCCTGTCGGTCGCTGAAGTTGGCCAGGCCGGGGATGCCGCCCATGTGCGAACAGCTCCCGAAGGCGATGACCGTCTGCGACTTCTTTCTCAGGAGCTGCGAAATCTCCTCCTGCTCGTCCATGCGGATAGCGCCGTTGATGAAGGATACGGCGATCTCGCCGTCGGCCATCTTCTCAACGTCGCTGTACTTGAAGTCGAGGGCCACCGGCCAGAATACGATGTCCACGGCTTCGACGACCTTGAGGATGTCTTCGTTGAGATCCACGACAGCCTCTTCACAGCCGCCGCAGCTCGAACACCAGTAGAATGCGACTTTGGGCTTGGCCATATGCGTGCTCCTTCTGCGTGTGCTAAGCCGTGGCCGCCG
>JAFGQA010000477.1 GCA_016935885.1 Phycisphaerae bacterium | reverse complement strand
GTGCCGTGACCTTCGAACGCGCCGCCGAGTATGTCGCACGCAGCCTCGTCTGCAACGTCATGGCAACTCCCGTCAGGCAGGCAGCACGCACCGGGCAGCACTGGACAGTTCGTTGTCGCGCAGTCCGTGCCGTGACCTTCGAATGCGCCGCCGAGCAGGTCGCACGCAGCCTCGTCTGCAACGTCTTGGCAGTTCCCGTCAGGCAGGCAGCACGCACCGGGCAGCACGGGACACGGGTTCGGTGTGCAAGACGTGCCGTTGCCCTGATAGGTTCCGCCCGCTGTGGCACAGTCTGCCGCAGTCTCGACGGAACAACTCCCGTCAGCAAAACAGCAGGCGCCGTCCGAGGGCAGACACTGGAAGCCCGTGATGAGAAACGCATCGATCCCACCCTCGACGATACTCTGCGTGTCGTCGTCGTTGGCGGTGAAGCGGATCTGCATGTTGGCGGTGAGCGTTACGCCGGCCGCATCCAAGTCACCCTGGTCGATCGTGTGGCTTCTCCAACTCAGCCCGCCATTCGTGTCGTGTCTGGCGATCTCGGTCCAGGAGCCTGTGCCGCCATCGTTGTTGATTTCCACCAACAGCCGGTCGGTTCCGTCGTCATTGGTGAGGTAGAGGTAGTAATCGTAGCTAATGGTGATCCCGCCGCCGGACATGTCGATCGTCGGCGACGTGAGTCGGACCGCACCGTCATCGATGTCGGTGTTGCCGGTCTCGTTCTGGGTCAGGAAGCACTGCCCGCTGCCATCGGAGTCGGAGGCCGGGTCATAGCTCCAACCGGGGTCATTGACGGGCACACCCCGCTGCCAATCGCCGCTGTCGGCCCCGAGGTTCTCGGCAACCCAGCCTTGGTCGGTCTCGAAGTTGTCATCGAGGATGGTCGCGAGCGCACCGACTATGGCGCTGTAAACCGTGCTCGGTGCATCGGCAGGACTGTAGACGGTCGAACCGAGGTTGCCCTCGGCGCTGATGTAGAACTCCGGCGTGTCGTCACAGGTTGCGGGCGGCAGCGTGGCCTCGTAGATGTTGCCGCTGACGTGCGTCAATGCCGAGGTGAGGTACGTTCCACCGTCGTAGCGATAGTGCAGCGTGCCGGTGCCCGGCACGTAGCTTTCTTCACCGTCGGTAATCTGAACATCGAATGGGGTGGCCACGTCGGGGGTGAGATATTCGGGCAGTCCGCTGGGGAAGGAGATATACAGGGGGTCCTGGTCCTCGACGAAGACGGCGGTGACCGTCTGGTTCGAGTACATGGTGATCGTGTCCGGGTTATTCGAGCCGGTCAGGCCACCCTCCCAGTGATCAAAGTGCCAATCGGTGCCGGCATTCGCCGTCAACTCGACGTCGTCGCCATAGGTATACGTGGCCTGGTTGGGGTCCTTCGTTACCGAGCCGCTGCCGGTGATGTTGATCGTCAGCGTGTACTGATCCTCGACGAAGACGGCAGTGACCGTCCGGTTGCCGTACATGGTGATCGTCTCGGGGTTGTTCGAGCCGCTCAGGTCATTTTCCCAGTGGTCGAAGTGCCAGCCGGTGCCGGCATTCGCGGTTAGTTGGACGTTATCACCGTAGTTGTAGGTGGCTTGGTCCGGGTTCTTGCCGACCGAGCCGTTGCCGGTCACGTAGATCGTCAGCGTGTATTCATCCTCGACGAACACGGCCGTGACCGTCTTGTTGCCGTTCATCAGGATGGTGTCGGGGTTATCGCTGCCGCTCAGGTCGTTCTCCCAGTGGTCGAATGTCCAGCCGGGGTTGGCGTTGGCAGTCAATTCCACCGTGGTATTCTCGGCGTAGACTCCGCCGGGCGGGTCGAGATCGACGCTGCCGCTGCCGGTGATGTTG
Source organism: Phycisphaerae bacterium (assembly GCA_016935885.1). Next base: position 5,267 of record JAFGQA010000477.1, on the reverse strand, counting down.
ACCGTCAGCGTGTAGGTGGTGCCGGCGATGACCTCCGCGCTGCTCTCCTCCGGGAGATAATTGTGCTTGGTTGCGGTGACGTACATCGTGCCGGCCGAGCCGGGCGTGAAGCCGAAGCTGGCCACGCCCGAGGAGTTGGTCTGGGCAATCTCGTAGACGTCGCCGTCCTTCCACAGGCACACGGTCGCGGTGTTGACGGGGCCGCCGCCGCTGGTGACGGTAACCGGGAAGGTCGTGTAGTTGCCGACGTTCAGCGTGGCCGCGTGTGACACGGCGAGGCTTAGCGGGTTCTCCGTCCAGATCGGGAGTTCCGGGTCACCCAACAGCGTCAGCTCGGTGAAGATGTACTGGTACACATCCTCGTTCTCGTATGAGTCGTTCTTGTGGTCCGAGAAGCACTCACCGAGGATGTAGTGGCCCTGGCTGAACAGCGAGCGGAAGAAGTAGCGGTCGAAGCGAGCCGAAAGGTAGTCGTCGTAACCCTGGTAGTACCACCCGTAGCGCGTGTTGCCGACGAAGGCCATTCCACCTCCGTTGCTGTCACGAACGAAATGCTCGGCGATGCAGCTTGTGTAATCGAACGCGCACGGCCAGCACCCCAGCGTATAGAAGATGATCTGGCGGTCGCCGTTGTAGAGGGCGTCGATGTCGGACGTGCTGAGCGTCGTGTCGTGGTTCCAGTAGCCCGCGCCCATGACGGACTCGTTGCAATGGTCGATGAGATTCTGGAGGTGGTTGCCCTGGTTCATGTACGCGATCACGTCCGTCTTGTGGCCGCCGGATTCGCTGTCGTACTCGCTGCGGAACGTCCAGCCCGACGGCACGTACAGATTGTCGATGTCGATCTTGGTGTCCTCGCCGTCGGTGTAGTCGTCCAGGTCGAAGCCGAAGAAGGCGATCGTCTTGGCATAGTCGCTCAGCGGCGGGTTCTTCTCGTATGTGAAAACCTTGTTGTTGAACGTGCTGATCGCGGACGTGTTCCGTACGGAGGCGCGGCCGAGGTGGACCTCACAAGTCCAGTCGGCGTCGTAGTCGGCGTAGTAAGTGTCGTTGGGCACCGACTCCGGGTCAACCGAAGGAAACGTGCGGACGTCACACGGGATCGTGTCGGTGTCGCCACCCAGCAGGAAGTACATGGCTCCCCAGGTATTGTGGGCGTCCTGGACGAAAGCCCGTATCTTCTGCTGGTTCGTGCCGCTGTAACCGCCGCTGTTGTAGATCCAATCTGTCGTGACGATCGTGGCCGGCGTGCCCTTCTTGGTCTTCCAATCCGCCAGTGGCTGGAAATCGTCCACCCAGCTACTCGTCGTGACGATGACGTAATCGTAGCTGCCGGAGGCGACGCCGCGACCGGGAACAGGGGCAGCGCCCGATGTTCTCAGTTCGATGGCATCGGGATTGACGACCATGTCCGCGACGGTGCGATCATACGCCGCTCGGCCGCGGGCGGAGGTGTTCTCGGGCAGGTAATCGCCGCAGGAATAACCGCGGACGCCCTCGAGCTCGAATTCGATTGAGGTGTAGAGCGTGAGCGATTTCTCCGCGGGGGTGTATCGCACGGGGTGGAGTCGAACGAGGGCGATGCCCTGGCCGGCGAGATCGGTCTGATGGGTGAACTCCGCGAGCTCCGCCGGGTAGGGCTCCGTCGAACCGTAGATCCTCGCATCAGGCTCGATGAAACTCGTGTCGTTGCCGCCGTCGGACACGCGTCGCGGACGCTGAGCAGGAAACACCGAATACTTCCCGGCGATTTCCACCGTCTTCGTCGCCACCACGCGCACGCCGGTGACCGTCATCTCCGCCGGCAGCGCAATCCGCAGCGTATGGCTCGGCAGCATCGGCTGGCCAGGTTGATTCAGACAGCCGGTATGCTCCAGCCTTACGGTGTCGTACCCGTGCAGCGTGCCGAATGCGAGTTGATCAACGGAATACGTGGCGGTGTATCGCAGCGCATACACCTGCCCATCATCGACAGGCTCAGCCAATGGCGGGTTTTCCTGGGCCAACAACGTGGTCGCCGCGGCCACGATCACGATCATCGCCGCCGCCATCCAGCCGCGCCCTGTACGAAGGACTTCCTTGGTCTCACGCGTCATCATCCGAATCTCCTTTCACCGCAAACCTGTTTCGTGCTCGCCTGTGAGGGCTACCGCGGCGCGAAGCCTCAACACGCCGCACCGTGCGCGAAGTGATCATAGCCAACCGGGCACACTCGATGCACCGGGGGGCCGCGCTTGGCGACGTGCAACAAAAGCCGCGGCGCCGTCGCCAAAGACGATCTCGGTTCCGGGCCTGCCGCTCACTCTCGTCCAAGCACACAGACTCCCTTTGGCCAGCTTCCGATGGCAACGATTCCACTTTGCCGCCGGGATCCGCGCGCCTTGCAGGCGCGCTCTTCCCACCCAGCTTAGCGCCCTCAACACCCAGTCTACACGAATACAGCCAGCCAAATCAACTGCTCCCCCGAGAGCGGGGCGATATCGGTCGGTGCGGCGTTCGCGAACACGAGAACCCGTGTACCCGCCACCGAGAGTCTTGTTTCCGTTGTCACACGGCGACTTACGCAGTTCACGTGTCCAAGCCTGATCGGCTGGCACGGCACCGCGCGGGCCCACGGGCGCGGCTGGCTACGGCGAACGGCGCAGGGGAATCTATGTGGACAACAAGGCCTCCACGAACGGCGATACATCCAGACGGTCAGCCAGGCCTGATTGGTCCAAGTCAGCCAGCGTCGTGTGCGTAGGGTTCGTGTTCTCGCCGAGCAGGACGTCGATGAAGATGGGCACGTCTGCTTCGTCCACGTCCCTGTCGCCATCGAGGTCACCCAGCAACTCGGTCCAGTAGCGTTGGGCGCGGGAGGCCCGAAGGCCTCGCCGCTTTCGATGGCGTATACAGCGGAGCCTGCTCGCCCACCAGCAGCCGCAACGACGGCTCAAAGTCCCGCGTCGCCAGCCCCTCGATGAACAGCTTCATGAACGTCTCGTCGATCGTGTCGCTCCGTCGCTGGTGCTTCCGCAGGATCTTCGATTCGCATGGCTCCCGGCCGTCGGGAATATCACGAACACGCGGTTGAGCCAACTCCACCGTCCCGCTGCCCAGGGTCAATCGGAAGTCTTCAGGTGAACGGAAGGATTGGCATGCCGCCTGCCCCTGTCAGTGTCTAGCAAATGATGATCTCTCCCAGTGGCCGCTTGGGGACATGGTGGATGTCTTGGTTGTCACGCCAGTACTTGATGTTTCCGGAGGGGCCGACGGTCTCAAGGACAACCTTCTCCTTGGGTCTGCCGAGAGCAATCACGAGCAGGATCTCATAGCGATCGGGGATCTCGATAACCTTGCGGAGCCCATCTCGCCGAATCGACCCAATCATGCATCCGCCGAGCCCTTTCTCGACGGCTCCGAGCAGAATGCTCTGCGCTGCGATGCCGTGATCGCAGCCAAACGATTGACTGATTCCGGTGTCTCCCAGGATGACGACGTACGCGGACGGCCGTTCGCCTTCCGCGGGGCCAGGCCAGTCCGTGAGGTAGCCTGCCCAGGCGAGGCACGGGAAAATCGCTGCATTCCGTTCGGGTGTGTAAGAGAGGATGTACTTCAACGGCTGAAGGTTCGCCGCCGAGGGCGACAGCCTTGCCAGGTCGATCAGCTCCTCCAGCATGCTGCGGTCAATCATGGCTGCCTGATCAAACCGACGATAGCTTCGATTCATCTCAATCAATTTGCGTAGCATCGTCAACTCCTCACAAACTCAGCCTAACATGGCGCCTGTCCTCTTGTCGGTCGCACAAGTTCTGCTATCTCCCGCCGCAGCAAGCCGTACCAGCACACCGGGCGTGGACCCTCTCCAACGACAACCTGCGTGCATCATGGGTTTTCCCAGGGGTCGATTCAAGGGCCGGTGATCAGGCAGCCGGGCGAGCATCGTTCGACCAGCCATACGGCAAGCGGGGGCAGGAAGATGCCCGGGAGCAGATTGGCCACGGGGATCTTCTTGATCTCCAGCAGCATAAAGGCCGTCGCCAGCAGGATCAGGCCCCCAACGATGTTCATCAATTGAATCGATAGGTCGGGAATACTACCGGCGATGTAGAACGCTGCAATCGACAAGGCGCCCTGAAACACGAGAACCGTGACCACACTGAAGGCCACGCCCACACCAAGAGAGGCGGCAAGAGCCAGCGAGCAGAATGCATCCAGGCACGCCTTAATGTATAGGTAACTTGGATCGGCGTGAGTGCCGTTGTTCAGACAGCCGAGGAGCGTCAAGGGGCCAACGCAGAAGATGACGCTGGCCGACAGAAAGCCCTGAGCGAAGGAACGTGAATGGATCGCTTGTGGGTCATCCGATTTGCCGCCAAACCGGTCGTGAATGATTGTACCCAGATTCTCGACACGTTGGTGAAGACGGAGGGCGGTTCCCAGGATGGCGCCGATCAGCAGCGTCCCGACAACGACCATAGCCAGACGGGCGCCATAGGTCGGTATCCCCGTTCCGTAGCGTTCCACGGTCTTGGTCATCACGACGACGGACGCATCCACACCGAGCACGATGGTCACTAAGCCCAATCCGTCCAGGATGATCCTCTGAAAACGGTCGGGGAGCCTTCCTGACACCGTCAGACCAATAAGGCTGCCCACGGCCACCGTGCAACCGTTAACAAGGGTTCCGTTCAGGATGGACCACAAGGCCAAGCCTCCTGTGTGTGCCCCGGTGGCCAACCGTAATGGGGAGCAGGCCGGCGGTCAACGATCGGCGGTCAACAGATGCAGATGCCGACTATGCCGGCCCGTACACACTCGCACTCACACCCGACTCCCGCATGCCCTGCAGTACTTGCCCGGCCTGAACAGAAAGTGATCGCACACGCTGCATCGCCGGATGAGAGCCTTCCGAACCGGCGAGCCGATCAAGAACAGCAACACAGCAATGACGGTGATCGCCGTGCCCGTGGCGTACTCCTCGCGAATGTAGCGGGCCCAGCCGATCACGCGAGAATCATCCAGCCACGTTGCGATTGGGAGTGCGTTGGCGAGGGAGAGAACGGCCACAATCACGCCAGCGACGACAAGCTTTCTGGTCCTGAGGAGGACCACGACTGCACCTCCCTTTCTACCCCAGGCGTAGCGTAGGATCGCCGATTTCGGGCGAGAAACAGCGCTCGCGGAATCAGCGACCACCGGCAGAGCCGGTGGTATGAGGAAGGCCCGTGAAAGGGGCCAGCGGTCGAACCCGCCCCGAATGGGGCGGAGGATCGTTGCCACGGGTG
>JAFGQA010000476.1 GCA_016935885.1 Phycisphaerae bacterium | reverse complement strand
CTATAACATACAAGTTGTTTTGAGGGAGAGCAGGGCAGGGTGCCGCAGGGTGTGAACGACGCGAATCTTGATCCTTACGCAAAGCAGGCAAGGAGGCAAAATGAGTGCCGTGGTGGAACTGGACGACAGCAATTTCAGTGATCTGATCAGCAGTGGGGTTGCGCTGGTCGATTTCTGGGCGCCCTGGTGCGGTCCGTGCCTGCCCCAGGGTGAAATCGTGGCCCGTGTGGCGGAACAGGTGGGCGACAAAGCGCGCGTTGGCAAGGTCAACGTGGAAAACGCGACGAACGCGGCCATGCAACTCGGTATCCGGGCTCTGCCCACGGTCCTCATTTTCAAGGACGGCATGCCTGTTCAACAGTTCGTCGGGCTGACCGAAGAAAGCAGGCTCGTGACAGCGATTGAAGAAGCACAGTGAGAAAAGCAGGGCGGCAACCGACGGGGCAGGGGGACAGAGGCCATGGAACCGATTCTGGGGGACGACTTCCAGGAGAGAAAGATCGCTGAAATGAGCGAGCACGCCCACAAGCTATTCCCGCAGATTGGCCTACACGTCCTGAAAGGCATGTTCCGTGTGAGCATCCGTGCCGCGCTGGCCCGGGAGCATGAAGAAACCTGGCAGAGGGTCCACCAGCGCTCTGCCAGAGAGAGAAAGGATTTCTTCGAACGCATCCTCGAAGGCACCCGGGCCATCCTCGAGGAGGAAGGCATCTCCTCCGCCGACATCACCATGCTGTTCGAGGAACTGCGAAACCTCAACGTCAAGTACTGGTCGGCGTAACCATGGTATGCAGGCAATCGTTCGTGGCGGAAAAGGAGGTGGGAAGTGAGCCTGCGAACGTGCCCGTTTCCAGGGCGCTGTGTGCCGGCTCACAGCTTGCGGATAAGCGGGATCAGCCGCAGGCGGCTGTGGTCGGCGATCTCCTTCACGTCCTCCAGCATGTCTGAAGCGAAGGGGACTTCAACTTCTTCAGGCCTGAAGGATGTATCCTTCATTCTTGCAATGCGCATGAAGAGCCGAAAGGGTTTTTTCTCGCTGCGCGATTCAATCAGGTTGTCCGCGGCGGCCTCCAGCCTCGCGATCTCTTCCCCTTTCGCCGTGGTACTGACGGTGAAGAGATACGTGCAGCGTTTGTCGTTCGCAATGGTGTTCCGCATCCGCTCAAGGATGGTCTCCCCGTACGTGGGCGAAAACAGCAGCAGGTTGAGCGCCGAGCCGAAAAACAGGATGCCGGGGCCCTCGTCGGGCACCAGCGCGCGGGATCGTTCGATGGCGGCATCCCAGGTATCCGGTTTGACCACGTTGGCCTTCAAGTGATGCGGACCGGTCAACTGCGTGTCTTCGAGCTCAGCGTCCAGCTCTATGAAAACGGTCCGTTCGCCGTACGGATCCAGGTCAAGCCCGGCCACCTTCTTCAGTCCGGCGATCACAAACTCGTGCGTGGGATACTGCAGGGACATGAACACAACGCTTCCTCCCTGGCGGAGCCAGGCGGCGGCGATCACGTTGCCGATCAGGGGCTTGCCTGAGCCACCGGGACCCGTAACCAGTGTTGACGTATGCGTCGGCAATCCTTCGGGGACGAGTGCATCAAACCATGCCTGGTCGGTCCGGATTCTGTTCATGATAACACGCCCTGTTCGACTTGACCCCTTAGCTTACCATACTTGCATGGGTCGCCGTTTCAACACCGGGGCGGCAGGAATGAAGAACGATGGCGGACTTGACGTCACGAGGCATCTGTGACCTTGATCGGATATTGTAAGGAATCACGAATCGAGGGAGACACGGACTCATGGCGGATCTTGTTTTCGGTCCCGTGCCGTCGAGACGGCTCGGACGAAGCCTTGGGATCAACAACATACCTCCCAAAATCTGTTCCTATTCCTGCGTATACTGCCAGGTGGGGCGAACCCTGCGCATGCAGGCGGAGCGAAAAGCCTTCTATCCTCCGGAGGACATCCTGAAAGCCGTGCGCGAGCGAGTCGACGAAAAACGCGCCGCCGGGGAAATGATCGATTACCTGACCTTTGTGCCGGATGGGGAGCCCACGCTGGATCTGCATCTGAAACAAACCATCGGCCTGCTGAAACCTCTGGGCCTTCCCGTCGCCGTGATCACCAACAGCTCGCTCGTCGGCCGCGCGGACGTGAGGGAGGCGCTGATGGAGGCGGATTGGGTGTCGCTCAAGATGGACGCGGTGGACGAGCCACTCTGGCGCAAAGTCAATCGCCCCCACAAGAGCCTGGACCTGGACACCCTGCTCGAAGGTGCGCTCGCGTTTTCCCGTGCCTTCCGGGGCCGGCTGGCGACGGAAACCATGCTGGTGGCCGGGCTCAACGACGGCGAACCGAACGTCCGACGCGTGGCCGATTTTCTCGGCCGCCTGCACCCGGCGGCCGCGTACCTGTCCATCCCCACGCGGCCCCCCGCGGAGGAGGGTGTTCACGCGCCCGGCGAGGACGTTGCTCACCGGGCCTTCCATATCCTCAAGGAGAAGGTGGAGCACGTGGAATACCTCACCGGCTACGAGGGCAATGCCTTTTCCTCCACGGGGGACCCCCGGGAGGATCTTCTCAGCATCACCGCCGTGCACCCGATGCGCAAAGAGGCGGTGGACGCCTTGCTGAAGAGGGCAGGGGCGGATTGGACGATGGTTCGCCGGTTGGTAGAGGAACAGCAGATCATCGAGACGTCGTATCAGGACCACGTGTATTACATGCGCCGATTCAAGAAGGCCTCAGGATGACCGGCGACGTTCCAGCCGATGGCCCCAGGGAGGCGATGCTTTACACGAAGCTTCCGGGCGGCCGGGTGCGCTGCGAGTTGTGCGCGCATCGGTGCGTGATCGCCGACGGCAAACAGGGCATTTGCAGAGTCCGGGAAAACCGCGGCGGTGTGCTGTATACCCTGGTCTATGGGCGCACCATCGCCCAGCACGTGGACCCGGTGGAAAAGAAACCGCTTTTCCATTTTCACCCCGGCACGAAGGCCTACTCCATCGCCACGCCGGGCTGCAATTTCCTGTGCCGCTGGTGCCAGAACTGGGAGATCTCCCAGATGCCGCGCGAACTGGACCTTGTCGCGGGGGACCGGGCGGAGCCCGCCCACATCGTGGCCGCCGCGCGTCGCACGGGATGCCGAAGCATCGCGTACACCTACACCGAACCGACCGTCTTCTTCGAGTACGCCTACGACACCGCGCGCCTGGCGCACGACGCAGGCCTCGGCAACCTCTACATCACCAACGGGTACATGACCGATGAAATGCTGGAAACCTTCGCGCCTTACCTGGATGCGGTCAACATCGACCTCAAGGCCTTTCGGGATGACACCTACAGGAAATACGTAGGGGCGCGGCTCGAGCCGGTGTTGCGCAGTCTGAAGACGATCAGGCGCCTGGGCATCTGGCTGGAGGTAACGACCCTCGTGATCCCGGGCATCAATGACGACCCGGCCGAAATCAGCGATGCGGTCCACTTCATCGCCTCGGAACTGGGCGTCGACACGCCCTGGCACATCAGCCGTTTCTTCCCGGCCTACAAGATGACGGGGGTGCCGCCCACGCCGCTCGCGAAGCTCGAGGAGGCGCGGGACATCGGCCGGCAGGTCGGCCTGCGGTACGTGTACCTGGGGAATGTGGCCAGCGGCGAAGATACTGCCTGCTACGGCTGCGGCCGCCTGCTGGTCCGACGCGCCGGCTACCAGGTGGTCGAGAATCATATCGGGGCGGATGGCCGTTGCCCTGTCTGCGGTGCCGACGTGGCGGGTATCGGGATGGGTAAAAGTCCGATCAAGGACTGAGGGGTGTGTTTACCGGAACGTGCTTCTGCGTTGGCCGCCGTGCTGCCGGGTCAACGTCCGCAGACCTGCGGGTGAATCAGTCCGTATTCGCCAGGTGATCGCGCGCCTCCTGGAGATACTGTTTGATGCATTCCCTGCACGTCCGGCTGCCCGCCCCCTTTTCCACGAACTGCTTGAATTCCCTGAGCCAGGTCTTGCCCTTTCCAGCCCGCGTGCCGATGAAAGCCAGGAAGCAAACGAACCTTTCGAGGGCGGCCCCGTCAATCGCGTGTTCCATTTGATGCGCCATGGGTTCGGCCCGCTCGGGCGGGATCGCCAGCACATCCTCGAGGAACTGGCAGAGAATCCTGTGCCGCAGGAGGATTTGTTCCGCGCGCCTTTCGCCCTCGGACGTGAGGGTCACCGGTTCATAAGCCTGGTAGTTTACCAGATGTCTCGAGGCGAGCCCCTGGAGTGCGGCGGTTACGGCCGACTTGGCCACGCCGAGAGCGGAGGCTACATCGCTGACGCGAGCATAACGCTTCCGGCGCTGAAAGACAAAGATGGTGCGCAGGTAGTCCTCGAGCGTCGAGCTGAGTTCCATTTCTCCCATGGAGCACCTCCGATTCGTTACGAACGATCGAACCCGGGCTTCCCGCTGCGGTGCGCGCACAGCGCATCAGAGCGGGCACACGTTGCATGCCTTGAGGATCAGGACGCAACCGCACTTCTGTGCAACCGCCTCGTAGCCGATGCGCACGGCCTCAAACACCGCCGGTAACTCGCCGTTTACGTAGGAACTCATCGGCCCGTGTTCCACCGTGCAGCCGTGCTGCTCCAGGACCTTCACGAAATCGCCCACCGGATGCTCCAGGTACTCCTCCGCCAGGGGATAAAGACTCACTTCGACTTCCACCTTCATCACGGCCCCTCCTCTCCTGCCATTGGGATCACAGCTCCCGTTCGAGCGTGGCCAGCTTCTCGATGGTCTGCTCGGCCACCTTGCGTTGCTTTACGAAATAGCGGCGCATGCGCTCCACCAGTCCGCGCCGCTCCTCGAGGGTGTCGAAATGCCGAAGCATGTCGCGCGTCCAGACCAGGTTGGCCTCGACATCGAGCGGAATGCGTTCGCTGTCGTGGCGTACCGCCTCCTGCGGGCAGATATCGTGGCAGCGGCCGCATCGGATGCAGATCCTGTCGTCGATGAACACGGCATCATGGGTCATACAAACCGCGTTCACCGGACAGATCGCCACGCACGATCCGCACCGGACGCAGTCTGCTTCCCTGATCCACGGCATGGTCTTGTCCCTTCGCCTCGCGCTCGCCTTGACAATGTTCTGTCGCAAATATAATGTTCATGCCACAGAACATCAAGCCTTTTGGCGGCTTGTCGGCGGGCATCAGGCAGGGAAGGGGATGACATGAGCAGCATTACGGAACTCAATGACGGCACGTTCTCGGAGGCCATCGGACAGGGCATAACGCTCGTCGATTTCTGGGCGCCATGGTGCGCGCCGTGCATCTTCCAGGGGCCGATCCTCGAGCAAGTCGCCGCAAAAGTCGGTGAGATGGCCAAAATTGCCAAGCTCAATGTGGACGAGGGCCGGCAAACAGCAGCGAGCCTCGACATTCGGGCCATACCCACGCTGATCCTCTTCAAGGACGGGAAACCCGTTCAACAGTTTGTGGGTATTCAGATGGAGGAGGCCCTGGTACGGGCGATCGAGGCGGCGCAGGAGGCATAGATTCGTCCGCGCGTGCCCTCACAGCAGGAAGGAGAAACCAGCATGCCGCTTTATGAGTACCGCTGCAGGAAATGCGGCCATGCCTTTGAGTACCTGGCCAAGGGTTCGTCGGACGCGCCTGGAAGCTGTCCGAAATGCGGGGCCCGCAACCCTGTGAAACAGTTTTCCACCTTCGCCGCGCGAAGCGAGGGGGGCACATCGGGCAGCGATGCGTCATGCCCGACCGGAACATGTCCGACAGGAACCTGCTCGCTCACCTGACCGGCCGCAGGGTACAGTCAGCCAGGTATCCGGAAGGAGGACGGGCATTATGATCATGTGGCTGACCTACGCAGTGATCGGGATCGCCGG
>JAFGQA010000475.1 GCA_016935885.1 Phycisphaerae bacterium | reverse complement strand
CACGCTTGCCTGCGACTGTGGCACGGGCGCCAAAGCCCGTGAATCCACCGCCGAGACGGCGGTGCCACAGGTGCATCCAACCGTGAAACGCTCCAGCCTGATCGAGAAGCCCTGGAATCCACTGGAAAGCGGCCTTACACTACAATAGAATCGACGTTGATATCAGACCATGACCGGTCCGACATGCTTCGTAAAGGACGATCGTGCCGGCTTTGATATGGGCTACGTGGAAAGGCTGTTCGGCGCTTCTCGACGGTTGTGTTCGGCGTCTGAGTTCGCGGGAATCGGTATCGGTCTGGCAACCGTGTAGCGGGTGATCCATCGCCACGACGGGTGCGCCTGGGCCGAAGGTACGGTGGATTGGGAATGCGCTTTCTGCGCCAAGCTTCACCAGGAGCAACCCGCAGAATGGACGACCAGAGGAAGAGAAGACACCGTAGCACACACGCTTGTCTATCGCACCGTAGCACATTGCCGTGGAAGAAGTTATAGCCAAGGGCCTCAAGTGTTCCAGCGGAAGTCAACCATGCTGGCTGCCCAGTATGGGCTCGCTTTGCCCGTGGCCTTCTTCGCCGAGGGCGGCAGCTCCCTGCGGCGAACCTGTACGCGGCAACTTTGCCGCGCGATCGGAGAGGACCGTTCTTCCGGTCGAGGACAAGCAGGATGACGGGGCTCATACACGATGGGGCCTTAACATGAGCCGTGTCAAGTACGCAGTGGTCGTGTGGCCCAGGTGGTGCGGGTCGATACGAAGCTGCCCAAGGTCGGTAACGGGCCCCCACTCGTGAAGGGATGAGTTGTCATGGAGACGGCGATTCGCGTCCTGATCGTCGAGGATTCGCCTGACGACGCCGAGCGGATGCTGATCGAGCTGCGCCGGGGAGGGCTCGCGCCCGAGTTCAGGCGCGTCGACAACCGCCAGGCCATGCTGGACGCCCTCCGGCGAGAGTCGTGGGATATTGTGTTATGTAGCCACGCCGTGCCGGGTCTCGGTCCGGACGGCGCCCTTGCCCTGGTCAAGGAGATGGGACTCGATTCACCCTTCATCATCATCTCCAGCGGGGTCGGCGAGGAATGCGCCGTGGCGGCGTTGCGGGTGGGGCGTCGTGACTATGTTGTGAAGAGCGACCTGAAGCAGTTGGCGCCCGTGGTCAAGCGGGCCTTACTCAAGGCGGGCATCCGCCGGGAGCGCGAGCAGCCGGAGCAAGCCCTGCTGAGGTCTGAGAAGCTGTTGCGCCACACGTTTGAGGCGATTCCCGGGTTGCTGACCGTCCACGACCGGGCCCTCCGTGTCGTCCTCAGCAATTGGCACGAGCACGAATACGTTACCTGGGAGGATCGTAGCGGAGCTCCGTATTGCTATGTTTGCTACATGCACCGCGACAGGCCGTGCGAACCTTGCTATGTCCTGGAAGTATTCGCGTCGGGCAAGCCCAAACATGCGGAGATGACCAACTCCGTGGACGGGCGGACACGCGAGATCAACGCGTATCCCGTTTTCGATGAATCTGGCGATGTGGTGCTGGTGGCTCAGCACGTCCGCGATATCACCGACCGCAAGCGGGCGGAGGAGGCGTTGCGCGAGAGCGAGGAGTTCGGCTCCACGCTACTGAATGATTCCCCCAATCCCATCATCGTCATCAATTCAGACGGTTCGATAAGGTACGTGAACGCTGCGCTGGAGAAGCTGACCGGTTTCTCCTCAGAAGAGCTTGATGGCGTGAAGATCCCGTATCCCTGGTGGGTGAAGGGCACGGAGCGGCGCGTTGCTAACGACTTCAAGATAGCCTTGCGCCAGGGAGCACAGAAACTCGAGGAGCGTTTTCAGAGGAGAAACGGGGAGTTGTTCTGGGTTGAGATAACCGGTACACCGGTGCGCAGCGGCGGGGAGTTCAAGTACTATCTGGCAAACTGGGTGGACATCACCGAGCGCAAGCGGGCCGAGGAGGCGCTGCGGCGCAGCGAGGCGCGTCTTCGCCAAGTGGCGGAGAACGCGAGGGAGTGGGTATGGGAGGTGGATGCCGACGGCCTGTACACCTACGCCAGTCCGGTCGTCGAGACGATACTTGGCTATGAGCCGGAAGAACTAGTGGGCAAGAAGCACTTCTATGACTTGTTCCATCCGGACGACCGGGAGGAACTGAGGAAGGAGACGGCCGTGGCCTTCGCTGATGGGCTGTCATTTTCTGCGTTCATAAACAGGAATGTGGGCAAAGACGGGAGGATTGTGTGGCTGTCGACAAGTGGGACTCCCGTTCTTGACGAGCATGGCAACCTCACCGGCTATAGGGGGGCGGACACGGACGTCACGTGGCGCAAGCTCGCTGAGGAGGAGGCCCAGAAACGCCAGGCGGAGATGGCCCACGTGTCGCGCCTCAACACCATGGGGGAATTGGCGTCCGGATTGGCGCATGAACTGAACCAGCCCCTTTGCGCGATCAGCAGTTGTGTTCAGGCGTGTCTGCGGATGTTGAAGTCGGGTGCGGGGAACTCCGAAGAGGTCACCGACGCGATGGAGGACGTCGTGGAGCAGGCCGAGCGGGCGGGCGAGATCATTCGACGGCTGAGGAACTTCGTTCGCAAGCAAGAGCCGAAGCGTGCACAACTCAACATCAACGAGGTCGTCGAAGAAACGGTCGCTTTCGTCGAGGGGGAGGCAAGGCGGCATGATACGGCGATTCGACTCGAACTCGCCGAGCGGATGCCGTCGGTGCTGGCCGACAGTATCCAGATCCAACAGGTCGTCGTGAACCTGGCGCGCAATGGTATCGAGGCGATCAGCGAGACGGAGGCCGGCCAAGGCGAAATTGTCATCTCGACGTCATCGACGGACGGCGAAATGGTGACGGTCGCCGTGCGGGATACGGGTCGAGGCCTTCCTCCCGAGGAGTTGGAGCAGGTCTTCGAATCCTTCTATACGACCAAGCCGCAAGGATTGGGGCTCGGCTTACCGCTTAGCCGATCGATCATCGAAGCCCACGGTGGGCGTTTGTGGGTAGCGCCCAATCCAGACCAGGGCGTTACGTTCCAGTTTACACTGCCGGTCAGCACAGGAGTTGGCGACGATGGAAGCCGAGGCAACCGTGTTCGTCGTAGACGATGATCCAGGCGTCCGCAAGGGCCTGAGCATGTTGATCAAGTCGGTGGGCCTGAACGTGGAAGCCTATCCCGGCGCCCAGGCGTTCCTGGACGCCTGCGAGCCGACCCGGCCGGGGTGCTTGGTTCTTGATGTTCGAATGCCGGGCATGAGCGGCCTTGAGCTTCAAGAGAAACTGGCGGCACAGCAGATCACGCTGCCGGTTATCATCTTGACGGGACACGCTGACGTGCCGATGGCCGTTCGTGCCATGCAGGCCGGGGCCATCGATTTCATCGAGAAGCCGTTCAGGGAGCAGGTCTTGCTGGACCGCATTCAGCAGGCCATCGAGCAGGACCGTGCGAAGCGCCGAGAGCAGGTCGAGCGCATTGGTATCAAGGCTCGCCTCGACCGTCTGACGCCTCGGGAGCGCGAGGTCCTGGATCTCGTCGTCGCGGGCAAGCACAACAAGGCGACGGCCGCCGAGTTGGGGGTCAGTCCGAAGACCGTGGAATTCCACCGCAGCCGGATTATGGACAAATTGAAGGCGAACAGCGTGGCGGATCTCGTGCGGATGACACTCCTGGCCAGAGACGAACGATAGGCGAATCGCAAGGATGGTCCTTCGTCAGGCGTAACGAGCGCTACAAACACTCGGGAAGGGAGGATCCAGTGATGATCATGGATACCGACGTGACTATCCCGTCGGACATGACGGATCAAGTGGGGGCTTGCTCGGCCGGTCGCGCCGCGCGGCGGCCGCTGTCCGCCGGTCGGCCGGCGGAACCACGATCGCGTAACCATAGAGGGCAGGGTGCTTTGCGACTAGCAGCCCGTCGTGAACGGAGAAACAGCGGTTTGGAAACGCCGTTCGTGACCGTGAAAACCACCGGCGAGACGCCGGTGCCACAGTGCCACAGTACCACAGTGCCACAGTTTTGCCACAGGCTGCTCGGCCTGGCTTTGGCGGCGGTGATTCTGACGGCACTGACGATCTCGGGGCCGGTCGATGCGGACTGTCCACCGATTCCCCCGTCGGAGTACTGGAAGAACTCGATCGATTTCCCCGACGACCCGTTTGTTGTTCCGGGATCGTCCAGTGAGATTCCCGGATGGGTGAAATTCACCGTCTTGGCGTGTGACATGCCGTTTACGCCGGATACGCCCGTCTATTTCCAGGACAGCCAGGCGTACCCTTATCACTATGAGTTCTGTACCGAGCTTCTGTCGCCCATCTTCGGCGGGATGAGCCACCAAGCGTTCGAGGACGCGACGCTCTACAACGAAGGGCGGCTGGGCTTTCTGGGGGCGGTGCTGGTTCCGCCGATGGAGGGTTGGCCGCCGGAGCCGGTGGCTCTCGAATACGGCATCGAATTCGTCTCCTTCGACCCCCTGCCGAAAGAGACGGTCCGGGACATGTTCTATGCGGTGATGTCCGGCGTCAACGCCGATCCTGAGGTGCAGGCCTTCTACTTCCCCACCTATCATCAACAGGAGCAGGCCCAACTCGACAGCGAATGGTTCGCGGCGCAGGATCCGCCCATCATCGTCAGTTCGTCCGCCCGCTGGTCCACCCAGAACGTGGTGTATTCGGAGGGCTGGGCCCTCGGCGAGGTGAAGTACTTCGACGGGGACGACATCGAGAACGCCTATCTGCAAGGCCTGCTGGAGCCGTGGGATATCCTCCTGACCGACGGCGTGCCGTCGGAGGTTCCGTTTGTCGCTGGCATCCTGACGGTGTCTCCTTCAACGCCGAATTCGCACGTCGCCATCCTGGCCAACACGTACGGGATTCCTTTTGTGTATCTGGCCCTCGAAGACGACGCCGCGCTCGCCCAACAACTGGTCGGCACGAGGATCGCCCTGCGGGCCTACGCCACCTGGGGCGCGGTGGAGCTCCGGCTGATCGACGCGGAAAGCCTGACCGAGCAGCAGGTTTCGGAGATACTCGAGCTGAAGGAGCCGCCGGACCTAAACATACAGTCGATGGCACCGTACGGAGCCTACAGCGCGCCGACCGACCCGATGGTGCCCTCGGACATCCAGTACTTCGGCGGCAAGGCGGCCAACTTCGGGATGATCCGGCGGTCGATTCCAGACCATTCGCCCGTGGCGACGGCGTTCTCGTTTGATCTGTGGAACGAGTTCATGGATCAGACGATGGGCGGCGGAAACACGCTCCGAGAGGAGATCGCCGCCATCCTGGCCAGCTATCCCACTTGGCCTCCGGTGGACATGGGGGCCCTGGCGGACGACCTGAGCGGCATCCGCGCCTTGATTGAGGACGAGACGGTCTTCAGTCCGACGCTCAAGCAGGCGGTGGTCGACACGCTACGGGACCCGCAATACAGCTTCGACCCCGACAGGAACATTCGGTTCCGCAGTTCGACCAACGTGGAAGACAGCGAATACTTCACGGGGGCGGGCTTGTATGACAGCTACAGCGGTTGCCTCGGCGATGAGCTCGATGGGGACGCGGCCTGGTATGCCAGTGCCTGGCCGTGTGATGCCGCCATCGGCAAGGATGACGTCCATGCCTGGTCTGTATCGTCCGCGGGCGATGTCCAGAACTCCTACGCGTCCGCCAACGGGGACGTGGGAAACCCGGGCACCTTCGTGAGCAACGCGTGTCCGACAGGTGCGTGCTGCGTCGACGGGGCATGCACCGAGACGACGCACAGCGAATGCATCAGCACGCACGGAGGCTCCTACCAGGGCGACGGGACGACCTGTGCCACGACCACCTGTCCGCAGCCCGGCGACGGGCAAATGCGGGTCACCGAGTACATGTACTCGGGCAGCGGCGGCGAGTTCATCGAGTTTTCCAACGTCGGCGCGCAACCCATCGACATGACCGGCTGGAGCTACGACGATGACAGCGCAATCCCCGGCACGGTGGACCTCAGCGCGTTCGGTGTGGTGGATCCAGGTGAATCGGTGATCTTGACGGAGGATTCAGCGGCTACCTTCGCAAGCAATTGGGATTGTGCCGGCGTCACGATCATCGGCGGCCTGACGGTCAACCTCGGTCGAAACGACGAGATCAACCTGTACGACGCGTTGGATGGGCAGGTGGACCGTCTGACCTACGGAGACGAGGATTTTCCGGGCAGCATTCGGGCGAGGGACGCCAGCGGCTGGCCGTGCGACGTGGCCGTCGGCGCCAACAACATCTATGGCTGGTCGCTTTCGACCGTCGGCGACGTCCAGGATTCGTATGTTTCCGCCGGTGGCGACGTGGGTAGTCCGGGGAGCTTCGCGGACGACCCGTGCCCGACGGGCGCGTGCTGCATCGAGGGCGTGTGTACTGAAACGACGCGGGGGGATTGCCTCGGTGTTCACGGCGGTCTGTATCAGGGCGACGGCACGACCTGTGATGCTATCACTTGCCCGGAGCCCAGCGCCGGTCAGATGCGAATCACCGAGTACATGTCTATGGGCAACGGCGGTGAGTTCATCGAGTTTACGAACCTCGGTGCGGAGCCTGTTGACATGACCGGCTGGAGCTACGACGACGAGAGCGGCATCCCCGGCACGGTGGATCTGAGCGCGTTCGGGGTCGTTGCGCCGGGCGAGTCGGTGATCCTGGCAGAGGATCCCGCGGCCCAGTTTTCTAGTGATTGGAGTCTATCGGGCGTTACGATCATCGGCGATCTGACGGCGAACCTCGGGAAGAGCGATGCCATCCATCTGTACGACGCGTCCGACACGCTCGTGGACGGCCTGAGTTATCAACAGGACGAAGGCCCCAGTCAGTGTGACCCCAGCGAAGCCGAGGAGCGTGGCGTGTTCCGGGCGATCCGGAAGGTGTTCGCCAGCTTCTACAACGACAACGCGTTTCTCGAGCGGTTGCGGTATGGCGTCAACGAAGAAGAAGTCGGCATGGCACTCCTGGTTCACCATTCCTCCCCTGATGAGATCGAGCTCGCCAACGGCGTCGGGACGCTGGAAATCACGGGCGGGTACTCGGCAGACTTGACGCTCGTCACGCAGGCTGGCGCGACGTCGGTGGCCAATCCCGAGGGCGGCGCGATCGCGGAACAGGTGGATGTCTACGTCACCGACACGTGGATGTATTTGACGATTATCCGTTACTCGAATCTGTTGCCGTGGGGCGAGACAGTCCTTGAATACGAAGACGAGTACATCGAGTTGGCGGAGTACTTGATGTTGGTGGCCGACGAGTTCGAGGCGACGACCGGCAAGACGGAATACGTGCTCGATTTCGAGTATAAGAAGGTGGCCCCGGGCGGCGGCGCCCTGCCGGCGGGGGGCCTCGTCGTCAAGCAGGTCCGGGAGGTTCCCCAGCAGAGCCACGAGCAGACCATCACTCCGTTCCTGCTCAAGGAGCCGACGGAATACGTCGTTCATCAGGGAGAATACGGTGATGTCTTCGGCCTGCACCGGCTCAAGTCGCAGTTGATCCTGGAGTCGAACAACCTGTGGATGACGGAGAAGAACCTGGCGGGGGACTTCTACGCCGGTGGCTTTCTGATGTATCTCGAGGCCTGCATGTTTGGCGCGCTTGGCGGGCCGTTGTCATCGTGGCCCGAAGCCTCGTATTCGTTCGAGGTTTTGCCCTATGGCGGTGAGGCGACCAACGGCTGGGTCCTGTCCGACTTGTTGACGCCACGGAGCTACCAACTGCGGACGAAGTACATGGACATGCTGGTCGCCCCTGCGGAGAGTCCCTTGTTGACGGTCCGCGACTTCGCCTACGGCGTGGACGTGGAGTACGAGACGCCCGTCCCGACGTGGACATGGGAGGGCCCGGGCTCCACCACGACGGACAGCATCCAGCTTCGCATCAAGGACAAGGAGCAGCCTGACGACCAGTTGCAGACGCGGACGATTTTCCCGGTCAACGGGAGCGCGGCAGACAAGGTGTTGATCACGACGTCGTTCTATTGGCCGCCCGATCCGAACATGGCGGGGGGCTATACGGCACCGCTGATCCGCTGGGTCGAGACGATCATCGATAACGTCATCAGCGAACCCATCGTATTGCACGGCTATTACTCGCAGACGTACCGTCCCGAGCACCACAACTTCTCAGAGCACTTCATCTTCGAGCCACGTCTGGAGGCCGGCATTCCGCCGAGCCAGTTGGCGGAGTTGGAGGAGAAGGACATTCGTCTAATTCATGTTTTGGCGGATCGTTTCAGCGGCGAGGGGGAATTCTACTACTACGGCAGTGACGGCACCCCGTGCGATCCGTGCGCCAACATCGATCGTGGAGACGTGAACCGCGACGGGCTGGTGAACGGCCTGGACGTTCAAGGCTTCATCGAGCAACTGCTGAGCCCGATCGGTCCGATCCCGGCGTATTGTGCGGCGGACATCGACCACAACGACGTTGTCGACATGGACGATGTCGCGCCCTTCATCACCTGCGTGCTGGGCGGCGGTTGCCCGTAACGGCGGGCTGTGCGGCAAGTGAGGTCGTGCCCCCTCAACAAGCGCGGGCCGCTACTGGAATGGAAAGCGAATGGGCGCCGTCCCAAACCACACGTCGAACAGTGTCGGCGTGGCGAAGGCCGTCAGCGGCGGACAAACGGCGGGAAAGTCTGGCGGTGACTGCTGAGCCTGCGCCCACGGCGTGATGCCAAGGACAACAAGGCCCGCCATGGTGACGATCCGCCGCCAGGAATTGGCTCCCCTCCGGAAAGCTCGGTTGGCTAACTCGCGTTTGCTCATCATGGTGTTAATAGCGGGCGGACTCGGGCCGGACTGAACATACGTTTCGCCGAAACAGACTGCTATTTGCGAGCGCAGGCTGATCGTTCCACACGAAGACGGGCCACGGGCCTCAGCCCCGTGCCGCCTTTCACGCTTCTCGGCCGTATGAGCGCTTCGATGCTCAATCGAAGAGCCACGGGCTTCGTACGTGTTTGGCGGGGTGGCACGGGTAAGCTCTGCCGCCAGCGGCGGCGGAGCTTACCCGTGGGCATATACGCTGGGCCGAGAATCCCTTCTCGGCCCGTGTCTGCACGGACAAGGACTCCTGTTGAAGATGTGTGCGAGAAGGGATTCTCGCACCAGCGGAGAATGCCCGGTGAATCATCCAATCCACCGGCTTTGGCGCCGGTGCCACAGTTTTGCCACGGGCTGATAGGGTTCTGAAGCAGCTTCTCAGCAGGGTGGCATGGGTAAGCGGAGCCGCCAGCGGCGGTGGAGCTTACTCGTGGGCCTATACGCTGGGCCGAGAATCCCTTCTCGGCCCGTGTCTGCACGGACAAGGACTCCTGTTGAAGATGGGTGCGAGAAGGGATTCTCGCACCAGCGGACTGGAGCGTGATACCGCCGACGTCGGGCACCTGATCCGAGCCCCGAGCGCAAGCAAGTGGGGCCGAACGCCAACGGTCTGTCCGAAAAGACCCCGCGCTGGCGATTGGGGCTCCGAACAAGACGCGATCAGACTGTCACGCACCCGTGTGCGGTCTTTCACAGCGGTGTTCCGTATTCTCGGCGTTCGATGTGTGTCATCGCTCGCGCAGGTCGGGACGCTTGGTTGCTTCTGCACAGCGAGGCTCGGATTTCAGACTCCTGGCACATCGCAGTTCATCGCCCTCGCGGCGGCGTTATCGGGCGTTAGCGTCCGCCGAGCGGGGAATAGGCCGGGATCGGACCTCGCGGAATCCGCCGGACCCGTTTATTCTGGTCCGCGTTTTCCCGTGAGACTCAAACAAGGGATCCTCATTCCAGAGAGATACGCGAATGGTTCCTGTATCCGCCGCCTTCGACGCTCCCGACAAACCAGCCCCCTCCCAACGAACGCTCTTCGGCCACCCGCTCGGCCTGTACGTGCTGTTCTTCACCGAGATGTGGGAGCGGTTCAGCTTCTACGGCATGAAGACGCTGCTCGTGCTGTACATGATCAACCACTTCTTCTGGTCGCAGGCGGATGCATCGCACCTGCTGGGTACGTACGCGGCATTGGCCTACGGCCTGCCGGTGCTCGGCGGCTTCATCGCCGACCGCTACATCGGCGCCAAGCGAGCCGTCATCATCGGCGCCGTGCTGCTGTCGATCGGCCATTTTCTGATGGCGTTTGAGAACATGGTTTGCTTCTACTCGGCGCTCGGGCTCATCATCGCGGGCGTCGGCTTCCTGAAACCAAACGTCTCCACGCAGGTCGGCGCCCTGTACAAACCCGGCGATCCCCGTCGCGACGGCGCGTTCACCATCTTCTACATGGGCATCAACCTCGGTGCCTTGATCGGGCCGCTGCTTTGCGACTGGCTGAGAGTGACGTATGGCTGGCACTATGGTTTCGGCGCCGCCGGCGTCGGCATGGTCTTGGGCCTTATTGTCTATGTGATTGGCCAGCGGAAGCTGGTGGAATTCAATCAGGACGTCGGCGACGCCGAGCCGAATCAGGACTCCGAACCCACGGAGGTTCATCCGCACCATGTCGTCCGCGACCGTATTATCGTGCTGCTCATCGTCTTCGCCTTCGTCATCCTGTTCTGGACGGCCTTCGAGCAGAGCCCCAACGCGATGCTGGTCTGGGCCGACAAGCACACGAACCTTCAGCTCCTCTCGACCGAGCCCCAGCCGATCACGTTGAACGACGCCACGGCCTGGAGCGCCGTCACCACGGCACCGGCCAGTCAGCCGACGATCAGCATCTGGCAGACCGTGAGGGGCTGGTTCAGCAAGCCGACCATGACATCCGGCCAGACGCAGTCGTTCAATCCGTTCTTCATCATCACGCTTGCGCCGCTATTCGCGTTCTTCTGGGTCTGGCTCGACAAACGAAAGCTCCAGCCATCGACGCCCTCCAAGATGGCGATGGGGCTCGGGCTCGTTGCCGTGGCTTTCGGCGTGATGTGGCCTGCGGCCCAACGCGAGAACCGTCCGAGCACCGCAGCGCTCGCGGAGATGCCGAAGGCCATTCAACTTGATGGGCAGGGTCTCGTATCCACGGCCGAGAAGGACGGGGACGGCAGTGGGGAGAAGACCTACTACGGTGCGACACGTCTGAGGTACAACGCCGAGAAACGCGAACTTCAAACGACCGGCGTCTTGACGGACCTGGATCGCTTGCGCTTGCTCGCCGCGACGGCGCCTCCCGAGTTCATCGCTGAGTTCGACGAGTTCGTGGAGAGGACCACCAGGCGACCATCGCAGAAGGAGTACATCGCCCAACTCAGGTTGATCGAAACCGTTAAAAGTCTAATCGAAAACACAGACCGCCTGACGAGTTTGGCAAGAACTGAACCCGACCAGTCCTACAGGGAGATTACGCTGCTTGTCGAACAGGCGTACGTGAAGGCGGAAGCCATAGCTGCCAAGGGTTGGAGCATATCCACGGTTTTGGAGTCCGCGCCCACAAGGATCGGCCCGGGCGAGCTGACCGAGGGGGAGGGCAAGGACAGAAAGACGATCCTGAGTTGGGATCCGGATGGCAAGATTCTAACCGCTTTTGGAGAAATCAAGGAGCGGTCGCGGATCGAGTTCCTGGCAATCGCGGGAGATCAGGGATTCAAGGCGGCCGTCGACCAGATCTTCCTCGACTCCGCCCGGTTTCGCGTCAGCGTCTGGTGGCTGATTGCCTTCTTCATGGTGTTGACGATGGGCGAGTTGTGTTTGTCGCCGGTCGGCCTGTCGCTCGTGACGAAGCTGGCGCCCGCCAAGCATGTTGGCTTGTTCATGGGCGGGTGGTTCCTGGCGACGGCCGTCGCTGAGTACACCGCGCAGGTGTTCGGCGCCTACTGGGGCAAGATGCTGCCGGACCAGTACTTCCTGATCTTCGTCATCATGTGCGGCGGCGGGGGGCTGCTCATGGCGCTGCTGATCCGTCCGATGAAGCGAATGATGCACGGCGTGCAGTAAGGGAATCTGGCGGCGCACAGGCTTGGAGAATCTGAGGAGCCGCGGGCTTCAGCCCGTGGCTCTTCGCTATAGGGAACGCTTGAACCGAACCCATCACGCATTCATGTCCGCCCACTTCTTGGCCTTCTGACCGAAGACGGCCAGGGCGATGGCGGCGAGGACACCGATGGCCGCGAACGTGATCCACACCTTGTACTGCGGATGGTACTTGTTCCATAACAGTCGGGTCGTCACAAGCGGCGACTTGTTGACTTCCGCCGCGGCCAGGAACCGCGCTTCGGAGGGGTTGAGCCGCAGCAGGGGCGGGATCAGCTCCGGCGTGCGAGTCCAGTCCTTGGCGTCCAGGGCCTTGATGAGGAGATCCTGCTTGCCGGCGAGACGTGTGTAGTTCACGCCCTCCTCGGTCATCTCGCCCTCATGCGCGTCGGGGCCGAAGATTCCTTTGATCGTAGCGAGAATGCTCTCGGACAAGGTGTCGTGGTCGATCTCGGCGAGCACGGTTTGCAGGGCCTTCTCGTCGTGCCGGATCATTTCGCGCAGCAGGTCCAGGTCCTTGCTCCAATCCTTCTTGGCCACGGCGATGAAGCGGATGTGCGGCTGCACGATCAGATAGGCGTAGACGCGATCATACCTGCCGGTGCCGGCAACGTTCAGCGCGGCAAGCCTACCGTCGACGTCCGCGGCATCCGCCCCACGGGCCGCGCTCAGCGCGGCGAACGACTTGGTCCGGCCGATGCCGATGTGCTCGTCGATTTCCTCTATGCGCTGGTCGAGCTCATCGGGTGAATGTTCGAAGGTCAAGCCCGCGATGGCATCGCGGACAAGATTCGTGGACTGGGCCAGGTATTCCAGTGTCAGGTTGTTGAGCACCTCCGGATCGTCGCCGAATCGCCGCCACAGCATATCGATGATCTCGGCGTCCTGCCGGGCTTCGTCCGCTGGCAGATCCTTGTTGACAAGCTCTTCCCGGACCCATTCAAACGCCACGACCCTCTCCTTGTCGATGGCGTCAGGCAGCCAATGCACGAACCTGGCCAAGCCGATTTGATCGATGGTCTTCTCGCCGCTGGCAAGCTCGGCGCCGAGTTTCTTGAATTCCTCGTCATCCTGGTCTTCGCTGAGGATTCTCGCCAAGCCCTCCGCCGTCTCGGACCGGTAGTCCTTGTCGGTCTCGTAGTCGGTTTGCACCGCGATATAGAGCAGGGCGAGATTGTCGATCTGGCCTTGGTCGTACTCGAAGTGTTCGCGCAGGTTCTCGGCCGCCGTGGACTCGTCCACGCCCATCTCGGCCCGGACCACGTCGAATGCCGCGCCGCGGTCAATCTTCAGCAACGGTGGAATCTTCTCCAGCGAATCACTCCAGTCCGCCGACTGAGCCGCGCGCGCCATCAGCTCGGTTCTCGTGCCTAGTTCCTTCAGGGCCAGGCCAGCCTTCTCTCCGAAGTTGTTGTACACGACGCCCGCGATCAACGAGCCGAGCCCGACGCCCACGCCGACCGGGATGTTCACGTAGCCGAGATAGAGCCCCTTCTTGCCGGGTGGAGCGATCAGGCCCAGGTACTGGTTCTTCTTCGGCCCCGTGAGCATCTCTCCGAACGAGAAGAACGTGACGCCCAGGATGAGGATCCACCCGCTACTGGTCAGTCCCGCCACCAGGACGCCGGCCGTCGCCACGGACATGCCGATCAACATCGCGCTGAGCGTACGCATCTTCCGCACGAAATAGGAGACGGGAATGACGAGCAGAATGATCAGGAAGGCATTGTAGAAGGTCAGGACGATCTGCTGTGGCACGCGCAGGAGGCCGCGGTCGCCGTATTCCCGCCACGAGTCAAACGGCACGTACTGCGTGACGCTCTCACTGTCCACCCAGTCCTCGACGAAGTTCGGGTGCAGGTCCCAAAGCTGGTACATCATCATCCAGAAGCAGGACATGATGAGCAGGAAGGCGGGCAAACGAAGCTGCCAGGTGAACGTCCCGCCGCGCAGCCATGCGGCGAGCCACATCCCGACGATGAGCAGCCCCACGCCCAGGATCCACTGGTGCTCGCCGAGGCCTAGCCACTTGAACGGTCCGACGGGCCCGACGATCACAAGGACGAGCCCGACGACGGCAAGCAGCAGACCCGGCACGCCGCGTGGCGGATGAAAGCGGCCGCCAACGTGCCAGTAGGGCCAGATGTTCTCGATGGTGACCGCGAAGACCTTCAGCAAGCTGTGCGATTTGTCCGCTCCGGACGGCACGTCCCGGAAGGTGAGCAGCAGCAGCAGGTTGCACGCGGTGTAGCCGGCGGAGACGAGGAACAGGTTCTTCCAGCCGTCGGCACTGTGGGGCTTGCCGAGGATGAGTGTCGCCAATACGGGAGCGAGCATGGCACCGATGTTGACGACCCAGTAGAAGATACCCCAGCCCATGGACGCGTCCCGCTTGGTCAACCCCTGGGCGATGGAGCCTTGCAGGGCGGGCTTGAAGAAGGCCGTTCCCGTGGCCAGGACGAGGATGCCGGCGAAGAATCCGTGGTAGCTTTGCAGGTATGCCATCATCAGGTAGCCGACGACGTTGACGCCGATGGCGCCGGCCAGGACGCGTTTGTAGCCGTAGCGATCGGCGATCCCGCCGGTGAACATGGGCAGCCAGGATTGGAGGATGGCCCACCATGCGTAGATCCACCCCTTGTGCAGGGCGGTCATGTGCAACCCACCGGGCTCGGTGGCCTGCATGATGTAGATGGGCACCACCGCTCGGATGCCGAAATAGGCCAGCCGCTCGAACATCTCGATGGAGTTGAGCATCCAGTATGTGCGGCCGAAGGCGCGGCGCGGGGTCGGGGCGGGGGATAGCCCCGGCCCTCCCGGAGTTCCGGCGACTCTGTCAGCAGTGGTAGTGTCGCGTTCCGTTGGTGCCACGGGCGGCTTGTTCATGCGACTGTGTCTCCTGCGTGCAAGACGGCGTGCAGGCCGGAGCGAGTCAATCAACCGGTGATCATGCTCTCGTCAAGATCGCGGGCCATCGGGCCACGCTGCCATCGGGCGCTCGCCCGCGCAGCCCAACCCGTCTCAGCAAGAAAGTCGTACAGTACCAGAAGACACGTCCTACGCGATATCGTTGGGACAATGGACAGTAATCGAGCCGCCCGTTACGCGGCGGGCCGCGCCTGCCGTTTCCGGTCGGCTTCGAGCCAGAAATGATAGCCTACCATGGCCAACGTGGACAGAAGGCCTATACCCATGCAGATGTACCAGAAGTTCTGAGGGTGATACTCGGCGTACAGCCTTTGGGTGACCACGCGCTCGGTGACATTCAGGGAGTCGGCCAAAGCGGGCATGACTTCGCCGCGGGTCATTCCTTTGGCGGTCTCCGCGCTCACACTCAGGTTTGTCACGAGGTAATGACGAGCGAGATCGATCTTGTCTGACATCCTCTGGTAAATGGGTCCACCGATGAAGTTCGCGCCGGCCCAGCCGACGGCGAAGGGAATGTTGGAATAGCCCATATAGAGGGCCTTCTTCTCCGGCGGGGCCATCAAACCGATGTATTCGCTAAACTTGGGACTGCAGATCATTTCGCCAATGGCGAAGGTGAAGATTCCCAATACACAGAACCAGCCGGTTGTCACCGTTCCCGCAATTATCAGCCCACCGCAAGCGATGAACATCCCGACGATCATCGCGCTGATGTGACGAAACTTGCCAGTGATGTATGTAATCAACACCACGAATATGATGATGGATCCAGCGTCGACATTCACAATCCACTCGGGATTGAACTGCCCACCGTCCTTGGCCAGGTTCTTGAAGAACTCCATTCCGGTCACGTTGGCGATGAAGGTTGCGACGTCGCTCGTGTCCACCCACTGCTCGATGAAAATGGAGAGTTGATCGAACAACTGCATGAACATGAACCAGAAGCCGGAGAAGATGGCCAGGAAGACCATGAACTTGGTGTCCTTGAGTGTGGACATCGCCTCAGCGAATGTCTCGGCGGCGCCCTTCTTGGGCTTGTCCTTCTGATCGGTCCGTGTTTCCTTTGAGTAATCCTTCAGATAGAGACCGGTGACCAACATGTTGACGACGATGATGGCTGCGGAGGCAAAGAAGGCGTATCGCCATTCAAGCAGGCGTAGGTATCCGGCAACCATCGGACCCGCGAACCCACCGATATTGACAACTTGGTAGAAAATGCCCCAGCCGACCGAGGAGTTTGTTTCATCAACGGAGTGGGCCAGCGTGCCGTGCAGCGGTGGCTTGAAGATCGCCGTGCCCGTGCCGATCAAGCAGCAAGCGGCCATGAACCCCCACCAACTGTGCACGTACGCCATCAATCCGTAGCCGATTATGTTGATGACGTAGGCGATAAACAAAGAAACGCGGTAGCCGTATCGATCGGAGAAGCCGCCGGTAAACATGGGCAGCAGGCATTGGATGAGCGACCACGTCCCGAAGAAGATGCCTTTGTCGGTGTTATCCAAGCCCAGGCCGCCCTTCTCGGCCGCCTCGACGATGTACAATGCCGAGATGACACGAACACCGTAGAAGGAAAACCGCTCGACCAACTCGATGACGTTGGCGACCCAAAAAGATCGCGGGAAGCTCGCCACTTGTTTGAGGAACGGCGGTTTCCTGGTTGGTGCCCCCGGAATATCATGCACGATCTGAGACTCCTTGCACGGTCTGTATTCGCTCCGTCGCGGCGCCTGGTCGGCGGCTTACCGCGCGCCCCTTCGGGTCGCGGCTAAACTGAGGACACGCCGGGCCAGCTATCCAAGCTCCCCTTCGCCCAGTTCCGGCTTCGCGCGTCGGCAGTCGAAGTACACGAACACGCACAGGGCCAGGAACAAGATCAGGCCGAGCCAGTTCTCGACGCGCGCCAGGGCTGCCGGGTCCGTGCCGCCGTCTAGTAGGTGTCCGCTGATGTCGAGGAAGGTCATGATCGCCTTGTCCAAGAACAGGTCGTCCAGCGCGCCCGTGAGGTTAACCAGCACCTCCATGATCGCCCCTCCGGCGATCAAGCCGGAGGCCAACAGGATGCCCTTGTTGCTACGGGCCTTGGAGAGTTTCTCGTCCTTGGTGCTCTTCTTCACCAGCATGGCCACAAAGGCCCCGATCAGGATCGGCGTGTTGATGTACATGGGCAGGTACATGCCCAGACCGAAGGCCAATGCGGAGATGCCGAGGAGTTCGACGGTCAGGGCCACGACCACACCGATGCCATAGAGCAGCCAAGGCACGTCGCCCGTGCCGAGGAAGCTCTTCAAGGCTCCCGCCATCATGTTTGCCTGCGGGGCGGGTAGGGGGTCGTCACCGACGTAGCCGGGCTTGTAGGACAGCACCATGATCGTCCCACAGACAAAGATCGCTGAGACGAGCGAACCAGCTATGGCGTTCCACGTGATGCGCTTCGGGCTGGCCCCCAGCCAGTAGCCGAGCTTGAAGTTCGTCACCAGGCCGCCGGCCATGGATAGGGCCGTGCAGACCACGCCGCCGACCAGCAGCACGGCCAACATGCTGCCATCGCCCTTCTCGAGCCCCGCCCACATCATCAGCACCGCAGTGATGATGATCGTGGTTACGGTCATGCCTGAGATCGGCGTCACCGAGATCATGGCGATCGCCCAGGCGGAGACGGTCGTGAACAGGAAGGCGATCACCAGGGCCAGGATGACCGAGATGAAGGTCAGCCACAGCGGGTTGGCCATGCCGTCAAACACGACGAACCGGAAGAACACCGCCATGACGACGACAGCCGACAAGCCCAGAATCATCATGGTCGGATAGCTGATGTCTTCGTCGGTTCGATCGCTGGCCACCATGCTGCCTTTTCCGGAGAGCAGCCCGCCGAGCGCCTGGCGCAACGCCGTGACGATGACCTTGCCCATCTTTAGGATGGACAACAGGCCCGCCGTGAAGATGGCGCCGATGCCGATGATCCGCGGAATCTGGAACCACACGTCGTGGGCTGTGGGATCAGCGGCATGGACTTGCAGTCCTTCTTCCCCCGTCTTGATGATCCAGCCGCGGCGTTCATCCTCGAAACGCCAACGCTTGCCGGCTTGTTCCACCGTCAACTCGACCTTAGCGGGCTCCTCGATCTGATACTCCTCGGGGAACATGGCGGCCAACTGGGTGGACAGTCCGTCGCGGCGTGCCTCGCGCGCCGCCTTGGCCTCGTCCGTCTCCTCACCCTCGGGGGCCTCGCCTGTCGCGACAAGGTCGTCCAACACCGCCATCGCGCTGGCGGGGAAACTAAAGCGCGCCGTCGCCTCCGCCGGCCCGTCCTTTGCTTCAAAGGCGGGGTTCAGCCGGTCGAGGGTCTCGAAGTCGAGACGCCCGAGCATCGGCGTGATCGCCAGGACCGAGAGGAACGAACCGGCACAGATGATCGAGGCGTACCGCAACCCGATGATGAAGCCCAGGCCCAGAAAGTAGGCCCCCGCTCCCATCGTAAAGACGGCCTTGACCTTGGTAGTCAATGCCGCAAAAAGGCCTTCGTCGCCAAAGGCGAGGACTTCCACGGCTTTCTTGCCCACTGCGTGCAACTCGGCTCGGCCGGTGGTGAACACGTCACTGAACAGCTTGAACCCCGTGGCCACGAAGGTGTACAGCGCCGAGAGGATGAACGAGTAGATCAGTATCCACGCCTGGCTCGTGCTGCCCGAGGCGCCGGTCACCAGGATCTCGTTCGTAGCCGTTGCCTCCGGGAACGGCAACTTGCCGTGCATTTCCTTCACGAAGTACCGGCGGAACGGGATCAGGAACAGCGCCCCCAGGATGGCCCCGATGAAGGGCACCAGCGCGATTTGGAGAAAGAGCGAGAGGTTTCCAATGTGCAGGTGCTCGGGCTTGTTGAGTTCCAGGATGTAGATCGCCGGCATCGTGAAGCACGTGCCGCCGGCGACGTAGCCGGAGGTCGTGCTGATTGCCAGGACATAGACATTTTCGAGGATCGAGCTGGCTCGCCCACCGGTCTTCAACAGGAACCCCGACAGCCCCACCGCGAGGATTGAGATCGGGATGGCCGTCTCGATGCCTTGCCCGGCCTTCAAGGCCAGAAACGTGGCCGCCACCGAAAAGACGATGTTCATCAGGAGGCCGAACACGATTGCCCGGCTGGTTACCTCCGGCACGGTCATGTCCGGCGGGATCATGGGGACGTACTTTTCGCCGGGTTTCAACTCGCGGTAGGCGTTCTCCGGGAACTTGGTCGGCATCTGGGGCTGATCGGCCATGCGGGTTTCCTTTCAGCAACGGCGAGTCGTGAAGATGCCTGCGACCCGATTCCCCGCGCCAACGGCGAGCCACAGAGCAATGATCACGTAGCATAGTATCACGTGGAGGCGTTGGGAAGGGGTGGTCATGGAGCACCTGCCCCACGGGGCAGGCCAGGGCCGTAGATGAGACTTCAGGCGGCAAGGGGCGAAAGACCCACAACGCCGCGGGCCGAGAACGACTTCTCGGACCTTGTTGACCGCGCGGAAGGAACTCCCACCTGATGCCTATCCCAAGACCCCCTGTGGCACGGGCCTCGTATGTGTTCAGCTTTCCAACGGCGTGGCGCGGGTAACGAACGACACGTCTCACGGGGGCGGGACGCTCATTACCAGTGAGAACGGGCTGGAATGGATGCCCACGGGTATGCTCCGCCTCCGCTGGCGGCTCCGCTTACCCATGCCACACCGCTAAACATGTTCCTGCCGGTGGTTGCTGACTGCGTGGGTGTCGATGCGGTGCTACAGCACGGGACAAGTGAAGACCTTCTACGTACAGGGCAACCCTGCGCTGTGGTGCTATCCGCCATTCACAAAGCGCTCGATGATGCGAACGATCCGGTCGGTCTCGCGTGGATCCGTTCGCGTGCTGACGGCGTTGTTGTCGATCCCGCCGAAGAAGTGCAGCAACGGCAAACCAGCCGCCAAGTCATCGGCGTATCCGTTGAAGATCTGGCTCCGCTCTCGCAGGTAGTCGCGATCCAACATCTGCATCCGCTGCATCCGGGCGGTGCCGGGATACGTGGCGTAGAAATTGGGCACGGGATGCACGAGATCGCCCAGGTCGTAGATCGCCGTGGTGTACGTCTTGCCGTCTTTGCCGGTGAACGGTTGGCTTTCGTAAATCACGCCGTCGCGATACCTGGCCCGCCGGCTCGATCGCTCCGGCCAGTCGGCGGGAAAGGTCATGTCCGCTAGCGGGGCCATCGCGGCCTCGTTGTTGCTCAGGAGCCATTCCACGCGGTTCAGGCGCCGGGCTCGGGCCAGTTCCCGATCATAGTCGTGTGTATCGTCATCGGAGCCAGCAAGCAAGGCATCGAGGTCCACGATCTCGCCGGTGGGCAAAGGGTCCGCACCGTCGGCCCCGTCCATCAATGTCAACACGTCGCCCGTCGGCCCGGGAGGATTCGCGGGCATCTCCCCAACCGGGCGATCGACCGAGGCCGTCCCGGTCCGGTCGGCACGGTTTGCCGTTTGCTTCGCCTTGCGAACGGCGGTTGTGCGCAATTCCGTCAACAGCCGGCGATACGGCGCGTCGTCCACGTGCTTCGGCAAGCCGTCCAACATCGCTTTGGCATGTTCGAGCTTGACCATCGCCAGTTCCCCGTCGCCCATCCGCAATGCCCGACGCGCCTGGAGGATGTCGATCCGTGCCAGCCGGAAGGCCTGATCGATATTGGCCGATTCCTGTGCGCGAATGAGTTCCAGGGCCTCTTGCTCCTGCGTCGTCATCCGACCGGCGGCCCGCTTGGCGACGAGCAGCCGGACATAGTTTGACTGGTCCATCGGTGCCAGGCGGTACGCCTGCTCGTACAGCTCGATGGCTTCGCCGAAGCTGCGCTGCTCGAGCAGCTTGTCCGCCTGACAGACCAGCTTCTTGACTTGCTCCGCCGTGGCATCATCAACGCCGTCGTTTTCTTCAATCGCTTGTTTCAGGAGGTCCCCCGGGCCGGCCAGCAACGGCGTACCGACAAGGGCGAAAACCATGATCGACCAGATAGGGACATTGCGTGGCATGATAGGCTCCTTCGCGCAGATGGACCTGCTGACTTCCTCGGCGGCGTGCGATCTCGCGGCTTGCAGGGCGGGATGGCACACTGCTCCCACCATGCAATATACTTCATTCTTACCGGCCCAAGGCCGGGAATCAAGCTCGATCTTCGACTGAACACTGCCTTGGGTCCGCGACGGTTCAGGCTGGTGCCACTGGCAGTCTGCCTGTGAGTGGGTATACCCCATGCGCCCACCGGAGAGACCGCACGGGCGGGCAGGCCGCCCGTGGCACCCAGCATCGAACGCTGCCGGCAGTGTCATGCACCCCACCGCCTTGGCTTCGTGGCAGTTTAGGCTGGTGCCACTGGCAGCTTGCCTGCCAGTGTGTATGCCTCATGCGCCCACCGGAGAGACCGCACGGGCGGGCAAGCCGCCCGTGGCACCCAGCATCGAATGCCGGCGGAAGTGTCACGGCCGCCACGGCCTCGCGGCAGGTCCGTATTACGCGTTATGACTGGTGGCGCGGCGAAGCTTCGCCAACGCGCGCCGTTCACCAAATACGCACGTCGGCCGTGTGCGTGCGATTGCCTGATCCGGGCCCATCCGACCGTGCGGCGAGAGGCTTCCCGGCTCGCCGTTGCCCCGCGTGACCCGGGGCTGTAAACTGGCACGTAGTATCTCGTATGACAGTGCAACGTGGGGGTCTGTCCCAAAGCCTCCCGTGATGAAAAACCAGCGGGGCGCCGGTGTCGCGACTTCGGGACGCGCTCTCAGGAAGGAGCAACATGACAGAGATCAGAGCAACGAACGTCATCTGGCACGAAGGGCACGTCGGTCGACAGGGGCGAGCGGCCCTGCTGAAGCAACGCGGCTGCACGATCTGGCTCACCGGCCTGCCATCCAGCGGCAAGAGCACGATCGGCTTCTCACTGGAGCACGCGCTCGTGCAGCAGGGGCGGCTCGCCTACGTCCTGGACGGTGACAACATCCGCCACGGCCTGAACAAGAACCTGGGCTTCTCCGCAAAAGACCGTGAGGAGAACATCCGGCGAATCGGCGAGGTCACGAAGCTGTTCGCGGACGCGGGGCTCATCAGCATCACGTCGTTTGTCAGCCCCTATCGAGCCGACCGGGATGCCAACCGAAAGCTGCACGATGACGCCGACATCCCTTTTATAGAGGTCTATGTCGACACGCCGATCGAGGAGTGTGAGAAGCGCGACCCCAAGGGCCTGTACGCCAAGGCCCGCACCGGCGAGATCCCGAACTTCACCGGCATCAGTGATCCCTACGAGCCGCCGGAGAAGCCAGAAGTGGTCCTGAAGACGGCCGAGATGAAGCTGGAAGAATGCGTGGCCCAGCTTGCCGAACTGTTGCAGAAACGAGGCATCCTGGCGGCAGAGTAGTACCGCGTTTCACAGGAAACGCGATTACGATTGCTGGACCGAGAATCCCTTCTCGGTCCTGAAGCCGGTGCCGAGAAAGGATTCTCGGCAGAGCGTACAGTCGTTCTATTTG
>JAFGQA010000474.1 GCA_016935885.1 Phycisphaerae bacterium | reverse complement strand
TCAAGGGTGAACGCTGACCGCTCCCTCACGGTCGCGGTTCCGATCGGCGTCGGCGGCATAGGCAATCTCAAGCTTAAACTGCTCTAAGGCTTCTCCGGATCCGCCGCCGGAGGTTCTGGTGCCCGCTCCTCCTTCTTGATTTGCTCCCTGACGCGTTTGAGGGCGTCGACGTATGGTTCTCCCAGGGCGCGTTCTTCAGGGCTGGTGTGCTCCATCACCCACTTCTGCATGTCTTCCTGTGTTCCGCTGACCTGCTTCTTGAACCCAACGGCGACATCCTTCATGAAAACGGCCTGCTCATGGTATTCGGCGATCTTCTTGCGGAGGAATTCATGCCGCGTGTCCTTCAGCGTTTGCCGATACTGTTGCGCGTCATCGAGAAAGGTCCGCTTGACGTGCTTGAAGACCGCATCGGAGAAGGCCTTGCGCTGGTCGTC
Organism: Phycisphaerae bacterium; assembly: GCA_016935885.1. The sequence continues at coordinate 5,975 of JAFGQA010000474.1, read as the reverse complement.
GTTGAGGCTGAGGAAGCACTCCTTCAGTTCCTCCTTCTTCTGTGGCTCCCGCATGACGAGGTCCCGCCAGCGGATCAAGAACTGCTGCTGGTTGATCTGGGGTAGCTTGGCCAACCCGCGTTCGTCGGCGATGTAGGCGACGACCTCCGCGGCCTTGGCCGTCTGAAGGTCGGGCTGCGGTGGCGTCATGGCGAAGTTGTAACCGATGTAGCCGAACAGCAGCACCAAGCCGGCAATGCCGCCGATGAGCGCCGCGCGGCGGTGTTGTTTAACCGTCGTCCTTATTTGGTCCGCTGTCATGACGGGTTATCTCCGATTCTCCGCGGGGCCTCGATTTACCCAGGCGGGCGGGCCCGGTGGGCGGCAGCCCAAGGCGGAGCCATCGGCCGGTGCGAGGCTTACCCCTCGCTCCCGGCTCGTGTTGTACGCGGCTTCAGATCCGCGTTCAAGGTGTTGAAGGTGCCACCGCCATCGCCCTCGTGAAAGAGCCCGAAGTCTCGCAGCAACGGCTGGTCCGGCCGGCCGAGGCCGAAGCCATCGGCTTGAGACAGGGACTCCTCGCCCACTCTGTGGCCGCCATAGGCGTCCCCGAACTGCCATTCGTAGCTGGTGCCTTCGGTCTCGAACCAGGTCGTCGTGGCCGAGAACTTGCCTCGCAACGGGCTGTCTGACGACAAGGTTCGTCTGTCCGCTGGGCAATGGAACAGGGCGGTGTCGTCTCCGGTGTAGGACGTCAGGACAACACGCAGCGTCGGCCACGGCGGATCGTGCAGCTTGAGCGATGCAAGCTTGGCCACGTAGGGCCAGCGTTGGTCGTTGTCGTTGAGGTAGCTTTCGAGGGCCCTGCCGATTTGGCCCAGATTGGCGAGACAAGCGTCCCGGGCCTCGGCGGTCCTCGCTCGGCTGAGGGCGGGCACGACCAGCCAGGCCGCAAGGCCGAGCACGGCCACAACCAGGACCAGTTCGACGCGCTTCAACGCCCTTCTTCCATGATGTCGCGTGTTCCGTCGTCGTACCAAGGCAGCGGCGTCCTCTTGTCTGAGAGGTAGAACGGGCTCTGCCGATTCGATTCACGAATCAGAGACCCCAGCAGGTGGGTGAGGAGGGTAGGTCGGCTGCAGGTCGAGGTCAAGGGGCCGCCGGCAGGGACCTCGGCTCCGGCAGTCGGGTCTATCAGCCCGTGGCGAAACCGTGGCACCGGCGCCAAAGCCGGTGGTCTTCACGATCAGGAACAGCGTTTCCGAACCGCTGTTTTCCCTTTTACCACCTGGTTGCTACGCCAAACTGGCCCTAATCGGCGTCGGCGATCTCGATGGCGGTTGAGGCGTCGGTGGACGGCTCTGCTTCATGGCTTTGCCAAACGCGGATATCGGTGATTTCGTACGATAGGTCGGCGGCTTTTCCGCCCCGCCACCAATGGACCGGGAAGCGGCGGGTCTCGTGCGGGAGGAGGGGGCCGCGCCACTCGTCCTCGATCTGGAGCGGCGTGGCGGCCCAGGTGTTCCTCTCGAACACGGGGTCGCCGTTCTCGTCGAGCCCGACGATTCGCAAGCTGAGGAGCGAAACGACTTCGTCACCGCTGTTTTCCACCTCGACGACGGCACGGGGATAGCCACAGCGTGGGTCGGCCGCGCCGAAGTGGACAGAGACATCGAGGTTCTCGATGTAGTCGGGACGTCTTTCGTCGTTGAGCGCATCGGCGAGGGCAGGCGGAAGGGCCTTCTGGAGTTCCGGCAGGCGCCTGGCGGCCTGTTCGACGAGGCCGATGACACTATCGGATTTCTTGTCGACAAGGCGAATGCCGTAAACCGCTATCGCGGAGGCACTTAGGATTGTCGTCATGACGATGCCGGCGAGGCTGATCACCAGAACGGAGGGGAATGACAATCGCTTGCGAACAACGGTGGTGCCAGGATCATGGAACATTGCTTGTCTCCTTATACCTCAGTGGCCGTGTTTCTGTCGCCGTGATGAATGCTGCTGGGCGGACACATGGTCTCGCTCCTGGACTCCTATTGTTCGGCGTCCGCGGATTATTCGCTGCCATGGGATTATTCCGGGTGCGTCGCACGGTTGAGGCTTGGGGTGGTCGCGTCCGTCGGATGACCGCGTGCCGTTTGGCGGAGGTTGCGGTTCAAGCGGTTGTCTCCGACTGTCCGATAAGGATGCGAGTTCGTTGCGAGTTAAGCGCAGAGATTGCGCGTCTTGCGCGCGTCCGGTAGGGATACATGGCGGACATCCTCGACCAAAGCGAAGTTGATGCCCTGCTCAACGCCGTATCGGCGGGGGAGGTAGACGAGACGGGGTCGGCCGAGGCCGGCAGTACCGAGGCGCACAAGGACATCAGCATCTACGATTTCAAGCGGCCGGAGCGAGTCAGTAAGGACCAGATGCGCGCCCTGCAATCGATCCATGAAGGCTTCGCGCGGAACTTCGGCGCGTCCTTGTCTGCCTTTCTCCGGACGATCGTGGAGACACGTGTAGCCACGACCGAGCAACTGACGTACAGCGAATTCATCCATTCGCTGCCGAGCCCCACGTGTTTCAATCTGCTGTCCGCGTCGCAGTTGAACGGCCAGATGTGCCTGGAGCTCAGCCCGTTGATCGTCTATCCGATTGTGGACCGCCTCCTGGGCGGGACGAACACGGAGATCTTCATCCCGCAGCGGCCCCTGACGTCGATCGAGATGCGTCTTGTGAACAGGATCCTCGATCGGGCGTTGGACAACCTGTCCGAAGCGTGGTCGGACACGGTCGAAGTGAAGTTCGAGATCGTCGGAACGGAGAGCAACCCACACCTCGTGCAGATTGTGGCGCCCAACGAGGTCGTGGTCGTCATCGGCTTCGAGATCAAGATCGGCGCGCGGGCCGGCACGATGAGCATCTGCATTCCGTTCAACGTCATCGAGCCTGTGATCGGGAAGCTGGCCACGCAAAGCTGGCTGGCGTATTCGCGGGGGGCGAGCACACGGGATCAGGTCCGCAACGTGACCCAGAATCTTCGCCACGCCGAAGTGGAGATGCGGGCCTATCTGGCGGAGACGAAGATGAGGGTTCGCGACCTGCTTTCGTTGGCCCCGGGAGACATCATCAAACTCGAGAAGTTGGCCGACCGCGACTTCATCTTGCGGGTCGAGGGTCAGAACAAATTCGCTGGCCGAGTGGGCCAACTGCGCTCCAACCGGGCCATGCAGATCACACGCCGGGCCGCGCCGGACGAGCTGCTGTGACCACCTGGGGCCGTGACACATCCAGCGGTGTTCCATCCTGGGCGGCACTCCGGGCTACGTTCCGTGCCGGGTGGCGCCTTCGGCGACCTTCCATGCCAGGTAACGCTTCCGGCTGCGTTCGAGGACTTGTGGCGCTCCACAGGGGCACTCGGTTATGCGTGGCACGGGCGGCTTGCCCGCCCGTGCGGTCCTTCCGTTCGTCGCATGGGGCCATACTGCACCACGCACTGGCAGGCAAGCTGCCAGTGGCACCTGCCCAGACTGTCACGGACGCACTGGCAGGCAAGCTGCCAGTGGCACCGGCCTGGCACCGGCTTCTCATGGGCCTGAACTGTCGCGGACACTGACCGCCAGATCTGAGGTCGGCGCTGACCGCCAGATCTGAGGTCGGCGCTTTGACCCGGGGGGGGATTACCGGTTCACTATGGGGATGAAATCGATACGGGCACGGCTGAGTGAGTATGTGCGGACGGCCCTTGTCGGCGCGTTCGGCGACGACGCCGAAGGCATGGACACGCTGGTCAAGCCGGCGGGCGACCCCAAGTTCGGCGACTACCAGTGCAACGTGGCGATGAGCCTGGCCAAGAAGCTTGGGCGAAAGCCGCGCGACGTCGCGCAACACATTGCCGACGCGTTGATGAGCGACCAGACCACATCGGCTTCCCTGCGGACAGATGGCTCATTCACTGAGATGTGCGATCCACCCGAGATCGCCGGGCCGGGCTTCATCAACCTGCGGCTCAGGACGGAGTTCCTGCAATCATCGCTGGAATCGATCCCGACGGCCGAAGACGAGGCGATGGATCGCCTTGGCATCGGCTCGGTGGCCGAGGCCGAGCGTGAGACCGTCGTGGTCGACTACTCCTCGCCGAACGTCGCCAAGCAGATGCACGTCGGCCACCTCCGGAGCACCGTCATCGGCGACACCATCGCGCGGGTGCTCGAGTTCGAGGGGCACGACGTCATCCGGCAGAACCATGTCGGCGACTGGGGGACGCAGTTCGGCATCATTCTGGAGGAATTGTACGAGCGGGGTCTCCTGCCTCGCGAGTTGACGAAGGATTCGGTCCTGTGGTCGGAGTTGCCGGACGATCCGGGGGAATTGGAGACGATCTACCGGTCCGGCAATGCCAAGATGTCAATCCCTGCCTTCGCCCAGCGCGCGCGTCAGGCCGTGGGCAAACTACAAAGCGGCGGCGAACCTGAGATGACGGCGTGGAAGCACGTGACGGCGAAATCCTGGCATGGTATCGCTGCCCTGTATGACCGACTCGGGGTCGCCCTCGATGATACGCACACGCGGGGTGAGAGTTTCTACAATCCGCTCCTGCCGGGCGTGGTCGAAGAGCTCCGTGCGGCCCTCCGGAGCCGCGACGGTAAGGGAGCAAACGGCAGCACAGCAGCCCGTGGTAGAAGGGAAAACAGCGGTTCGGAAACGCCGTTCCTGACCGTGAAAACCACCGGCGAGACGCCGGTGCCACAGTCTTGCGACGGGTTGACAGGGGATGCTCAAGCTCGTGAGACACCGCTCCCTCACGGTCGCGGCTTTGAAGGAAAGGACCTACCCGGCGCACTGCGCGCGGTGTGCCGCGAGGATCAGGGGGCACTGTGCGTGTTCCTGGAAAACGCCGACGGCACGCCAGCCTTCAAAGGTCCCGATGGTGATCCGCTACCCATGCTGATTCAGAAGTTGGACGGCGCGTTCCTTTATGCCACCACTGATCTTGCGGGCGTGCTGTACCGAACGGCACACCCCGACCGACATCCCATCCCGTTAAATGACAAACGGTTGGCTGAGGTGCTACGAGACAAGGGGGGAGGACTTGGCGCGGATCGGGTCCTCTACGTCGTGGGCGCTCCGCAGAAGCTGCACTTTCAAATGCTGTTTGCCGCGGTCCGGGCACTCGATTGGACAAAGAAGGGCGATTCTGAAATCCGACTCGAGCACGTCGCCTTCGGCTCCGTCCTCGGCGAAAACCGCAAAATGCTGAAGACGCGCACGGGCGAGAATGTCAAGCTCAAGGACCTCCTCGACGAGGCCGTCCAGCGTGCCGAGACGCTTGTGCGTGAAACGGAAGCTGATCCGGACAAACGGCGTGGCTTCAGCGACGACGAGATCAAGTGCATCGCCGAGACCGTAGGCATTGCCGCTGTCAAATACGCCGACCTCTGTCAGAACCGCAACACCGACTACGTCTTCAGTTGGAACAAGATGCTGGCCCTTGCGGGCAATACCGCCCCGTACATGCTCTATGCGTACGCCCGGATTCGCTCCATCTATCGAAAGGGTGCCGAATCAGGCGAATCCGCGATCCGCGATCCGCAATCCGCCATCGCGCTGGGCCACCCGGCCGAGCGTGCCTTGGCACTGGGCATCCTGCGGTTGGCCGAGACGATCGACGCCGTCGCGGACGCCTTGCTGCCGAACATCCTCTGCGAGTACCTGTACGACGTAGCCGGACGATTCATGACCTTCTACGAGTCCTGTCCCGTCTTGCAGGCCCCCGACGAGACCACAAAGGCTTCGCGCCTGCGGCTCTGCGACCTGACGGCGAGGACGTTGAAGCTGGGGCTGGGCCTATTGGGAATCTCCACACTGGACCGGATGTAGCGCCGGTGGCACGTATCGAGGCCGTGGCCTGCACGTGTTTAGAGCAGTTCACGGTTGGATGCACCTGTGGCACCGCCGTCTCGGCGGTGGATTCACGGGCTTTGGCGCCCGTGCCACAGTCACAGGCAAGCGTG
>JAFGQA010000473.1 GCA_016935885.1 Phycisphaerae bacterium | reverse complement strand
CGCCAGTGCCTCAACGGAGAGTGTCCTACACGGACACTGGCAGACAAGCTGCCAGTGGCACCCCGCCGCCGATTGTGTCATGGACCCTTGGCCTGCGCTCCTCGGCACCCGGCAGAGACCGCAAGCGCCAAACGGACCTTGTTAAGACCAAACGCCTGAGGTTTGCCACAGCGGGTTCAGTGACCCAGGCGCCTTGCCCGAGATCGTCGGCTCTGATAGCATACATTGTCTGGTGGATTCGCCGTCGAGGCGGGACCGTTCCAAACAGTGAGCGTTCAGCACCGGCGCGGAAGACTGCGCAGACCAGGTCAATCGCATTCTCGCGAATCCGGTCTCCACGCGGGCGGCTGGCAGACGGGCCATCCGGCTTGACGGCACCGAGAAGCCGGTTGCCCACCACGGGTCAATCTCGCAACAGGGTGCGAAACCTGAGAAAGCGATTGGCCTGCCGCGCAGGCTGAAGCCCGCGGCTCTTCTTTGCACGAACCGGTCAGTTTGTGTAGCATAGGGGGTTTCGTTGCCCTTGCGAGGCACACTCAGAGATTCGGCGCAAGCGGGTCGCAGCGTGGAGAACTAGCCATGTCCGAAGAGGAGTTCATGAAACAGCAGTATCTGACGCTCCGTGAGGAGATACGGGCAAGCAAAGCTCGAGCCTTCGTGATCTTGATTCTTGCCGCCGTGTTCATCCCGGCCGCCGGTTTGGCTGCCCAGCGGTGGGGCGGCGCCTTTGCCACGGCCTCCATGCCGTTTATCACGCTGGTGCTCATGCTGGCCTTCATCACCGAACAGAACGGCATCATCCGCGCCGGAAGGTACCTGAGGGAATACGTAGAGCCTCGCATCGAGGAAATCACGACCTGGGAAAGCTGGCTCGAGAGCAACCACAAGCTCCGCAGCGTGGACCGGTACTTCTTCGGCAGCTTCGTGCTGGTGTTTCTCCTGTTCTATGCCGTGGGAGCCGGTACGGCCGTCACGAGCATTGCCGCCGAGTGGGGAGAGCATTTCTGGTATGCGGCGGCAGGCTACGCCGTTGGCGGATTGTGGTTCGTCACTGTCCTGCTGCGCCACTGGCACTCGTGCACAACGACGACCCAAGGCTGACATCAGACTGGCCTTGCGAAGCCCGAAACGGTACACTGTTGAGACCGGGCAGGGTCCGTGCATCGCCTGCGCGTGCACTGATCTGCGACCAACACAAGGCCATTCTGGGAATGGGACAGACAGCCCGAGATGAGCAGACCATTGACAACAGGTCGGTTCGTCCTTGCTGCCGTTGCCGCTTTGCTCCTTGTCGAGCCGCGCGTGGGACGGGCGTCCGGCGTCGTCATTCCTCGAATGGACTCGCCGATCGTCTTCACCCAGATCCCCACCGGCCGGGATATTGAGAAGCAAGCGCCGCTCGTGGGGGGGGTGCTACGGGCTGACTACGGCGAAGGTGGGCGAATCGTCCGCCTGGATCCAGATGGTCAGCTATGGGAGCTGACGGAGGGCTTCAGCAGCGCATGTGGGCTCGATGTCTCGTTTGACGGCCAGCGCATCTTGTTCGCGGCCAGACGAGGGCCGCAAGACCTGTGGAACATCTGGGAGATGGGCTCCGACGGGTCCGGCGTCAGGCAGATCACGAAGGACCTGGGAAACTGTCGCAGCCCGGCGTATCAGGCGACGTTGTATACCATCGTCTCGACCGAGCCGTGGTACCAGATCATGTTCGTCAGCGACGCGGCGGGCATGATGAACGAGCACGGCACCGGCGCGGCAACGAGCTTGTACAGTTGCAAGCTCGACGGCAGCGCGGTGCGCCGGCTGACGATGAACCTCAGCGGCGATGTGGACCCGTTCCTGATGGACGATGGCCGCGTGCTGTTGGCGGGTTGGCAGCGGATGGACCTGCGTCGAGGCCTTCTGGGGCGGGTGGCGCTGTTCGGTGTGAACACGGACGGCGCGGACTACGCCCTCGTGTGCGGTGATCAGGGGCGGCGCATCAAGCACATGCCGTGTGTGACGACCGACGGGCTTGTGGTATTCGTCGAGGCAGACAGTGTGCCGTGGGACGGCGCGGGACAACTGGCGTCGGTAGCGTTGCGGCGCAACCTTTATTCACATCGATCCATCACGGATGATCCGGTGATGCTATACCACTCGCCGTCGCCGCTTCGTGACGGCGCGGTGCTGGTCTCCTGCCGTCCTGCTGATGGTACGTCGCCCACAGGCGAGACGCCTGTGCCACAGGAGATGTCCACAGGCGAGACGCCTGTGCCACAGGAGATGTCCGCAGGTGGGACGCTAGTACCGCAGGAGATGTCCACGGGGGGGATGCCTGGGCCACAGGGACCAAACAAGACGCACGGCATCTACCGACTCGATCCGCGGACTGGGCGTAAGCAGTTGATCTTCGACGATCCACGGTTCCACGATATCCATGCCAAGGTCCTGACACCGCGCCCGCAGCCGGACGGGCGGTCCAGCGTGGTCAACGAGAAGTATCCCACGGGCATCCTATACTGCCTCAATGCGTACCTGACGGACCCCGCCGTCATGTCACATATGAAGCCGGGTATGATTCGGGGCCTGCGAGTGATCGAAGGCGTGCCGCCGTCGGTCGACGATCCGGCGGTCCGCTCACCCGATGACACGACCGTGGGATTTGGCGGACCCGCGACGGTCAACGGCTTGGTGCCGGTCGTGCAGAGGCGACTGCTGGGGCAAGTCCTTGTCGAGGAGGACGGGTCATTCCAGATCGAGTTGCCGGCGGACGTGCCGGTGCAGCTTCAGACGCTCGATGAAAACGGGATGGCCCTCCGCAGTTGCGGTTGGATCTGGGTCAAGCATCGGGAGCCGCGGGGGTGCATCGGTTGTCATGAAGACCCGGAACTGACGCCGGAGAACTGGTTCGTCCAGGCCGTTCGGCGTCCGGCCATGAAGCTGACGCTGCCGGCCGAGAAGCGACGCACCGTCGATTTCCGTCGGGACGTCATGCCGATCATCGCCGAGAAGTGCGCGTCGTGTCATACGGGGGAAGAAGGTGGGCTGGACCTCCGTGCGGAAAGGCAAGGCTTGTTCAACCGCGCGTACGTGAGCCTGCTCGCTGTCTTCGCGACTCCGGTCGCGAAGGACAAGCCGGTCGTCGGCATGTATGTGCAGCCGGGACAGGCACGGAGCAGCCCATTGATATGGCGGATCTTCGGCCGCAACACGTCCCGTCCCTGGGACAAGAGCTACAAGCCCGGCCAGACGTTTCCCGTGATGCCCCCGCCTTCCGCGGCAAGCCAACTGACCGACGACGAAAAGCTGAGCTTCACGGAATGGATTGATCTGGGCGCACACTGGGACGGCATCCCCGGCCCAGATGAGCTCACCGCGGCTTCGGAACACGGCACGGACACCGTGCGACGTCGTGACAAGAACGGGGGCGAAGAATGAAGCGAGCGTTCATGGCAGCCTCGGGAGCGCCTGGCGCAGACAATCTTGACGAGCCGTGGGCTTCAGCCTGCGCGGCGCCATCTGAGTCGAGGCTTGTCGTCTGTCGGGCGCTGCGTGGCTTGAAGCCAGGGGTACTTCTGACTGCGTTGTCGACGCCAATCCTGGTCTTGCTCACCGCCGGGCTGGTTGCGGCCTCCGGCCCAGCCTTGCCGACGTTCACAGATGTCACGGAGAAGGCCGGTATTCGTTTCAAGCACAGCTACGGCGATCACCACCTCAGCAACATCGTCGAAGGCACCGGGCCGGGCGGCGCCTTCTTCGATTACAACGGTGATGGGTACCTGGACATTTATCTGCTCGATGGGTGCTGGCTGCGCGAGGTCAACGACAACCTCGGCAGGGACCTCCGCGGCAAGCTGGCCAACGCGCTCTATCGGAACAACGGCGACGGGACGTTTGCCGACGTCACCGACGAGGCCGGTGTGGGCCATCAGGGATTCGGCGTGGGGGCCTCGGCAGCCGACTACGACAACGATGGCGACGTGGACCTGTACGTATTGAACTACGGCCCGAACGTGTTCTACCGCAACAACGGCGACGGGACGTTCACCGACGTCACCGCCCGGTCTGGGCTTGGAGACCCGCGTTGGAGCCTGTCGGCCCCGTGGCTGGACTACGACAACGACGGGGACCTCGATGTTTACGTGGCCAATTACCTGGAGTACGACGCGGGCAGGTTCCGCGACTTCTACGCGGCGGCCGGTTATCCCGGCCCGTTGAGCTACAGGGCGCAGGCAGACCGGCTGTACCGCAACAACGGGGATGGCACGTTCACGGAGGTCACGAAAGAAGCCGGGCTCTACTTTCCCGACGGCCGCGCCATGAGCGCCGTGGCGACGGATCTCAACAACGACGGTCGCATAGATCTGTACGTGACGAATGACGCCACGCCCAACTGCTACTACGTCAACATGGGCAAAGGCACGTTCGAGGATCAGACGCTCCAATGGGGATTGGCCTTCGGGGAAGGTGGTCAGGGCGCCTCCTCGATGGGGCCGGTGATTGGTGACGTCGACCGCGACGGCTTGTTGGACGTGCTCATCCCGGATATGGCGTACGGTTGCCTGCTGATCAACAAGGGGAACTTCTTCATTGACGTCACGGCGCCAAGTAATCTGGCCGTGATCTGCGGTCAGTATACCGGCTGGGGCGGCGGGCTCCTTGATTATGACAACGACGGCTACCTCGACGTCTTCGTCGCGACCGGCAACCCCCACCACGAGTACGCTGAAGAAGACGTGCTCGTCCGCAACGACCACAACGGCAAGTTTGTCGACGTGGCCGATCAGTCCGGGCCGTACTTTCGCGAGAAGCACGTCGGTCGCGGGGCCGCCTTCGCGGATTACGACAATGACGGCGACGTGGACATCCTGGTTATGAACCTCAACGGGCCGGCCAAGTTGCTCCGCAACGACGGTGGGAACAAGAACAACTGGCTGACGGTTGCCCCCAAGCTGGCCGGCACCAAGGTCGAGGCAATCGGCGCACGCGTCACGGTCGTCGTGGGCAAGATGCAGATGATACACGAGGTGGCCGCGGTAGCTGGTTACCTTTCGCAAAGCGATCCACGGGCCCATTTCGGCCTGGGTCAGGCAACCAAAGCCGATCGTGTTGAAATCCGTTGGCCGGACGGCCGAACGACGAAGCTGGAGGACGTCAAGGCCAATCGAATCCTCGAGGTCATTCAAGACGGCAAGGTAGGTCTACAGCACAAGGTCACGCCGCTGGACTCGGAAGCGCGCCCGACCTTGGCCGGGCACGTGTCTAGCGTTCAAACGTGGCGGCACGGGTCACGAACGACACGCCCAACGAGGGCGGGTCGTTCAGTACCAGTGAGAACGGGCTGGACTGGATGCCCACGGGTAAGCTCCGCCGCCGCTGGCGGCTCCGCTTACCCATGCCACCCCGCTAAACACGTACTTGGCCGGGGGGTAGTCTTGGACGCTGGCGCCCGGCCGTCCCCGACCAAGGTCGGGGCCTGCTGGACGCGGCTGCTCGATCTACTGCGCTGCAGGGATAATCGCGAGAGGGACGGCATACCATGAGATGGCATGTTTGTTTTGCGGCGGTGGCGATTGTCGGTGCGGCGGGCTCCACACGGGCGGACGAATCAGGCGTGCCGGACAGGCACCCGATCTACGTGGGCGTCAAGACTTGCACGAAGTGTCACTCGGGCAAGGCGGCCGGGCACCCGTTCAGCCTGTGGCGGGCATCTAAACATGCGGAGGCGTACGCGTGCCTGTGGAACCCAGCGTCGAAGAAGATCGCCGAGCTGAGTGGCATTCCCGAGGAGCCGCAGAAGGCAGCCATGTGCCTGGGGTGTCACGCGACGGCGGCCAACGCGGAGGCGTGGGAGAAGGAGGATGCGTTCCTGCTGGAAGACGGCGTTCAGTGCGAGAAGTGCCACGGCCCCGGCAGTGAATACATGTCCCGCGAGGTCATGATGGATCGGCAGAAGGCCATGGCGGCGGGGCTGATGATGCCAAACGAGCAGATGTGCATGACCTGCCACAACGTGAAGGGCTCGCACGTGGCCATCCTGACCTCGCCGGTGTTTGACGTGAAGGCCGGGATGAAGGCCATCGCCCATCCCGTGCCGAAACGAGACTGCGACCGGGGCGAACCCAACGACCAAGGTCGGGGGCTCTTGAGCGCGGCGGCCGCAGCAAACCCGGGCGACATCGCGAGCAAACGCAAGTACGTCGGCGTGATGGCCTGCGCCAAGTGCCACCAGGGCATGATGATGAACTATCAGTTCAGCAAGTGGCGGCTTGGCAGGCATGCCCGCGCGTACGCCGTGCTGGGGACGCCCGCGGGCTACGAGATGGCGGCGAAGGCGGGCATCCAGGGCGATCCACAGGCGTGCGCGAAGTGTCTGCGGTGTCACGCACCTGGGGCCACACCGACGGGCGCGTCCAGCCAGGACCGCATGATGGACGGATTTGACCCCGCTGACGGCGTCCAGTGCGAGCACTGTCACGGTCCCGGCAGCGAGTACTGTCCCGAGGCCATCATGCGCGACCAGCGCGCGGCGAAGCAGGCCGGCCTTCAGCCGGTCACAGAGAAGACGTGCATGACGTGTCACGAAAACGCCCACGGGCGCAAGTTCGACTGCGCGGCCGCCATGAAGATGATCGCCCACCCGACGCGGCCGCCCGATGAGGCCAAGCGCGTTCTGGGTCCTCGCTACAAGACCCCGCTTAACCTTGCCTTGTCGCCCGACGGCAAGGAGCTTTACGTTGTATGTGAGGCCTCGAACACCGTCATCGTTGTGGATGTCGCGTCGCGGAAGGCCGTCGCCGAGATCGAGACCGGCGGCCAACCCACGGACGTCACGTTCAGCCCCGACGGCTCCCGCGCGTACGTGACGCACAGGCTGGACGACAGCCTGGCCGTCATGGACACGCGGACCCGCCGCGTCCTACAGACAATCCATGTGGGTGATGAGCCGCACGGCGTGCTCACGGATGAATCGGGCAGACGGATCTACGTGCTCAACACCTCGGCGGACAGCATTTCGGTGATCGACGCAGAGACGTTGGATGAGACAAAGCGCCTGACGGCCAGCCGCGGCCCGTGGTCGTTGGCCATCAGCCCGGATGGCAAGCGGGTCGCGGCCACGAACACTCTGTCGAGGTTCGTCAAGTTCCGAACGCCGTCCGTTTCGGAGGTGACGATTGTTGACACAGATCGGGGCATTGTGGAGAACCGGGTCGAAGTCGCTGGGGCAAATCTGATGCAGGGCATTGCCTGGCATCCAAGCGGCGAGTATGCCCTGATCACGTTGAATCGTACGAAGAACCTGGTGCCAATGACGCGGCTGCTTCAGGGCTGGACGATCACCAACGGCATGGGCGTCATCTGGAAACCCAAAGAGCCGCCGGCCTTGGCCGGCGGGCGCACTTCGGTTGATAAGATCCCCGATTCAACACGATCTGGTTGGAGGGTTGACCAGGTCCTGCTCGACGAGCCAAACTTGTGCTTCCCGGACGCGGCCGACGTCGCCATCAGTCCGGACGGCAAGTACGCCTTCGTCACAAGCAGCGGCTCGGATCGCGTGGCGGTGGTTGATTGCGGCAAGCTGATCAAGATGCTGCGAGGCGCAACGCCGTACGAACGCGAGCACATCTTTCCGAACCATCTGGGCAAGCCGACGGAGTTTGTCGTCAAGCACATCCCAACGAAGAACAGCCCGCGGGGCGTGCTGTTCTCGCATGACGGGAAGGCCGCTTACGTGGCCAACGCCCTCGATGACTCGATCACCGTCATCGACGTTGCCAAGCTTGACGCCGTGGCGCGGATCGACCTCGGCGGCCCGAAGGAGATCACCAAGGTCCGCTATGGCGAGCGGCTGTTTCACAGCGCGGACATCACGTTTCATCGCCAGTTCTCGTGTCATTCGTGCCACCCCGACGGTCACATCGACGGCCTGACGTACGACATCGAGCCCGACGGGGTCGGCATCAGCCCGGTGGACAACCGCACGCTCCGGGGAATCCTCGACACGGCGCCGTTCAAGTGGGAGGGGACGAATCCCAGCCTGTCGCGTCAGTGCGGCCCGCGGCTGGCGGTGTTCTTCACGCGCATTCAGCCCTTCACGCCGGAGGAGTTGTCCGCGCTGGACAATTACATCTGCACGATTCCGCGCCCGCCGAACCGCTATCGGCCGGTCGGCGGCGAACTCACGCCCGCCCAGCGTCGTGGCAAGATCGTCTTCAATCGGATGATGACCAACGACGGACGGATCATTCCCGTCGACAACCGGTGTTCAACGTGCCATTCTCCCCCGTACTACACGGACCGCACACGGCGAGACATTGGCACCAAGATGTGGCTGGACCGCGAGTCCGAGTTCGACGTGCCGCATTTGAACAACGTCTACGACTCGGCGCCGTACTTGCACAACGGCATCGCCGAGACGCTGGAGCAGATTTGGACGGACTACAACCCGTACGACCAACACGGGATCAGCAACGACATGACCAAGGACCAGTTGAATGACTTGGTCGAGTTCCTCAAAACGCTGTGATGTCTATCCGGGAGGTGGATTGATGCGTGCGCTGTTTATTCGAGGATCTGAGGATTCGAGGATCCAAGGGTTCGAGAGTTCGAGGATTCGAGGATTCGAGAGTCCGAGGATTCGAGGATTCGGGGGTCTGAGAGTTCGAGGGTCCACGGTTTTCGGGGTTCGAGCGTCTGACAGATCGCAAGAGCCCCCGGCCTTGGCCGGGGGGTGCTCGCCGACTGGTGATGCAGCCATCCCGAGGGCAAGCTCGGTGGCCCTTTGCCGCGGAGGTTTCCGCGGGGTCCGCTGTGCGGACCTCGGCCTTCATGCGGCTTGCCGTTTGGCGGCCCTTTCGTTCGGACTTCTCGCGTGCCTCGCGCCGGAAGCTCGGGCGGACGAGGCGGCCAGAACGCCCAACGCCGTGGAGGCGAAGCTCGCTGCTCGCAAGGCAAACCCGGCAAACACGGCAGACACGGCGAAGGCAAAGCAGGCGGCGGGCCAACCTGGTATGCCCTATGTGTACACAAACTGGGAGAGTTTCACGACGAAGGACGGCCTGCCCAACGATCACATCTTTGCGGTCAAACCCGACGGGGATCGCGTATGGATCGGCACGGAGAACGGGTTGGCCTGCCTGAACAAGAAGACGCGCGAGATTCGATCGTGGCGCGAGGCGGACGGCCTGCCGTGGCGTGTCGTCTCGTCCATCGACGTCCATCCGAAGACCGGCGAGGTGTGGCTCGGGCTGTTCGGCGGCGGGCTGGCCCGGTTCAGCGGCGGGCGATTCGACCACTGGCATCAGCTCAACAGCGGTCTGGTTAACGACGTCGTCTACGGCGTATGCGTGGAGCACGACAACATCTGGGCGGCCACCACCGCCGGTGCCAGCCGATACAACACGGTCACCGGCGAGTGGTCGATCTTCACCGAGAAGAACGCCCCGATGGAGGAGATCTGGAACTACGGCTGCTGCTATGCCGACGGCCTTGTGTACCTGGGCATCTGGGGAAGCGCGGTCCTCGAGTACGATGTCGAGAAGGGCACCTGGAAGGACTACCTCGATCCCGACGGCGAGATGGAGATCGACCTGTACCGCGACGACGGCGTCATGCACGTGATCACCACCGGCGTGAGCTACGTCGACAAGACACTGTGGGTGTCGAGCTACTTCGGCGTGGGCCGGTACGACGGGCGACACTGGCGATGCTTCTTCGACCATGAATGCGGCCTGCCCAGCAACTTCACCAACGCCGTCAAGGGCCGGGGTGCCAACGAAGCCTGGTTCGCCACGGACAAGGGGCTCGGCGTCCTGGCCGATTTTGCAACGGATACGTGGGTGAAGTACACGGTGGACCACAAGACGCATCGGGGCAGGGCCGTTGTCCAGCGCGGGCTGGAGGTCTTGGCCGAGATCGAGACGCCGCCCAATCTGCCGCACAATTACGTCCTATGGGTGGAATTCGATGGAGACGACGCGTGGCTGGGCACGTCCAAGGGGCTCGGCCACGCCATCGGCCGGGGATACTACGCGGGACTCCGTGGCGGCGACCACGACGGATATGTTGCCGGCAGAGGTGCGAAAAGAGTAATATACAGAGGCAACAACAAGACGAAGTAGATGGGCACGCAACGAGGATCACGGAAGGGCTGCGATACGACAGAAGGGCCGCGGGCTTTCAGCCCGTGCGGACATGGAATGGCGCTTGTGGCACCGGCGCCGAAGCCGGTGGGGTCACAGGCGGGACGCCTGTGCCACAGTTTGGCTGCGGCCAGAGGCCTCGCTGTGCCACAGTTTGGCTGCGGCCAGAGGCCGCGCTGTGCCACAGCCTTGAGTTGAGGTGTTTCTTGGCAGCAGCCGGTCATCCGGAGGTGAAGGCGATGAACGGGAGACGTCTTGCAGGCTTGGTGGTGATGGGGCTTTGCGCCGTGTTTGCCTTGATTGCAGCCATGCAACCTGCCGTGGCGGAGGAAGAAGCGACCGGCGAGACGGGAGTGCCGGCCAAGGCGACGTCAGCGGAGTCAACGGCGCCCGATAAGGAGTCGGCCGAGGCCCAGGCAGCCGACGTGGGTGGGGGCGGCGCGGGGGAGGCCAGCGCGGAGGAGGCCGACAAGGCGGATATAGAAGGGCTTCTCAAGGTGATCGACGTCGGCCCCTATGAAGTCCCGAAGCTGGTCCTCAAGAAGGACAACAACTACGCCTACTCCGCGACGGACGTCGAGCCGTTCCGACACGTCACGCCGTACAAGGAGCACTTCCTCGAGCAGATGGAGTACACCGGTCCCGGCCGGGCGATTCCCGAGCCTGAGCACGTTGACACCGTGAAGATCGGCTTCATCGGCCCCATCATGGGCACGGTGTCGGTCGCCACCGGTGGTAAGAGCCACGAGGAGTCGTTGGGCATTCCGATGCTGCGCGGCGCCCAGTTGGCTATCGAGCAGGCCAATGAGCGCGGCGGGTACCTCAAGCGGAACATCCCCTTCGAGCTGGTCATCGCCAACGACAACGGCCTGTGGGGCGCCTCCGGCAACGAGATCATCAAGCTGGCCTACAAGCACAAGGTCTGGGCCATCCTCGGCACCATCGACGGGGCCAACAGCCACATCGCCATCCGTGTGGCGCTGAAGGCCGAGATCGCCATGATGAACAGCGGCGACACCGATCCGACGTTCATTGAGACGAACATCCCGTGGGTCTTCCGCTGCATCGGCGACGATCGGCAGATGGGCTACCTGCTGGTGGACTACCTGTACCGCAAACTGGAATACACACGGCTCGGCATCGTGCGGGCCAGCAACCGGTACGGGCGATTCGGCGTGCGTGAGATCAGAGACGGCAGCCGCCGTCTCGGTCACCCTGTCATCTTGGAGATGGCCTACAAGGTCGGCATCGACGACTTCTCGCTCCAGCTCCAGCGTATGAAGGCCAGCAACGTCGAGGCCGTCGTCCATTGGGGAGACGCCATCGAGGGGGCGAAGCTCCTGAATCAGATGCGGGCCATGGGCATGGAGCAGCCATACTACGCCTGCGACCGGTGCGTCTCGGACGAGTTCCTCGAGATCGCCGGCGAGAATGCCGAAGGCGTCGTCTGCGCATATCCATGGAACCCGGCGCGGCCGGACGAGGATTGTGACGCCTTCCGCAAGGCATATGCGCAGCGTTTCAACGAAGAGCCGGGGACCTACGCGGCCCACGCTTTCGACGGCATGAACATGCTGATCTGGGGCATCCAGACTGCCGGCCTGAACCGCGCGAAGATCCGGGACGTGCTGGCCCATCGGGTCCGGCCGTACAAGGGCGCGACCGGCTTGATCCCGCTTAGCGCGTGTCTCGACGATCTGGGCGAGGTCTTTTTGACGCGGGTCGAGAACGGCGAATGGCGATTCTACTCCCGCGAAGACTGGAGCATCCCCCAAGGCACCATCGCCCCGCGCGACCGCGTCAGCCGAAAAACCGCCTCGGCCCAGCAGGCCGGCGAATCAACGATGCAAGCCCGCACGCCGAACTTGCCGAGGCCGTGCCGTCTGACGGATCAGCCGCCGCTTGCTGCCGGGTGTTCTTCACGGGCGAAGTTCCGATATCCTTCATGCCAGCCACCTCGTTAGCGTAGCCGGCTCGTCCATCGGCCGATACGTGCTACGATGGACGCGGCAGGCTCCAAATGGTGGACACCCCAAACCACGTGCTTCCTCCTCCTGTGGGTAGCGCTCCTGTGGCTTGCCCCGGCGAAAATGCTCGGTGATCCCGGCACGCTGTGGCACACGGTCGTCGGCGAGCAGATGCTGCAGACCCGCGAACTGGTGCGGAGCGATCCGTTCAGCTTCACCTGCCACGGTCAACCGTGGATCGCCCAGCAATGGCTCGGCGAGATCGGCATGGCCCTGTTGTACCGCCTCGCGGGCCTGGACGGCCTCGTGCTTGCCGCCGTGACGCTGTTGGCCGCGACCTACGCTTTCCTGACAGGCCGATTCTCCCGCGTTGGCCTGCCTTGGCCTGCCTGCGCGGTCTTGGTCCTGCTCGTCGTTGGCGCCAGCAGCTATCACTTCCTCCCAAGGCCCCATATCGTGACCATCGCCCTGATGGCCTGGATGTTCGCCCAACTCGCGGACGTCGAGGCCGGGCGACGAAACGCAAGCCGCCTGCTCCTGCTGCCCCTGCTCTATGTCTTGTGGGCCAACATCCACGGCGGCGCCCTCGGCGGCATCGCCACCTCGTCCTGCGTGCTGCTCGCATGGCTGGTATGGCACCATCTTCCGTGGGCCCGTGCCCGCGGATGGAAGCCCGTCGCACCGCCGGTCATTATCGGCGTGGCTGCGTCTCTGTCCTTCGTGGCGGTCCTCGCAAACCCCTACGGCCCATCGTTGCCTCGGGTTTGGATCAGCCTGATGCACTCCGAGGTCCTGCCGAAGCTCATCGTTGAGCACGCCCCGATGCAGGTCCTCTCCACCGAAGGCGCCATGATCCTGGCACTTGCCGGCATCTACCTTGGTCTCCTGGCCACCACATGGCGCCGGCATCCGCGCGTCACCTGGCTCATGCCGCTCGTCTGGCTCGTCCTGACGTTCACCCGAATTCGGCACGGCCCGCTCTTCGCGGTCACTGCTGCCGTGGCCATCGCCGACATGCTGCCACACAGTCCATTCGTCACACGATTCGCTCGGCCGAGTAGCCCACCTCTTAACACCGGGGCGCGTCGGCCAGGAACCAGGCTTCGCCCGGCGACGATCCCGATCGCCGTGTTCATCCTGGCACTGACGCTCCAGGCCAACGCCATCGCCTGCCCGGTGATCGGCGCGGGATGGTCTCAATTGGACGCGAGCCGTTGGCCGATCGAGGCCACGAACGTGCTGCGTCAGTATGTCAGCCGCCAGGAGGCTGGTCTGGAACGCGAGACCAAGCGTACGCCCGAGGACGCTTGCGGCACGCAGGACCCCTGTGGCACCGCCGTCTCGGCGGTGTTGACACAGAACCCCTGTGGCACCGCCGTCTCGGCGGTGTCGACACAGGGCCCCTGTGGCACCGCCGTCTCGGCGGTGTTGACACGGGCGAGACGCCCGTGCCACGAATGTTTCAGAAAGCACGTCAAGGTATTCAACGACCTGGGCCTCGGCGGCTACCTCATCTTCGCCTCTCCGCAGGTGCAGATCTACATTGACGATCGTTGCGAGCTCTATCGAGACGACGGCTTGCTGCAATACAGCAGCTTCCTAAGGACCCCAGAATCGATCGACGCGTTCGCGGCGTATGAAGACATCGGTCTGGCACTAACCAGGTCACGGTCGCGCTTCGACGAACACTTCGCCGCCAGCCCTGCCTGGACAACGTTGTACCGCGACGCCACCGCTTCCCTTTATACGCGAGTCGAACAGCCTGCACGTGGGACGCCATGATCTGCTCATGCCCGTCGAATCGCACCCATTCATCTTCATCGAAGGAGTGTGACGCGGGCATCGGAGCTTGATTTGTCATCCGCACCGCCAAACGCTACGCTACCGCCGATCAGGAGCATCCGAGTTGGCTCGGTTGGCAATCGGAGTGCCCCGGGGGCCCGTGGGAGCGAACGTGACGCAGATAGCCAAGAAATGGGTCCTGAGGCTGCTCAAGCTCGCCGTCTGTGCCGGCGCGCTGTGGTATCTGAGCACCAAGGTCTCCATCAACGATTACGTCCGCCTGGCCGACTCACCCGACAAACAACACGTCCTGGTCAACGAGACCGGAGATACGTTGCGCGTTCGCGACATGGAGACGGGGCAAGAGCGCGACGTCCCGAGCACCGCCCTGGCCGAGGCCGACCAGCTTGAAGAAGGCCAACGCGCCATCGAGCCTGGCCTCAGATCCATCGTCCGCCGAGCCGACTGGGTCTGGACCGGATGGGCGCTGTTGGCCGTGGGACCGAGCGTCTTCATCATGGGCTGGCGGATTCGCCTCCTGCTGGCCACGCAGCAGATCCCGATCACCTATCGCGACGCCACGCTCCTGACCTTCGCTGGTAATTTCTTCAACTTCGCCATGCCAGGCACCACCGGCGGCGACCTCTACAAGGCCTACCATATCGCCAAGCGGACGCACAAGCGTGCCGAGGGCGTCACCATCGTGCTGCTCGACCGCGTGATCGGTCTGATCAGCTTCCTACTGCTGGCCGCCGGCACCATCATCGTCCTCAAGCTGCTCAGCAAGCCAATGATCGGCGTCTACGGCACCGTGGTCGGCTACTTCATGATCGCCTTCATCGTCGCCTCGTGCCTGTTCTTCTCCCGCCGCGTCCGTCGGTGGATTCGATATGACGCCCTGCTTCAAAAACTCCCGCTGGCCGACAAGCTGCGGCGGATCGACGAAACGGCCCTCAGCTTTCGCTACCACACCTGGCAGACCATGGTCTGCTTGTTGGGCACGCTGGTCAATCACTTCCTGATCGTCACCGCCATCTACTTTCTCGCTCAAGGCCTGGGCATCCACCCGCGCGGCGACCAGACCGCCGGTGACCTGTACATGGCATGTCTCCTGGCCGCTACCGTCGGCTTCTTGTTCTCCGCCATCCCGATCAGCTTCTACGGCATCGGTCAGATGGAGGCGGTCTTCTTCAAGGTGCTCGTCGAGGGCGGGTGGTCCAATTCCTCTCAGATGGTCGCCCTCACGTTCGGCTTCCGGCTCATCCAAATCGTGTGGTCGCTACCGGGTATCACCGTCCCCTGGCTCGGCTTCGGACGGCCGCGGGACCTCTCCGCGGAAGAAGACGAACGTCATCGCGCCGGTGAACGTCGTGCAGTCTCCAGGCCCCAAAAAAGTGGCCCGCCGGTGCAATGAATCTCACCGACGGGCCGTGTTTTGGGTGCTGCTGTAAGTGCAGCCACGTTCGCTGCACTACGGCAGCCACCTCGTACATATACCGATTTCCACAGATCACCTCCTTTCTTAGGGCAGCCTCCCCGATCGACCCCGGACAGGGCCGTCGGGCCTCGCCCAATCCGCCGGCCGTCGCCGACGGAACCACACGGCACGGCAGAACCGCCCCGCGACAGGATCACACGACGCCGGCCCGCCTCGCCCTTTTTTGAGACGCACACAACGCCGCACAAACCCTGCACCCAAAGTGTAGCAAACCGAACTCGCCAAGGTCAAGCTTTTTCTGAAAAGATGAACCTCTTTGTGGGTCGTTCGTGTGGCCCCGACGCGAATGGCAGGGCAGCTTTGCCGACCGGAAGGCATAGAGGAGCGACGGAAGAACCACGGCCTGAAGCCCACGCGGTTTCTTGACGGGCGTGGACGCTCCCCTCCCAGCGAACGGCCGCGCGGGCTCCATGCTCGTGGCTCTTCGGCGTCATCGCGAATATCGAAAGCGAACCGGGCAGTCTGAGGTACCAAGGCGTCGCGCGAAAACAACATGACCGATCGTACCGGTTGGCTGGCTTGCTGGCTTGCCGTTTGGCGGATCAACTGTCTACGTTGTTTCTGCGCCGCTCCCGAGCATGAGAATCACGCGGAACTTAGCGATGTTGGTGTCGGTTTGCACTCTTTCTGCAACGCGACGATGATTGGGATCGTATCTTCTCGCGGCGACGGCACCCGATGGCGTGACACAAGGCTCAGCGATGGCAATGAAACACACGAGCGACCCATCTCCGCAATCAGCAGACATGTCCGGTGGTGACGCGGATCGCGCCGCAGGCGGGGAGACGGATTTGGCACGGGAGATCACGGACGATCTCTACTGCCCGCAGTGCGGCTACAACCTTCGCGGCCTGATCAGCAACCGCTGCCCGGAATGTGGCTACGACATCCAAATCATTCGCCAGCGCAAGACACAAATCGCGTGGGTCTACCGTGACAAGGAGGGTTCGTTTCGAGCGTATTGGAAGACGGTACGAATGGTCATGTTCCAGAGCCAACGGTTCTGCCTGGAGATCAGCCGGCCGGTCGATGTGGCGCACGCGCGGCGCTTCCGCTGGGTGACCATCCTGCACGCCTATCTGCCCATCGTGTTCATGACTGTCGTCTGGGGCCTGGTCGACACGACGGTCTTCGCTATCGAGGACTACTCGTACAGCGGTGTCGTTCATCTCGGCATCATCGCGTGTATCCTGTCGGTGACGGCAATCCCGTACTACGCGCTGCGTCACCGCGATGTGCCGCTCGAGAAGCAGCATCGCGCGGCGGTGCTGACGCTCTACGCCTCGGCCCCGCTGGCGTGGATGTTCCTGGTAGCGCTGCTTGCGATCGCGGGGACCATCTGCACCGCGACTCTAAGCGGGGACTTAGACCTGATCTGTTATCTGGCGGCAACTTCCGTGCTCGCGAGCGTGCTGGCGATTACCTTCAGAGGTCTGCTCCACATCATCAAGCGCATGCTGCGCGAACCTCGGGCGGTGTTCTGGATTACCGCCAAGCTGATCGTGCTCTGGTTTGTTGCCGGGCTCTTGACGCTGTTCGGCATCCCCTTCGCTGCGGCCTTCCTCGCCGTCGTCTACTACAGTCTTCAATGACGCTTGGCCCTACAGCGCCTGGTTGTCGTGTTGGGGTCCCAGGAGCCCCCGACCTTGGTCGGGGGGCACGCTCAGACGGGGTAAGAGTTCAGCCGTATGCAATACCCAGAAGCGCTTGTGTCGTTCAGAGGCCCATAAACGTTGCACAAACAGCACTTGACCGTCCGCGCGGACGGGAATCGACGGTGTGGCCTTCGGGCGATGCGAAACCGCCAAAACCATAGGAAAACGGCAGTGTTTGAACGATCTCCATTGCAGACGGCTGAACGCTCACCAGAGGGGCTGCACGGCCACCCCCCGACCAAGGTCGGGGGCTCTTGGATGCGATGACGAGCTACCTTGCGTTGTGGGGTCAGTCCGCGGATTCCAACTTCAGCGGCGGCTTCGGCCGATCTCCGTTGAGGAAGTACGGGATATCCTTCTGATCCGTATCGACTATCCCGCTTTGTCGCAGCGCAAACTCTCCCGCGTCATCGAGGCCGTCGGAGCCGACGCTGTAGAGGATCGGCGGCGACGCGTCAGGCTTGTATCCGAACGTCCGCCCCCCCGCCGCGAACGGGTCTTGCGGCAATGCCTCCAGGTAGTTCGGAACCAGTTCATCGAGCGAAGCCGGGCGACCCCTGTGGTCAAGCTCATAAAGCCGGATCGCCAGGGCCGTCGCGGCCATCCTGCGCTCCGCCATGATGCGGAAATGCAGGGTGAGAGCGCGCTGCAACGATGGCATGAGAAGGTTGCTCATGATATGCGAAAGCTTGTCGGTCAGGTTTTGGGGGACCGAGGGCTCGCTGGTCCGAGCTATCTCCTGGGCTTTCGACCAGTCCGGTGCCAGCCCCGCCTCGCAGACCTGGGTCACGTGACGTATCATCCGAACCGCATCCAGTTCGAACACGGGTCGAACGAGCCTTGGGACTCCTGGACCTCCGAGAGCACCCGGCCCCGATCCCGTCAGAAAGCCGACGGTCAAGTTCCCATCGATGACGAGCAACACGCAATCCAACTCCGATGCCCGCTCGGCGTACATCCCATTGCGCCAACTGGATCGCATCGCTTGATCGTCCAACAACGTGCGTAGGAGTGCCTGAGTTTGCTCGCGCGTGGCGGGATGCGCAACTGGCTGTCCATCGATCCTCGTGCCGACGACCACCAGCGTCGGGGTGATCTCTTCGAGCCTGGCCACCGCAAGGCTGTCAACGGCGATTGTCACGAGGTGCGTGATCAGGGTCGCATTTCCTTCCACGCCAAGCTTGGCGGCCATGGCGTGGATGTCGAGCAACGTCTCGATCGCCGCGGCGTGATTGCCCTGCTGGTGCTGAAGGGCCGCGGCGAGTGAGGCGATCCTCGCCAACTCGCGATGGGGCGTCAGCGAGGGGAGCATGATGTTGATCAGCGGGCTCGTGAAGCGAATACCCCAGTCGGCCTCCGGCAGATCGCGGGCCTGTCGGATGAGTTTGAGCGTTTCACCGTTTGCCTCCAGGATCGTCCGCACGTCGTCCGGATATGCCGCGCACACGCGCGGATCGCCGATCGCGTCGTCGAAGGAAACGGCCGCGTCCGTCTGCCGAACGATGGCCGCCGAGGCTTGACCGTAGACAACGGCAGCGTTCAACTCGTCCGGCGTGTTGGGTGGTGGGGCATAGTCCGCTACGAGGATCGGCTGGCCGGCGGCATGGTACTGGTCGATTTCTGCCTGGAGCCGCCGACCGGCTTCGTATCCCCACCATAGTCGTACGCCGATCAATGCGGCGACGCACAGCGCGGCGATAACGATCATCCGCCTGAAGACCCGCCTCCGCCGCGCCTCCGCCTCGGCCACCTTCTCAAGCGTATGATCGTCTTCGGCGTTCATACCTGCTCCCTATCGGATGGGACGGTTTGCATGGGCCGATTTCTCCGGACACCGCCTATTCTATCACCAATGGACAAGTCCGCGCGGCGGAGCCCGGTGCATCAGATCCGCCACGGCGAAGGGGGCAACGTGCTCAGATAGTCTGCGCACACGCCACGGAGCCAGACGGCGTGGTCATCGATGCGATAGGGGGTGACGGGCTGGCCGCCAAAGAGGTAGACGAGGAGTCCGGTCACGACGCTGACGCAGGCCAATGCCGCAAACGCAAGGTTCTCGACGATCGCCGCCAAGAAGAGCAGCCCCACGCTGCCGAGGACGAACAGCCAACAGATGGCGACGGCCCACCTCCGGCGGGCACGATGACGGGCACAGAGACCGAACTCGACGACCGCCTGCTTGCGAAGGATCAAAGCGACGATAACGTAGGCCAGCAAGGCGGCCAGAACGAGCAGGTAGATGGCCGGATGATGCCAGGAGAGACGCCGCTTCAACGGTCGGCCCTCAGCGGGCGCGTTGCACTTGATACACCGGTTGGGCAATGGGGCGCCCAGGCTCGCGACCAGGAGCTTTCCCTGCCGCCAGACACACTGCTCGAAATCACCGCGGCCCGCGTAGGATAGGGTCGGGGCCTCGGCGCCGGCCTGGGCTGCGGTCAGCGGGGCAGTATCCGACGAGGCCGAACTCTCAACTGGCACGGCGACCGGTGGTTCAAACGGTAACACGTCAGGTGGTGCGGATGGCTCGCGCGTCTCGGACATGGTGAACCTCCCGTCGGGCAAGCCGGATGTGCCCAACGATCAAGCACATTCTACACGATGCGACGCTCACCGGAACAACTTCGCGATCAGCGTTCTTGCCGTCAGGGACGAGCAGATAGGGCTGGTTCAACTGGTGGACGACAGCGACAATGGCAGTGGGAAAGGCGGGCGAGAGTGTTTCTTCCTGCACGAGCATTCCATCACCGAGGAATCCAAACTCGACCGTCACGGCCTGCTCCTCTACGTGGAGGGCAACGTCGAGAGCATGCTGACCGAACGGATCGGCGATGCGGACGATGGCCGGCTGCTCGACAGCACCTATGTTGCAAGGTCATCATGGTGGAGTCCCAAGAGCCCCCGACCTTGGTCGGGGGGCACGCTCAAATGGGCTGCACAGCCACCCCCCCCCCAGGGCAAACGCAAGGTCGACGCCTACCCCGCGTGGCGATACTGAAAACCAGCCCGACGCGCGAGCGATGGACTCAGGAAAGGGCTGAGAACGGCCTTCCGACCATTCTTGCGTTTGCCCTGGCCACCCCCCGACCAAGGTCGGGGGCTCTTGGACCAGATGACCAACTACTTTGTGCTGTAGGATTAATCGTGTTTGTCTGGCGGCGCATGTAGGCCTTCCACGCGTCGGAGCCGGATTCTTGGCCGCCGCCGGTCTCTTCTTCGCCGGCGAATGCGCCGCCGATCTCGGCGCCGCTCGTTCTGATGTCGGCGTTTGCGATGCCGCAGTCGGTGCCGGCGTAACCGAGAGGCTATCCTACGCCCGCCCCGCTTCAGAAGGGGGCTGACGGCGGGCACGGACGCCGCGTGGTGTAGCCACGGCGACCGCCCCTATCAACGACTCGAATTTGTACTTCTCGACGAAACCAGCCGCAAGATCGCGGTATTCAAGGAGGCTTTCGCCATCCGGACGCAAAAGGAGAATGCCCGAATGGGTGCCGGGTGGATAGGCGCGTACATCACCGACGCCCTTGTCCGCTGTAATGAAGAACGCGCCTTCGGAGACGACGCGCGGCCACAAATCTGGTTCCTTCAATCCGGACCAGCCCTGCTCCACGACGGAGAGGACGGCGCAACCCGCCCCGCGCAAAGGCTCGCCTACAATCGGGGACAAGTCCTCGTCGAGCTTGACCTTGACAACCATGTCAGGCCACCGTCGTCGTATGCGCTGCTTCCGACGCGAAATAAAGGGCCGCTTGGATATCCTCACGCGTCAACTGAGGATACTGCTTGAGCAATTCGTCGAAGCTCAGGTCGGCCAGACTGGCGA
Organism: Phycisphaerae bacterium; assembly: GCA_016935885.1. Next base: position 24,981 of record JAFGQA010000473.1, on the reverse strand, counting down.
AGATGACCGACACGGCAATCCGAGTTCCGCAAATGCACGGCTCGCCGTGGTGAAGGTCCGGCTCGCAAGCGATACGCTGACGCCAATCTTGAGAGTTCATTTCTATCTCTCTGGTTCAAGCCAATCGTCCAGGCTCTTCTCTGATTCGAAGCAAGCTGCGAAGGCACAATCCTTGATTGCACGCTCCATCGTCTTGCGAAGCACCTCTTCAAGTTTCAAGTAGAGATCAACCACAGCAAGTTCGTCCTCGGCTGCCTGCACCTTTGGGTCTTCCACATTAGGTGGATGTGGCAATCCAACGCCGTGGGTCACTCGAGAACGAAGACGCCAGGCCTGCTCAGCATCTTCTTCCAACACATCGATATTGAATTCGTTTGCAAGACAGCGGAGTCCAATCCGAAAGCGTGCTCCTCTGCCTTGCTTGCGTTTCCCAGATGACTTGCCCGCGGCCTTAATCTTGCCTTGGTCTACGACCTTGTCTTCTTCAAACTCCCTGCCCCAGAGTATCTCGGCGGTCCGAACAAGTAACTCCCATCGATCCGCAAAGTGATACTCGTATGCTGTCTTCTCAAAGTAGAATAGAGCCCGCCCAATTCTGGGTTGCTCGTGCTTCTCCGAAGCCGGGCAGCTCTTCAGGAGTTCCGATACCTTGGCCCATTCTTCTTCCGTCAACCAGTGCCGCTGTTGAGACGTATCATTGTTGCTCACAGTGTAGGCGCGCTGACGCGGATACGGTTCCACGTGTGTGATCTCACCATCCTCGCCGAGCCTCAATCGCGCCGCGTATTGAAAACCGGTTGCTGTCGGGTGTACCAGCCGAGAAAGTGCTACGCAATGAACGATGCGTTGATCGAGATCCCAATTGCATTGGTTGGGGCAGAATGGATTCGCACAGACGATGGCGTAGCTTGTTCCGAACTGGCGCGTGGGTTGCCACTTCTGTCCATTTTCCTTATTGTCACGACAGTAGCCAGCGGGCTCGCATGCGTCCATGATCGTTGCCAGACTCAGTGCCCGACCGACTCTTCCGACCCAAAGATCCCGATCCAGCTCGATGCGCTTCCCGTCCGCCCAATCGCACAGTTGAGTGCCGGAATACGTTGGCACAAGCAGCACATCCCATACTGCCCTTCCTGGTCGATTTGGTTGTGCCGGTTCAGGCATCTCAATCCCCGAACTTGATCCCCTGGGCCAACGGCAGTTCCGTGCTCCAGTTGATCGTGTTGGTCTGGCGGCGCATGTAGGCCTTCCAGGCGTCGGAGCCGGACTCGCGGCCGCCGCCGGTCTCCGTCCCCCCGCCGAACGTGCCACCGATCTCGGTCCCGCTGGTGCCCGTATTCACGCGGCGACCTTCTTGGCCCAAGGTTCGATACAGTGCTCCAGCTTCTTGATGGAATCTGGCAAATCGCCCTTGCCGAAGCGTCGCCACCAGTTCACCACGGTCAAGCCGACCGGCTGCCCGTCGGACTCACGGCGTAGGAGCAGGAAGCCGTCGGGGGTCTCTTCCGAGATGGTCGGCGTCTGCCGCTCACTGGCAAGCCGGAGATACAACACGTCGTTGGTCATGTCGTAGTGGTACCACAGGGCTGTATCAACGGTGCCTTCCAACGTGTCTGTCACGACCATTCGACGTGCCCTCCAGTGATCTCGCGGGCCAAGTGTGCCGTCTTCACAACCCCAATGGCGACATCCACCACTACCATCATTGTAACCATTGGGCGAGGCCCCGGTCCATAGTATAACCGACAATCCGGGTCAGATGCACTATGCCTGATCAGCGCGGGCCTCGCCACGGCCTGCTCCACAAGGGATCGGTCATCAGCGATCTCAGGATGGCCTCTCACGATGTGGCCGAACCACGTCCGGTCATGCAGCGTGATAGCACGGTTGAGTGGATCAGTCAGTATCGAATCAGCCATGATTCCGGCTGGACGCTCACCTCACGGTTTCTCATATCTAGTCCCCAAACTTGATCCCCTGCGCCAACGGCAGTTCCGTGCTCCAGTTGATCGTGTTGGTCTGCCGGCGCATGTAGGCCTTCCAGGCGTCGGAGCCGGACTCGCGGCCGCCGCCGGTCTCCTTCTCGCCGCCGAATGCCCCGCCGATCTCGGCGCCGCTGGTGCCGATGTTCACGTTGGCGATGCCGCAGTCGCTGCCCGTGTGGGCCAGGAAACGCTCGGCCTCCAGCAGATTCCGTGTGAAGATCGCGCTGGACAGACCCTGCGGGACGCCGTTGTGGTAGCGAATGGCCTCGTCGAGGTCGTCCACGCAAGCACCGGCGGGCGAGCCGCCAGTGGCAGCCCGGCGGCCCTGACCGTATGAGACGATGTAGAGGATCGGGGCGAAGGTCTCCTCCTGGACGATCTTGAACTCGTTCTTCGCCTCGGCGATGCACGGCTTGACGTAGCAGCCGCCGGGATAGTCGGGGCCGGACAGGGGCTCGCCGCCGCAAAGGATCTTGCCACCCTCCTCCTTGATCCGCTTGATGGCGGTCTGCATCGTCGCGACGGCCTCGGTGTCGATCAACGGCCCCATCAGCGTGCTCTCGTTCAACGGATCGCCGATCTTGATGTGCTGGTAGGCGGCGACCAGGCGCTCCGTCAGTTCCTGGCGCTTCGACTCGTGAACGATGATGCGGCGGGTGCTGGTGCAGCGCTGGCCGGCCGTGCCGACGGCACCGAACAGGATGGCCCGGAGCGTCATATCGAGGTCGGCGTCGGGCGAGACGATGATGGCGTTGTTGCCGCCGAGCTCGAGAATCGTGCGGCCCAGGCGCTTGCCGACGACCTCGCCGATCCGGTAGCCCATGCGACAGGAGCCGGTGGCGGAGACGAGCGGGATACGCCGGTCGGCGATCAGCTTCTCGCCGATGGTCGAGCCCCGACCGACGACCAGACTGAAGATGGCCGGGTCCACGTCCATCTCCTTGCACACACGGGCGGCGATCTTGGTGCAGGCGATGCCGGTCAGCGGCGTCTTGCTGGACGGCTTCCACATGGTGGCATTGCCGCAGACGGCGCTGACGGCGGCGTTCCACGCCCAGACGGCGACGGGGAAGTTAAACGCGGAAATCACCCCGACGACGCCGAGCGGGTGCCACTGTTCGTACATGCGGTGGCCGGGCCGCTCGGAGTGCATGGTGAGGCCGTAGAGCTGTCGAGATAGACCGACGGCGAAATCGCAGATGTCGATCATTTCCTGGACTTCTCCCTCGCCCTCGGCGCGGATCTTACCCATCTCGAGTGTCACCAATGCGCCGAGGTCGGCCTTCACCTCTCGCAGCGCGTTGCCGAGCCGGCGGACGAGTTCGCCGCGCTTCGGCGCCGGAATCATGCGCCACGTTTTGAAGGCTTCGTGAGCAGCAGCGACGGTCCGCTCGAATTCTCCCGGCGTCGCCTGGGCGACACTGGCGATGACCTTGCCGTCGATCGGCGAGACGACGTCCAGCTTCTCCGCGGAGCCGTACCACGTGCCGTTGAAGGCGCCGGGGTTCGTCGATTCGATGCCGAGATTCTTCAAGATGTCTTTCATGGCTGTTCCTCGATGCTGCTTCTTGGTTTTGCACGCGCCTCCCCCGCGGCTTCCAGGCGAGGTCGCGTACCGTATTCTGACGCGACGAAGTCGTGCAGGCCTATGTTCTTGCACGACCCGTGCGTTGTCAACCTTGTGTGCTTGGCGCCGGCGGGCGGAGAAGGAGGGGTCGTCACGCCGGGAGGAAGGCGCCGTCACGCGACCGCTCCTCGCTTGTGCCACTCGCGGTCCTCCTGGTGTCTTCTTTTGCGTCTCGTGCTTTGGAGGAAAGGACCATGCAGCGAGCCATCATCTTTTCGCCCTCGCTTGTCGGCCCGTTGGTCGCCGGATTGGGGCTGATGGGAGACAGTCCGGGAACCGTGGACCCGGGCACGACGCCGAACGGCGGCAAAGCCAACGGGGCCGAATCCAAGTGCCTGACCGATTCCACCGGCATCCTGACCGTCCTTGGGACCAAAGCACTTCACGGTTGGACGTACCTGTGGCACCTGTCTGCGTGCGACGCACAGGCAGGCCGCCGTCTCGGCGGTGGATTCACGGGCTTTGGCGCCCGTGCCACGGTCGCAGGCAAGCATGAACTGCTCCAGTGTTGCAGGTGGCGGGCTTTTGGGTACGCCGACCGCCGCGTTCTAGGATGGGCGGGCGCCCCAGTCCCGCGATGGGCAGCACCACGTTGGATCGCGGCGTCCCCCTGCAAGTCACGCGGAATGCCCCTCAGGTGTGCCAGGGCGCGCACAATATGGTTCTCATCACGGCTACATCTGGCGACGTGTCCGGCGTCGTGGGGGCCGACCTCATCGACGGCGGCTCGGCAACGGTTAGCGATCGGCGCAGGCAAGCTACGCTAACTCCCGAGTGATAACGTCGCAATTGGAGCGTTCAGGTCTTACTTTGGAGGCTTGGCCTTGACGAAGCCAGCAGGCAAGAAGGTCCACTTCACGAGTCAGGCCGCCGCAACCGCCCCGTAAGGCATCGTGCAGGGACAAACATGACCGATTGTGCCCCCTGGCTGGCCGGCCGGCTTGCCGTTTGGCGGACCTGCCCGCAGGCGCAGGCGGGTTAACCGTTTGCGTCATTCCTGTGCGACTCCTAGTACGGCGTTTCACAAGCAGAACGACTGTACGCTCTGCCGAGAATCCTTTCTCGGCACCGGCTTCAGGACCGAGAAGGGATTCTCGGTCCAGCAATCGTAGGCGCGTTTCTTGTGAAACGCGGTACTAGCAACAATCGCAGGGGCTGTTCCTCGCTGATCCAGGACTCGCGTTGCTTGCCTTGGGCTGTCGTCGGCCACTCACGTGGGGTGTTTGCCCGATCAGCCATTGCTGACGCGCCGACAGTGCCACGCACACGAGTTCCGATGTCCTGTTCGCGATCGCTTGCATCGGCCGCCCTGAGCTTCTATTATTTGGTGTGGGAGGAATGTACGAGGAACCTCGGATGGCAGCACCCGGCGGGCGATCATCCCGCCGGTCGGTGACTCCTGAGCGTACGTCCTGACGCCCCTGCGACACCGCTGTCCCGGCGGCGGCTGTGTGGGCGAGACGCCCGTGCCCACGGGAGTTTCGGATGCAATCTGAGATGTTCTGGCGACGCGCCGCGGACTGAGAGGGCTAACGTGACTGCCCCGCCGACAGGTTTGAGCTGCAATGTTCTGGTGCTGAACCGGAACTATCTCGCTCTGCGCGTAGTGAACTTCCGCCGCGCGTTCAGCCTGCTGTTCCGCGACTTGGCCGAGGTCGTCCATATTGAAAGCGGACGATACACGTCGTATGATTTCTCCGAGTGGTGCGAGTTGAGCAAGCTGGCTCGGGAGTTCGAGCCAAACGAACACGACTGGGTCCGGACAGTGCGGTTCCACATCGCCGTACCGCGGATCATCCGGCTGGCGGTGTACGACCGGCTGCCAAAGCAGACGGTCAAGTTCAACCGGCGGAACATCTATGCCCGGGATGCGAACCGGTGCCAGTATTGCGGCAAGAGGCACTCGACCAGTGAGCTCTCGCTGGACCACGTCATTCCACGGAGCAAGGGCGGCAAGACGACGTGGGAGAACGTCGTCTGCGCGTGCCTGAAGTGCAACATCAAAAAAGGCGGGCACACGCCGGAGCAGGCACACATGCGCCTGATCGCCGCGCCGAAGATGCCTCGTCGCAACCCGGTGTTGACGGTGAAACTCGCCGACGGGCGATACGCGAGCTGGAAGGCATTCCTGGACAACGCCTACTGGTCGGTCGAGTTGAAGTAACTGCGTCTGGTCTGTCCCAGTGCCTCCGGCCTCGCGCACGGGCCGCCAACGTTGGTTTCAAGTCCCCCGGGCCTGGCCGCGAGACCGCCACGCGCGACGGTGCCACTGGCGGCTTGTCCGCCAGTGAGCACGGGCAGGCAAGCTGCCTATAGCATCCAACGCCGAACCTATCAGTTGATCTGCGACAGAGTACGGGCGCGGAACGCCAGCAATCTCAGTAGAATGCCAGCCAGTCCCGATCGGTGGAGGCTCGCATGCCCTGTGTCCTGCTGGCGCAAACCGAATCTTTGCCCGACTTGATGCCGAGTTCCGGCCTGTTGTTCGGGCTGATGCTCGCGGCCGCGATTGGTGGCGGCTACGTGGCGCATGCCCTCCGCGTTCCCCGCGTCGTCGGATACCTGTTGGCGGGCGCCTTCCTGAAGCTGCTGCTGCACTGGCTTCTGGAGGTCGAGCCGGACAGCGCCGGCGAGCGGGGACTCGAGGCGGCCGCGGCGCCGTTGAAGGCGGTCAAGGATCTGGGATTGGGGATCATTCTATTCTCGATCGGCGGGGTCTTCGAGACGCGGCACCTCAAGGCGGTCGGCAAGAAGGTGTTGAAGATCGCCGCGGGAGAAAGCGGCCTGACCTTCGTGCTCGTTTTTGCGGGATCGACGGCGGCCGGCCTGATCGTCGGCGACGGTGCCGCGACCACAAGCGTCTTGGCATTCGCGCTGCTCCTGGCCTTTGCCTCCGTGGCGACGGCGCCGGCAGCGACCCTCTTTGTCCTCCGCGAGTACGACGCCAAGGGCCCGGCCACGGACACCATCTTGAGCATTACGGGCGTAAACAATGTCGTCTGTATCATCACCTTCCACGCGTGTTTCTTGTTGCTCGCCGCGGCCGGTGTGCTCGGGCAGGTCGCGCTGTCGCGCGGCGGCGTCTGGCTCGATCTGGCGACCACCACGCTCGGCAGCGTCGCCCTCGGCGTGGTGTTGGGCTTCATCCTCAGCGTCGTCCACGCGAAGCTCCAGCTTGGCGAGACGCTCCTCATCCTGGTCGCCACGCTGGTCGTCACCGGCGCCGGGGAGGGTTGGCTGCTAAGGCATCACGACCTGGCCTACAACTTCCTGCTCACCGCGCTTTGCATGGGGGCCACGTTTGCGAACATCGCCATCGATCCTGACCGCCTGGAGGAATCCTTGCGGGCCGCAGCCCAGCCGATTCTGGTCGGCTTCTTTGTGATCGCGGGCTACCAGTTGCACGTGGCCAACTTATTGGAGCTGAGTTGGATCGGAGGTGTCTATGTAGTGTGTCGATCGGCCGGCAAGGTGCTCGGCGCCTATCTGGGCATGCGATGGTGCGGCGCGTCCGCCGACGTGCGGCCCCATCTTGGCGCCGCCCTGCTGTGTCAGGCGGCGGTGGTCATCGGGCTGGCCGACTTTGTGCGCGCGTACTGGCAGGACCCCTGGGCTGGTCGATTCGTGACGGTGATTCTGGGTTCCGTGGTCATCTTCGAGATCTGCGGGCCGCTGCTGACGAAGTGGGTGGCGGTGCGGGCCGGTGAGGTCAAGGCGGTGACACTGCTTCGCAGGGCCAGCTCGACGTCCGCGGGCGGCGTCTCTACCGCAGCACTGACGTTCGCCGCCTTGCTCCGTACCTTGGGGCTTGGCCGAACGGCACGACGCGCGGGCGATCGGCCGCTGAAGGCCCGGCACATCATGCGAGCCAACGTCAAGTGCATCCCCGCGACGGCGGATCTGGACGAGGTCCTGCACTTCGTCGAGCGGTCCAGGTTTAATCACTTTCCCGTCGTGGACGAGAATAACGGACTGGCCGGTGTGATCAACTACAGCGACATTCGGGAGATCATCTATAATCCGTTTCTGTCGCGGCTGATGACGGCCCTCGATCTGGCCAATCCGAACCCCCAGACCGTGCCGGCCGACATGCCTGTGGAGGAGGTCTTCAAGGTGTTCCAGGATGGAGACGCCAGCTCGCTGCCGGTCGTGGAGGGCCCGGGCTCGCGCGGCGTGATCGGGATCATCGAGCAGCGCGACCTGCTCCGTGCTTTGCACCTATCTCGCAGCCGCTCATAGCGAGACATCCCGCCGGGCAATCGAGTGAAGCGTCGCGGCTGTTGATACATCGCGTCTCGGCGTCCTCAGCGGAACCGGCCGCGGAAGCGGTCCGCGGGGTATTTCTGGGCGTTCTTAGCGAGCTTGTCCTGGACGGCCGTGGCGACGTCAATCTCCAGGGCGTTGGCGAATGACAGGGCGAAGCAGAGGATGTCGGCGAGTTCCTCGCGGACGAGCCGCATATCCTGGGGCGAATCGCGCACCTCACCTGATTCCCGCGTGCCGACCCATTGGAAGTGTTCCATTAATTCGGCGGCCTCGATGGCAATGGCCATCGACAGGTTCTTGGGACTGTGGAATTGGCGCCAATCGCGCTCGTCCACGAAGCGTTGGACCGCCTCACGAAGCTCTGCTACGGTTGTTGTCCGGTCGGGCATGGATGGGCTCCCACGTGCGTCTCCCCCGCGCGGCAGTGTGTCCGAATATGGTCCTGGGCCCCGGGTAGACATCCTGGGGTACCGTCCTACGTGCCCCCGGGGACTGGCAGGCATTGTTGCGCTGTACCAGACTTGATGCAACCGTCGGAATGGACGGCTGGCTTAGCGGCTGTTTCAGAACTGCCGAGACGGCGGTGCCACAGGTGCATCCAACCGAGAAGTGCCTTAGCAGCCAGTGGCGAAAGGGAAAACAGCGGTTCGGAAACGCCGTTCCTGACTGTGAAAACCACCGGCGAGACGCCGGTGCCACAGTTTTGCCACGGGCTGTTAGCGTCTTCGTTTCCTGGCGGCCGTGGGGCTGCGCTGTCCCTGCATGGTGGCGATTCGGTCGCGCAAGACCGCCGCGTCTTCGTACCGCTCTTCCTCGATGGCCCGCTGCAACTCCATATCGAGTTGCTCCATCGGATCCTTGGGCAGCCTGGCGGTGATCTCACGAGCCAGCGATTGCAGTATATTCACCTCGGTTGACTCTTCAAACGCCTCTTGCTGGCCCACCTCGACCATGAATTCGTGAATCAGCTTCAGGCCGGTCTTGACACGGGCAAGTGCCGTCTTCAAGGAACCCCGGCGGATGGCGATGTGGGCCTTTGCCCGTGTGTTCATCATCAACAGGTAGGGACGGTGCTGCTCGAGGACGACGCGGTCGGCTTCTTCGTGGGCGTGCTGCCGACAGATGTCGAGCACACGGATGTTCCGGGTCGAGTCGCGTTCGACGCTTTCGAAGTCCTCGATCACGAACTCGGCCAGGTAGCGATGATAGTATTGCACGGCCTCCTCGCGAAGGGCGGCGCACTCGTCCAGCGACAATTCAAAGCCCAACGCGGTGCCGTTCTTCTCAACGTGCTTTGCCAGGCGGCCTTCGTGGTAGGCAAGCAGCGACTCGCAGTCGTGGGGCCTGCTACCGTCGGGGCGACCGGTCATCTCCATCTGCAAAACGCCAAGGTCGACGCGCATCTGGATCTTGACCGTTCCATCATCGCCGGCGATCTTCCGTACGGTGATTTGGCTCGGCTCGTAGTCCCATCCAGCCAGTATCCGTCGCAAATCCATGGAGGCCATGGTCGAGCTCCTTTCGACTCGACAGAGTCATTCAATTATACATCCACAATTGGCCAGACAGGACGACGGTTTGAGTACTGTCATCCAAGAATCTGCTCTGCCGAACGACCGACCGATAAATGGTGGCCTTTCATGGGGCAGTACTGCTATAATTGATATTAGAGGACACCGACACTTCCTCGTTTGATGTGATCGGGCGGTGCTGTTCAACGCGAAGGTATCGGGCCTTTGAGAAGCTCTGCGCATGATCTGCGCAAGAAGCCCGATGTCGGCAACCACGAGGTGGGGGAGCTTTGCCGGAACGGGAATGGTGTCACCGCCTTGTCACTATGCTGCATCTGATTCGGAAGTGTTGGAAGTGTAGACCGGCCCCCGGCGGCGATGGGAGACGCGCGTCATAGTGGAGGCCGTGCGGACCGACATTCTCAACCACTCAGGCCAAGGCCGCGTTGGCTGGCGTGCGTGGCTCATTGGGACGGAGAGGCGAGGTACTTCGCGATGCGCTCGGCGGCGAGGTCGTGCGCTATCTCGTTCGGGTGCTGATCGGTCGGATGGACCCAAAGCGATTCGGGCTGGCGGCCCCGGTAGACGTCCAGCAGGTCGACAAACTCGCAACCGGCATCGTGACAGGCACGGGCAATGAGAATGTGGAGATCCTCGAAGGGATACGCTCCGTCCAGCCCGAGAAGCACCGGGAACAACACGACCACGAACCGGAAGTGTCGCTCCTGGGATAGGCGCTCCATGTCCTTCAGCAGGCCCTTGCACTCGTCCCACCGTTCGGATTGGAAGCTTCGGCGCGTTGTGTGAAGGAACTCCTGTTCCAGCCGCCCAGCCCGGTAATCGCGTTCGAGGATCTCCCACAGTTTCGACACCCGGGCCGGCATGGACAATGGCGTGTCACGTGTGAGCGCCTCGTTCTGCCGGATCGTCTCAGCGAAGTCCGTGACGTCGTTCAGGACGAAGGCGAGCACAAGAACGTCGGGCTGAAATTGGTAACCCTGCAGAATATAGAAGGCCACCGCCTCTCTGGTACCGTATGCCTGGACGCCGGCGTTGATGACCTCGACGCGCTGGTGCTTGCCAGTGTCGGCCAACAGACGTTGTAGGCGTGCCGGATAGGTGTCCGAATAACGCACACCCTCGCCAAAGGTGAACGAGTCTCCAAGGCAGAGGACGCAGAATGTGCCAGGTTCTTTCGTTGAGGAAATGTCGGGCCCGCGGAGTCCAAACCGGTTGATGTGGTACTCGATGCGTCCGTCGCGGCCGAGATACCCGCGGTGGTCACCCGCCGGGTCGTAGACAGACGCGAAGGTCGTATTCGGTTGATAGACGAGTATCCGGCCAGCCAGTGTGGTAAAGGGAACACCGCCGTCCGGCTCGAATCGCCGAGGGGCGTACACTACTGGGCCCAACCCAAGGACACGAACCATGGCCTCGGCGAGCAGCACAGCCGCGAGGATGCTCGCCAAGCACAGTGCCAGTTGCTTCCCTCGGCGGGAGGGTGGCACGGACCGGTGGCGGCCTGGCTCACGGACGAACGCTTCGGCGGCAGATCGTGTTTGGCCTTCCTCGCCACTCATCGGTGTATACTTCGGCACGCGGGGAGCGGGTCCCTCGTGTGGTCTCGAATCGGTGTGGCCCATCACGTCAGGTCCACGGCGTGCATGGCGGCCGCGTCCTCTTGGGCGGGTGCGGACGGCGGGAGGATGACAGTGAACACGGAACCTTTGCCGGGCTCGCTCTCCGCCTGGATGCTCCCGCCCAAGAGAGCGACAAGTTCCTTGCCAATCGCCAGGCCAAGCCCGGTGCCGCTGTGCTCGCGGGTAATGGACTCATCCAACTGTCGGAATTTCTCGAATACCCTCGACAACTGATCGTCGGGAATACCGATGCCCGTATCGCGAACGGCGATACGGATTCCGCCTTCCTGCGTCTTGTCCAGTTTCAATTCGACGAGTCCCCCGTCCGGCGTGAATTTCACGGCGTTGGACAGCAGGTTGTAGAGGATCTGCTGGATCCTTCCCGAGTCGGAGACAATCCTGGGCAGATTCGACGGGACGCGGGCGACGAGCTGTAGGCTCTTCTTCTCGGCGAGGGGCCGCATGAAGTCAATCAGGTTGCTTGCCATCTCAGCCATGTCGACGGTCACCAGACGCAGCTCCAACTTTCCTGCCTCGATCTTCGCCAAATCCAGGAGGTCGTTAATGATGCCCAGGAGCATGCGTCCACTGGAAACGATGTTCTCGGAGAATCGGAGGGTCCGCCCGCCTTCGGTGCTCGCTGCCTCGCGGAGGAGTTCCGCGAATCCGATGATGGACGTCAGCGGTGTCCGCAGCTCGTGGCTGACGTTCGCCAGGAACTGGCTCTTAATCTTGTTTGCCTCAAATAAGGCAACGTTGCGCTCGGCCAGCTCGCTTAGCCGTGTGTCGAGACTCTTGTTGATGGTTCGGAGCTCGTTTTCGGTTGACTGGAGGTGTGACAGCATGGCGTTGAAAGCCCGTGCCAGCTCTTCGTACTCGTCGCCGGTGGCGATTTGGCTGCGAACGCTGTGCTCGCCCTGGGAGACGCTCTCCGCCACGCGCGTCAACTCGCGCACGGGGAACAAGATGAACCTGTGCGTGATCAGATAGAAGACAAGGACGGCGAGTATTCCGGCCAGGGCGCCGGCCATGAGGCTCAGTCCCAGATTGATCAGCAGGTCCGCCCTCGCGTGGGGCACGGGGTTCTGCACGGAAACGACGCCGAGCAGTGTTCCCTGGGGATGTTTGCCGCCGAACGACCTGACCGGCAATACGATTCGATACACGAGGTTGCCTTCCATTGTCTCGACATAAGGTGGCGCTTCGGCCCTGCCGGGTTCCTGTGCCAGGATGAGGATGGCCTGTTTGAGGTATTGGTCGACGTACGGCGGCGGTCGGGGGTTGGATGGGTCCGATAAGGCGATCAACTCCGGAACAGGACTCCGCAGCCCGTGCTGGGTGGCGCCGGCGGGCCACCAATTGTCCAGGGCCTGCTGTTCGAGTTCCCAGTTGCCGCCGCTGAGATCGCTTCGCGCCATGGCCAGCCGCCCGATCAGGCGAGCCGTTTGGATGTTCGCCTCGTGGACAAGGTCGCGCATCCGCAACCACGGGACGAACAGCGCCGCGGCAATGATCAGCAGCACCGCAAGGCCGAACAGGAGTCGGCATTTGGCCGCGAGGGAGACTGAGAACAGTGATATCCGGGACATCTGCGGCAGACTCCGAGTGCGGCCTATCATATCATGTATGGGCGGACGTGTGTCCGTCACGGTGCCGAGAAGACGGCGCGCGGCCTCCTGCCACGGACGACGCTCGTGGGAGAATGACGGTGTTGATCCGGCGCAGGTGAGCCGATATTCTTACATACTTGGGCAGTTTGACTTATGGAGCGACACATGCGGTTGTCGATGACTCTTCTCGGACTTTGTGCGATCCTCCTGTCGTCCGCGGCAACTTCTGCCGAGGGTCAGTATCCGAACCAGCGCCGTCGTAGCCCTGCGGCTCAGGCGCTGAGGCAAAGCGGCCAATACGGGCAGCCGGGCCTAGGGACGAGGCCACGGCACAGCCGCACGTTCGAGTCATACCTCTACCGGGGTCTGACGACCAGACAAGACCGGCTCCGGCGATCCTCTCCGTTTCCCGAGGGGCGTTATGGCCTGCCGCCGGATCAGCCGCCTTCGAGAGACCCCATCCGAAAAGCCATCGAAGCGCGCAACCTGCTGCGCAGCCGATCTGTGATGGGGGGCCGCGTATCGCGTCGCATTGGTCGGCTTGATTACCTGCGTGAGGAATCTGGTGGCTGGCGCGGCGAGCCGCGTGTTCCACCCCAAACTCAGCTTCCCGTGGCGCCCAAGCTGGAGCCTGGCGTATCATTTGAGGACCACTTGGCGTCGCGCCTGCAGAACAAGGCAGATGAGAACTTCGAGTTGGGCTTCGCGCACTTCCGGTGTGGGGAGCTGGTCGACGCGAGGAACTGCTTTGAAATGGTCAGAGATATCGAACGTGACCGGCCGAGGGGCTATATCGCCGACGTGTTCGTGTCGTGCAAAGGCCAGGACTTTCACCGTGCAATCGTCTCTCTCCTGCGGGCCTTGGAGCGAGCGGAGACGCTGGAGGACCTTAAGATCGAGGGATTCATCGAGAAGCTGTTTGGAGGGGAGGATGTCGAAGCCCAAGAACGTGGATTCCGGCGCGTGACGGAGTCCCTGAACCTCTTTGTGAACTCGAATCCCGACGCTCCACGACTGAACATGCTGCTTGCATACTACGCATGGCTTAACGGGGATCTCCAGACTGCCATCGCCGCAGCCGAGATCGCCGAGAAGGTTGAGATGGAGGAGTCTGCCCCGCACGTCGCGAAGTTTCACAGACTGCTGATCGAGGCGAGGGACGGGCAATCGATTCCTTCGCGGAAGGATGAGCAACCAGCTCTTCCCCATGAGAAGTGATCGAGAGCTGAGCCGGTCGCGTGGTTTGGAGCATTTGGATGGCAGCGATCCTGTTGAACGTCGTGAGGATCAGGTAACGGCCTTGCAGTCTCGGTCATCAATCTACTTCGCGCGGGGGATCGAGTAGGGAACTCCTGCCGGAGTCGGGGATAGGAAGAACACGACACCTCTGATGTCAAACGTCCGTGAGACAACCCGCGCGATGCCACAGCGGGGGATGCTCCGCCACCGAGGGGCGATCTCGTTTCTCGTACACATCCTGTTGTTCGCCCTGGCATTCTTCTGCGCTTGGGGCTTGTACTACAACTTCAAGAACTTCGGAGAATGGGTCCAGGCCTTCTTCCTTCCGCTCCTGCCGATCGCCCTTGTCATCAAAATGATCGTCTTTACCTGGATGAAGCTGTTCCGCGGCTCCTGGCGATACGTGGGCATGCGCGACCTGATGTCCCTCGTGAAGGCGACGCACATCAGCACGATCCTTTTTGTGGCCGTTTTCTTTAGCATCACCTGGCTCAGGCCAGACCTGCTGTTCGATCGCCCACAATTCCCGCAGGCCGTCTTCCTGCTCGATTGGGGAACCACCATCGGTGTTGTCTGCGGCTCTCGCATCCTTGTCCGTTTGTATTATGAGGAGATTCGGCCGGTGCCGTCCTCCGGTCAAACGCGATGTCTGATCATTGGCGCGGGGGATACGGGTGAAGCGCTCTTGCGTGAGATCCTGCGGATGCCGGTGGACCGCTATCGAGTGGTCGGCTTCCTCGACGACGATTCGTCCAAGCACGGTTCTTTGATCCACGGCGTTCCTGTGCTCGGTCACACCGACGAGGCCCGGAGGATGTGCAAGCGTCACGAGGTCGAGGAGTTCCTGGTCGCGATGCCCGGTCTTACGCAGAAACGACTCCGCCAGATCGTCGAGCAGTCACAGGGCCTGAACGTCCGGTTTCGAACCATTCCCGCGATGGAGGCGGTGATCGAAGGGCGGGTCACGGTCTCACAGATCCGCGACGTGCAGATCAAGGACCTCCTGGGGCGCGAGCAGGTTGAACTCGACGAGGCCAAGATCAAGGAATACCTCCACGACGAGCGCGTGCTGGTCACGGGGGCGGGCGGTTCGATCGGGTCGGAGATGTGCCGCCAGATTCTGCGATACCGGCCGGCAAGCTTGGTGCTCGTCGAACAGGCGGAGAACAACCTGTTCGAGATCGACCGCGAACTGGCCGCCGTGGCACCAGACATCCCGCGCGTTTGCTATATCGCCGACATCTGCGATGCCAACCGAGTGAACCGCGTCTTCGAGACCGAACGGCCCGCCGTTGTCTTTCATGCCGCTGCCCACAAGCACGTCCCGATGATGGAATCCAACGTCGGCGAGGCGATCAAGAACAACATCCTGGGCACGAAGACCGTAGCCGATGCGGCCAAGCGGCATCACGTTCGCCGGTTCGTGATGATCTCGACGGACAAGGCTGTCAACCCGACCAGTGTCATGGGCTGCACCAAGCGCGTTGCCGAGATGTATATCCAGCAGCTTCGGCAAGGTTCGAGCACGAAGTACATGACAGTTCGCTTTGGCAATGTCCTCGGCTCCTCCGGCAGCGTGGTGCCGATATTCGCCAGGCAGATCGCGACTGGGGGCCCCGTCACGGTGACGGATCCGAACATGACCCGGTTCTTCATGACCATCCCCGAGGCCTCGCAACTCGTCTTGCAGGCGGGCGTGATGGGGGAGGACGGCGACATTTTCGTGTTGGACATGGGCGAGCCGGTCAAGATCATCGACCTGGCCAGGGAGATGATTACGCTCAGCGGCTTGCGGCCCGGTGAGGACATCGAGATCAAGATCAGCGGCGTCCGACCCGGCGAGAAGCTGTACGAGGAGTTGAGCGTCAAGGGTGAGGGCATGGGCCGGACCACGCACAAGAAGATCTACGTTTGGCGGAATCGCAAGGAAGACTGGCCGCGTGTCTGTGAGTTGATGGACGAACTCGTCACCGCGGCCGACGCGTTGCCCGCCGAGCAGCTTAAGCGGCGCCTTGGCGAGGTCGTACCCGAGTTCAGTCCACAGGAGCAACCTTCGCCGGCCAGCCCCATATCATCAGCCGAAGCCCCGATCCGCGCCGCCGGGAGCTGACAACTCAAGCCGAGCAAATCGCCTTCACGGCTGTCGATGACGCCGAAGCGTCGCGCGCCTTGGCACGTGCGGCCATTCAAGGGCACGGGATGTCAGACGCTGTCCTGAATGCTCGCGCGGGCCGGTGTCCTCGGCTCGTCGAGGTTGTGCAACCGATGTCATTGCCACACGATCGCGAGCAGTCGCTGGCCTGTTGACAGCGGGGCGTCGAGATCGGGCGGGCACTGCAAGGACCCGTCGGGTTGCTCGATGGCGATGACCTGTGCCCCGTACACGCGGCGGAAGTCCGCCTGGCGCAGCGACTTGCCCACGGCGTCCATCGGTACCAGGTGGCGTTGGATCATGTCCTTCTGCATCGGCGAGACGCCCATGACGAGCTGCTGAAGCTGGCCCTCGTGCTCGATGGTCGTCAGTCCCTTGTGTTCGTGGAACATCAACTTCTGCGTCTCGGCGATGTTGCGACGAACCGTCTCGAACACACGCTCCCGCGTCAGCATTCCCACCCATCGCGAGGACGAGCCTGTCCGAGGGCCGTCTTGGCGTGATACAACCGGCAACACGTCGTGATTGCTCCGCCTGAGTTCCTCGAGCGCGCGGTAGACGTCGTCATGGGGGCACACCGTGACCATCCGTTCGGTCATGATGTCCATGGCGATGACCGCCTCGCTGGCCGGGTCATCATGAAGCGCGGAATCGGTCACCGGCAAGCCGGTTCGTTGGCCGAGTTCCTCTGTGATGCGGCGAATGTCCGGCACGGAGATCAGGCCGAGCAGCCGGCCCTGTTTGGCGACGGCAAAGGTCGGCCGCGTGCCGGGTTTGATTCGTTCCACCAGTCCACGCAGCGGCGTATCCGGCGTGACGGTTTCCTCCCAATGCGGCTCCATCAACTGCCCGACCTTCCAGGACTCGAGCATGTGCACGATCGCGTCGCCCGCGTGTGCGGGAGATTGGGCCAGGCCGCGAACCTGCTCGTCGTTCAGCCCCCAACGACGGCCGACCACATACGAGCTGATACACACGACCATGAGCGGAACGATCAAGCCGTAACTGCCGGTCATTTCACAGACCATCACGATGCAGGCCAACGGTGTTCGCATCGTGGCCGCCAGGACGCCGCCCATGCCGACGGCGATCAATGCCTGCCCCAGGTGCGGGTTGATGTCGAGTAGTCCAGGAAAGACGGCCTGTAGCAGGGCGCCGAGAAACGCCCCAACCGCGCCGCCCATGAACACGCCTGGCCCGAGTACGCCGCCCGATGCCCCGCTGCCAACTGTCAATGCGGTTGCCATGCACTTGGCGAGCACCACGGCCGCGAACAGAGCGACCAATGCCCAGACGGTCATGTCCTGGAAGCCCACCAGGGTGTTCAGAATGAACCGGTACCGGCCATCCATCACCTGCGGAATCATGCACGCCAGTGCTCCCGTCGCCAGTCCGCCCACGGCTGGCGTGAGCCATCGCGGCAGCCGAGACCACGGCACGATCCGTCTCTCCACGAGTCGAAAGCACCACCCAAAGAAGATGGCCACCAAGCCGCACAACGGCCCCAGGACCGCGTAGGGCAGCAACTCGATCGGGGACACGAAGCCGAGCAAAGTCGGGTCGAAGTTGTCAGATTGCAGGAGGTATTGAAAGTGACCCAGCCCGCCCCACAGCGTCATGAAGGTGGAGTATCCGATGACTGAGGAGACGAAGGCCGGCACGACGGCCTCGGCCTCGAACTCCTCCTCGCGGTACAAGACGCTCGCGGCGAAGAGCGCCCCGCCGAGGGGGCATCGGAATATCGCCCCGACGCCGGCGGCGCACCCGGCGACCAACAGCACGCGTCGCTCGCGCGGCGTCAGGCGGAACATGTTGCCAACGCTCGAGCCCAGCGCCGCGCCCAAAGCAGCGATGGGACCCTCCGGCCCGGCGGACCCGCCGCACGAGATCACGCCGACGGCGGCCGCGTTCCTGATCAGCGGTCCCTTCAAGGGGAGGTTGCCCATGTTCTGGTGAAACGCGCGTGTCAGTACGTCCGTGCCCTGGCCGATCGACGTTGGGCAGAGCAACCGCACCGCCACGCCCGACGCCAGCCCACCGAGGGCCGGCAGCAGCAGCACCTCCCACCGGTACGCGAAGACGTGCTCGCTCCCCAGGTGCGTGAATCGACCGACCAACAACTCCGCGCCGTGGTGCAGCCCCCATTCCATGCCTGCCGCCGCGAGCCCGCCCAACGCCCCCACCAGCGTGCCGAGGGCAAACAGCCGGCTCCATCGCGCCGCCGGCCGCGGCAGCCGATCCAGGATGTCGCGCGCGTGCATCACGTACGCATGATAATGCGTAGGCCGGTGCGAGACGAATATCGGCGAGCGATTCGCTTGACCCGCCCTGGACTGGCTCTCGTGCGATCGTGAACAAACGAACCAGCCTGCCATGTGGGTGTACGTCATCTCAGTAGGTGAAGACGACGCTGGGCCGAGAATCCCTTCTCGGCCCCCTGTGTCGGGGTGTGGGAAAGGACTCCCACCGGAAGTGCGGGCGAGAAAGGATTCTTGCACCAGCGGAACTCGCGGGCCGTGTCTCCGTCGGCCTGCTTCATGTGTTTCCACAGAAGCTCACTTGTACCCGGTTTGGAGTCTTGCTAGTGTGGTTCCCAGTACGATCTGATGTCGCATGTGCAAGCCCAATCAGCAAAGGGAATCGGAGTCGAGCCGAGCGTCCTGACGATTGCTGTTACCCTCCTCGTTGCATTGGCGGTTTGACCCTTCACGGTGAATGCTGAGGATTCTGATCCAACGGGCGAAGTCGACACTGATTGTTCAGTTGGGTACGGCGTTACTCAACTCGCCGATCTTCGGTGACTTTAACGGAGATGGCCGCGTCGACCGGATCGACCTTGCATCCCTGGTCGACTCGATCGTGGCGTGGTCGATCGAAGGCCAGTATAGTTGGATGGCCGACCTCAACGCCGACGGAGCGGTTGACACGAACGACCTTGACCCATTGCTGGCGAATCTGGGCAACACCCACGACTGATCGCTTGATCCAATGTCCATCCCCCGCGAATCCGTTCAGCCGCCCGCGGCCAATCCGATCTGCTCGGCACTGCCTCGGGCCGTGAAGGCGTCTCTCCTGTTGGCGCTGATTGCCCTGGTCGGCGGCGGAGCGTCGCTGCTCGCGGCCGTGCTTGCCGGGACCGCCTGGCTCCTCGGCGTGCTCGCCGCGGCGCTGCTCGGGATGGCCGCGGCGGTGCTGGGCTTCTCCGGACTGCGTCGGATCCGACGTTCGGTCGGGTTCGTGAAAGGGCGCCGCGTCGGCCGGGCCGCCGTCCTTCTTGGGGCGGCCTCGGCCGTGGTCCACGGGACCTTGTTGATTGCCATTCTCCTCACGATCAACGGTTCCATCGCGGCGGCCCCGGTCGTGGCGGGTTTCGTCGCAGCGGCCTGGGAGCGCGACGTCACCGGGGCGCGGCGGTATCTCAGCAAGATAGCGAATGCAGCCCTGTCGCAGCGACCGCAGATACTGATGCCCAGCGCACATATGAAGCTCAACGGCGTCGGTCCCGTCACGGGCTGGTCCGCGGGACCGAGCCTCATCGGTCCGACATGGGGTCTCACAAAGAACAGGAAGGTGGCTTGTGCTTTGGGGGCCCATCCGAGCCGCCCGTATCATAAGGGCCCGTCCCTGACCGCGTGGGATCTGCTGGAGCCGGCCCCGTGGGATTTTCTGGACCCGGCACCGGGGACCTGCGGCAGCATCGCTCCGGAGGAACTGAATGCGTGGCGCGAATGGAGCTGTGTGCCGGTGACCGTCATCGCGCAGCTCAGCAGTCCGGACGTGCCCCGGCCCGTCTGGATCGAGACGTCCGGGGGGCGTGTGTTCGCCTACGCGTTTGTCAATCGCGAGGCCCTGGCGGACGGTCAGGTGCTCCTGGACGACCTGCTGATCGACATGCCAGGAGGATGTGCAGTGCTGCTCCGGCCAGACGGCCCGGCGCACCGGTTCGCCGCTCAGCTTGGTTGGCCCTTTACCATTCGCTACAACCCGCATTGACCGCGCTCGTCGCGCGGAGCGTCGCGCGATGCCGATCCGCTGCGGAACGGCGGACCGGTGTATCACATTTGCCGGGGCCGTGGGGTGCTCTGCTTGCATGGGTGCGCTCAGCGGACGACGACGATGGTGCCCGGTGCGGCGCGGAGTTGTGCGGCGGCATTACCCTGATTGATGGCGATTTCGAGCATGCCGGTGGAACCGATGATGGCGACGATCTCGCCGGGCGCCACGTCGGCGTAGGTGGTCTTGAGCGGCCCGACGCGCAAGGGCCCGACGTGGACGTTCAATGCCCGGGTGTTGGCGGGGGCCACGACATCGAGGTCCACATGGCTGATGTTCGAGACCATGTTTCCGAATCGATCCACGTACAAGACCTGGCCTTCCATGCCGCCATCGGGAAGCGGCATGGGGCGCTCCAGGTTCAGGATCTCGAGTTGGTCAATGACCGGGCCGACGTTTTCCAGGGCCAGGCCCTCGGCCAAGTGCCCGGCCAATGGGGCAAGGACATCCCGGCCGTGAAACGTAGCGCTGATCTCCTGGCGGAAGAGCCGCGTGTTCTCGATAGCGCGGAGTTCGTCCATGGCGAAATCGCGGTGGATCAAGCTGACCAAGCCGTTGTCCGGAGCGAGGACGATCTGGTCCTCGTAACGCACGGCGAGCAGCCGGCGGGCCGTGCCCACACCGGGGTCCACGACGGCGATGTGGATCGTCCCTTCCGGGAAGTGATCGAAGATCTGCCGGAGGACGAACGCCCCGTGAACCACATCATGGGGTTGAATGACGTGGGTTACATCGACGATGTGGACGGTCGGCGCGTGCTGGAGGATGACTCCCTTCATGCAGGCGATGTAATGGTCGGCCTCACCGAAATCGGTTGTCAGGGTGATGATTCGCATGAGAAGCTGTTAGCTATAAGCTGTTAGCTGCTGGACCTTCCTAGATGCGCCTCCGCCGGGTGGCTCGGCGTTCTTGCTCAATTGTGCAGGAACCCGGCGGCTGCGCCTAGGCATGGAACCATCACGATCACTGCATCCGAAACGTGAAGTCCGGTGGCTTGGAGGGCGGATCCGGCGATCCATTCAGAGTGCCGCACTGGCAGCAAGCTGCCAGTGGCACCCACTTCGAGCCGACTTACCGTCGGCGTGGCGAGCATGGACGGGGTTGGCGAGAACCCCGCATCGGCGTCTGCCAACACGGCGAGGACGAGCACAAGGCCGACGAGTGCGACGGCCAAGCAGAACAGGCGGTCCGTCAAGGTGCTGTCCGTCAAAGTGGTGTCCGTCAAGGTGGTGTCCGTCAAGGCGCTGTCCGTTAAGGTGCGATTGTCGCGTTTGGGTGTCATGGGGTGCTTCCCTCTCCGTCGCTTACCTTCTGGCGCCGGCGTCGGCCCGAAGGGCCTCAAGCTCAGCGAGGCGGCCTGTCTCGAGTCGGTCGAGCCCCAAGGCGTATGGACCTGAGCGATGTTGGGGGCTCCTGTGACGGGGGACCTCATAGCAGTGGATGTGCCAGCCGGGTCGGGGGATGCCTGGGATCGATCGGCAGCCTCCTGCTTGGCCAGCGTGCCAGCCGGCCGGCGGACAGGGCAAGCGTTTAGGGACCTCGGCAATCGTTTTGGCCTGTAGCGTCTGTGAGGGTCACGGTGGCGTGTGGCACCGTTGTTGTTTCGACGGCGGGGCCGTAGGCGTAACTTCAATCTACTGCAATAGTTGCGCGTCTCCTTCGTGAGACGTTGATTGTCGGGCGATGTGGGCGAACCCACAACGTGCGGGGATCGTTATAGGACGTGTTGTTGATTTTGGTCAGGCAGCGTAGCCTTGCGGGCGATAGGTTTTCTGACGTGGATTCGCGGGTGTATAATGTAACCGGACTCCGACGGCCAGATCTTGGGCTCGTGGGCCCACACAGAGGACCGCGGAGGATCGTCCGCCGCAAACCGCGGCGGCGCAGATGATGTGGCACTTGGGACAATCGCGATCAACACGGCAGGCTGAGACACGCCGGAAGCTGGCCGACGGCCAAGTGCCGTGGTGGCAGCGTTTGCGCGCCCTGCTCGGCTGGCCCTGTGTGATTGCGGCCGCCTTCTGGGCGGCGGCGACGATCATCATCGTATCGGGCGACGAGCGGCTGCCATATACGCGCGAGATGAAGCTGACGCGACCTGTGCTGGCGCGGGTCGGTTTCGAGCGGATCAACGACCGCCGCACCGAAGAGCAGCGGAAGAAGGCTCAGCAGGACGTTCCGGACTATTTCCACCTGGACCAAGCGCTGGTAAAGGCGATTCAGGACGAGTTCCGCAGTCTCCATGCCGCAGTCAAGGCGGCGGAGAACTACGAGAAGTACCAGGAGACACATGGTCAGCGGAGGCCCCTCGATCAGGCCACGTTTGATGTCTTCAAGACACTGACCGATGAGGCTGGGAGCGAGCAGTTCAGGCGCAAGGTGGACAGTGTCGCCCAACGGCTGGCGCGGGAGAACATGATCGAGCATGCGGACCTGGACGTTGACCGGGCGGTTCGGAGCACGGCCAGCCACGTGATGATCGATCGGGGCGATGGCGCATTCTCGGCCGTTCCCAAGGAGCGGCTGACGTACGCCAGCAACTCGGACCACGTCAGGCGGCTTGCCGAGGATCTGGTGCAGTATCTGTTCGTGCCGGCGATCAAGGAGGCGATGGTCCCGATCGTCGAGCGGGAAATCGTTCCCAAGGAGGGTGAGTACCATCCCATCTACGTGTACGACCGCCAGCTTACGAGGACCAGGATCGACGAGAAGTTGGCGGCGCTCGCGCCGGCGAGGGACTCGTATGAACCTGGCGACCGACTGGTCAGGGCAGGCATCCTCGATGATGAGGGCCTCGCCTTGCTCAAGGCCGAGCACGCGGAGTACCTGCGTAAGCGAAGCGTAGACCCGGAGCTTCGGAGCCAGTGGCGAAAAGAGCGTTTGGGCCTGATGGGCGTGTTGCTGTTGGTGACGCTCGGTCTGTCGGCCTATACGGTACTGACGCAACCTCGCGTGGCACGGAAGCCGGCCCGGGCCCTTGCCTTCGCCCTGCTGCTGTTGGTCATGTTGCTGGCCGACCGGTTCATCCTCGGCGGGGTCGGATTCTCGCCGGTGTGGAGCATGATCACGATCACCATGACCGCGGCGATCCTGACCATCGCCTACTCACAGCGATTCGCGATTGGCGCGGCGACCGCGTTGGCTCTGCTCACCATCGTGGTCACGGAGGAGCCCCTCAGCGTGCTGGTGATTCACCTGTCGGTTGCCTCCGTGGTCGTGCTGCTTCTGCGCGAGGTTCGCACGCGATGGAAGATGCTCGAGGTGGGCTTCATCACCGCAGCGGTTGCCGCCGTCGGCATGTTCTTTGTCGGTCTGGCCCATCAGCAGGAGATGGCGTTCATCCTGATGCAGTCGGGGATCGCTGCCGTGGCGTCCATGGCGGGCATCAGCATCGTTCTTGTTCTGCTGCCGATCATTGAGCGAGCGTTCCGGATCACGACGAGCTTGACGTTGCTGGAATGGGCTGACACGAGCCAGCCGTTACTCCGACAACTGATTGAGAAGGCGCCCGGGACCTGGCAGCACAGCCATCTGCTGGGCAGCATGGCGGAGACGGCGGCCGAGGAGATCGGGGCGAACGGGCTGCTGGTCCGCGTGGGGGCGTACTATCACGACGTCGGGAAGCTGTGCAAGCCGAACTACTTCATCGAGAACCAGCAGGCGAAGATGAACGCCCACCGGGGGCTGGCGCCGACGATGAGCCTGTTGGTGATTCTGACGCACGTGAAGGACGGCCTGGCCCTGGCGCGGGATCATCGATTGCCACCCATTCTGCATCAGTTCATCGCCGAGCATCACGGCACGACGATTGTGAGGTACTTCCACGCGATGGCGTCACAGGAGGCGAAGGCAAGCGGTCAGCCCGAGGTCAGCGACACGGAATTCCGCTATCCCGGCCCGAAACCGCATTCTCGCGAATCGGCTATACTGATGCTCTGCGACGGTGTCGAGGGCGCGGTTCGGGCGCTCCAGGATCCGACGCCGGGACGCATCGAGACCGTGGTCCACGAGATCGCTATGTCGCGGCTAATGGACGGGCAATTCGACGATTGTGACATCACACTGAGGGGACTCTCCCGCGTGGAGCAGAGCCTTGTCAAGAGTCTGCGAGCCATCCATCACGGTCGCATCGCCTATCCTGAGAAGAAGAGTGAGATCCGTAGCGGGGTCCATCTGGCCCAAGTTCGCACCGCATGAGCACTTCCACGGGCAAAACGCCGAAACGTCGAAACGTCGAAACGTCGAAACCTCGGTCCACCGGCGGCCGTCGTCTGTCGATTACCGTCTCAGGCTGTTCGGACGAAGTATCGGACGAAGTCCGCCGCGTTGCCCGCCGGACCCTGCTGGCCGAGCGCGTGCGGCGTGGTCGGTTGGACATTGCTGTGATCGGCGACGCCGAGATGCGGCGGCAACATGCCAGGTGGCTGGGGGGCGACGGCACGACGGACGTCCTGTCGTTCGATTTGCGAGACACGCTGGAGCCCGGCTGGGTCGAAGGCCAACTGTTGGTTTGTCAATCCGTAGCCCGACGGCGGGCGAGGTCGAGGAGGACCGATTGGCGGCGCGAACTGGTGTTGTACGTGGCCCACGGTTGTTTGCACTTGTGCGGCTATGACGATAACGCGGTGGAGGAGGCGACCCGGATGCACGATCGGGAAGACGAGATCCTGACGTCGCTGGGATTGGGACCGGCGTATTCCGGAGGAAGTCGAAAGCTAAGAGGTAAAGGCCCAGAAGCAAGACGCCCAACGGCAGCCCAACGATCAGCAGCAGCCCAACGCGGAGCACGGCCAACGCCAAGACCTAGAGCGCTTCACGGTTGGATGCACCTGTGGCACCGCCGTCTCGGCGGTGGATTCACGGGCGAGACGCCCGTGCCACAGTCACAGGCAAGCGTG
>JAFGQA010000472.1 GCA_016935885.1 Phycisphaerae bacterium | reverse complement strand
CTGTGGCACCGGCGTCTCGCCGGTGGTTTTTACGGTCAGGAACGGCGTTTCCGATCCGCCGTTTTCCCTTTTACCACGGGCTGCTAGCTGCCCGATGGTGACCAAGACACCGAGGGCTGCCGCGTCGAAAGGCCGCGTGAGCATCATACCGGACAGCAGAAGGCCGATGACCAGACCCCGCAGGCCGGGCCGCCTCCCGCGGATGTGCCCGACAGACCACAGGCCCAGAATCAAAACACCCAACAGCATGGACAGTGTGCTGGACAGGTGGATCGTCCCCAGCCAGAGGATCATCGGGCACGTGGCGAAGGCACACGCCGCCAGCAGCCCCGACCAACGGCCGACGATACGCCTGCCAAAGAGCCACACCGCAGCGGCAGCCAAGCTGACCAGCACCGGCGGGACCCACTCGACGTGTCCGGCCAGGAGCCCCGTGGCCATGATGACGGGGTACCCCGGGGGATACTTGCTGCAATAGATCGGCGTCACCAGGACGTGCAGCGTTCGGAAGAACTCGGGGTGCTGAAGGCCCGGCCGCACCAGGTGGCCTTCGAGGATCATCCTGGCTTCGAGCAAATAGGACGCGCTGTCGTGCCAGGGGTGTACGCCAAACTGGGGTATTCCGCGTCCCCAGGGCGAAGCCGTCGCCACGGCGACAACCACGAACAGGACGGCCGCCGTAAGCCACGGATGTCGGCCGACCGGCCGGGCGAGGGCGATCCTCACGCGTCGATAGCGGACGATGAGGCGATCAAGTTCGCGGAACGGCAATCTTCCGTTGATCAGCAGGCACGCGGCGGCCAGTGCCAACACCGCGCCAACCAGCCAAACGGAGGCCGACCCCCGGTGAGCAACCACGATGCCCAGCGCCAGGACAAACCAGATCAACAGCCGCAATCGCGGGATTCGCATGGCGGCGGATAGTATAGTCGGGGACGGGCCGCGGTCTCGACTCCCTCGCCTCCGTCGAATTCAGATGAAGGAATGCCTCAGATGACCCCTGCCTCGTATCGCGACCCCCCGAGCGGATGATCGGGCGACCGGTATCGCCCGGTCCCATGTTGGCAACCCTCCTCCTCCGTGAGCCCGATGGTGATCCACCAACCGGTCTTTCAAGGCGGTCCTCGCGGGTTCACGCCCGCAGTCGTGACGGTCTTGATGACCTCATTCTCACATCTCGGCGTGAATCCTCCTGCCACTGTGCCCGCCAAGGCATCGGCCCCAAGGCCGTGCGTCGTCCACAGCTCCTGTCTGGGTCGTGTCTGCGCGAGGCCCCACTGGTCCTCGCCGACAAACCCGGCGGACTTGGCGTCAAGTTGCGGCAAGGCACCATCCTCCGTGACGATGCTCTGCCGCCCGGCCGTTCCTGGTTGGCCTTTGCTAACTCCCGCGTCCACCGTCGGTGTTGACGCGGGAGGTGGCTCCCAGGCCAATGCGGCGAAGGCTCCGCCCGCCGCAATCGCACAGCCGATCCGGCCGATGGTGCGTAAACGCCGCTCGCGCCACTCAGCTTGCGGTTCTGCCTTCATCTCACAACCCCACACGATTGAGTTTTCGATGCCATCCAGACTGCACAAGAATCGGCAGAAGCTGCAGCCTGACCGGGAGTGGAACCGGAAAAAATATGAGGTTTTTCTAAAGTTTTTCGCCCGCCGAGGGGCGACCTGATATCCAGGTTTTTACGCGGACGCTTGTATCAGCCCGGAGAATGCAGCCCCCCTCCGTATCAGTGCTCCTGGATGCGTGTGATCTGCCGAAGAGACGTCAGGGCCGGCAGGAAGGCGCGGTGATCACGATGAAAGGCACAGTAACGGATGAGCGCTTCCTGCACGCCGTCCACGGGCTCCTTGAACTTCACCTCGACGTCGTGCTGATGCTCGTCGAGGATTCCCTGGATCAGGAACTGCGTCTTGCCGTCGCCCGGATCGAAGCTTATGCGCAGCGTCTTGTAACGGCACGGATTCAAGACCAGCCGGTCGATCGCTCCGGCCCCCGCCAGCGTGGCTACGATCAGGAGCGTGAAGAAGACACCTGCCGCGACGTAGCCGCTGCCCAACACCACGCCAACCGCGGCCGTTGCCCAGATGCCCGCCCCGGTGGTGACGCCGATCACGAGCCCCCGTTCGCGAATGATGGCCCCGGCACCGAGAAAGCCAATGCCGGAGACGACCTGAGCCGCAATGCGACCTCGGTCCGCAGCACCCCCAGCCCCGACCATGATCGAAGCCTGGGTGAAGATGGCGGCTCCCAGGCAGATCAGGATGAGGGTTCGCATCCCAGCCGGTTTCTGGGCCCGCCCGCGTTCGACGCCGATGACGCCTCCGCACAGCACGGCCGCGACGGTGACGATGATTCCGGCCCAGTGGCTCTCCACCACGCCGTGGATGTCTCCGAACCAACTCCAGAACTGCTCGGGCATGGCGAGACCTCGGTTGGACCGGCCGAACCTGCTCCTCAGACTGAGTTGTCGGCAAAGCTGGCTCCCGTGTTTGAGTGGAATGTGCTCGAGAACGGATGAAGACCGGGTGGGTCCGTGACGCTTCCGGCGGAATTCGATTCTGGGTGCCACGGGCGGCCCGTCCGCCCGTGCGGTCTCTCCGGTGGGCGCATGGGGCATCCAAACTGGCAGGCAAGCTGCCAGTGGTACGCGCGTGGACTGTCACGGACTCGGACCGGGCCCGTTTGCACGGCGGCCCTTGCCGCGCGTCGCGCCGTGGTTTCTAATCCGAGAGGCGGAGCAGCACCGAACGGCTCGGAGCAGCATTGCCCCGGATAATGCATCACGCAGAATGCATCGCGCAGAGGCGCAAAGAGGTGAAGGATAAGGAGTTAGCCGAATGGGCGTTGGGCGGGACGATGACACACCGGTGCAACGAAGCGCCCGGCGACTCGATGCTGACCTCTTTGCAGACAGCGCTCTGCGGTCTCCGCGAAGTTTGCGTGATGGACCCATGAGCCCAAGGAGATGAACGTTGGATATCGCACAACTCGAAGAGAGGATTCAATCCAAGAAGGCCCTGGTCGGCGTGATCGGGATGGGATATGTCGGCCTGCCACTCGTGCGGACATTCTGCAACGCGGGCTACACGACGCTCGGCTTTGACGTCGACCTGGAGAAGATCCGCAAGCTCAACGCCGGCAGGAGCTACATCAAGCACATCCCCGGCTCGATGATTCGGGGGCTCCTCCGAGCGAATCAGTTTCGTGGCACGGCGGACCCGCGCGAGTTGAAGAAGCCCGACGCCCTTCTGATATGCGTGCCGACGCCGTTGTCCATCACGCGCGATCCCGACATGAGCTATGTCGAGGCAACGGCCCGGACGATCGCCAAGGCGCTGAGACCCGGCCAATTGGTCGCCTTGGAATCCACCACTTACCCCGGCACGACGCGCGATCTGATCAGACCGATCCTCGAGGAAGGCAGCGGGCTGGTGGCCGAGCGCGACTTCTTCCTGGCCTACAGCCCGGAACGTGAGGATCCGGGCCGCGAGGATTACACGACCGAGACCATCCCGAAGGTCGTCGGCGGCTACGGGGCAAAGAGCAAGCGACTGGCCGTTGCCCTGTACTCCAATGCCATCAGTCAGGTCGTTCCGGTGTCGAGCTGTGAAGTCGCCGAGTCCTGCAAGATCGTCGAGAACGTGTACCGCTGCGTGAACATCGCGATGGTCAACGAATTGAAGGTGCTTTTCGACAAGATGGGCATCGATGTCTGGGAGGTGATCGAAGGCGCGAGGACAAAGCCGTTTGGCTTCTCCGCGTTCTACCCGGGGCCGGGGCTTGGCGGACACTGCATCCCGATCGACCCGTTCTACCTGACGTGGAAGGCCCGACAATACGGCGAGCCGACGCGCTTCATCGAGTTGGCCGGCGAAATCAACACCATCATGCCCGAGTACGTCATCAACAAGCTCGGCGCGGCATTGAACGATCGCAGGCTGCCCATTCGCGGCTCGAAGATCCTGGTGCTCGGCCTGGCGTACAAGCGTGACGTTGACGACACGCGCGAGAGCCCGAGCCTTCAACTGATCGAGCTGCTGCGTCAACGAGGGGCCAAGGTGGACTACAACGATCCGTACATCCCCAAGATGTCGAAGACGCGCGAGCACGACCTGCGGATGAAGTCGGTTCCGCTGTCGCCGGCCGTGCTGCGGCGTTACGACGCGGTTCTGATTAGTACCGATCATTCCGCGTACGACTACAAGATGATCGTGAAAAATAGCAGGCTGGTTGTTGACACGCGCAATGCGACGGCCGGCGTTCGCTCGGGAAGAAGCAAGATCGTCAAGGCGTGACGTAGGGCGTCACGACATTGGCCATCCTCTGATTCCAAGATGCCTATGGCAAGGCCGCCGTAGAACTCAAAGATGTGCAGAATGCTGAGGCTTCGAAAAGTCCCGGGCGTCTCACGCATGTTCCTGGTTGGTGCGGCGTGCTCCTACGGACTGCTGTGTTCCTGCATGAAAAGCCAAGTGCTTGAGGACACCGCATATCCGGCAATTGATTCGCCGATTCAGTATTCTCCTCTCCTCGAAGGGGCCGCACCGTTCATCGTGGATCTCGACGCGCCTCGACCATTTGGGCGACATGGCATCCCGTGGGACGATAGCAGGGGGTTGGGCGTTGAGACGGTATGGCTCGCTCGACCCGAGGCGAACACTGCGTTGCCGGAATTCGCGCTCGTTATCAACGAGTATTCCAGCTCCCGGGGCATGCTCTGTCTCGTTGCAGAAGACGGGCGTGTAGTTGGGTCTACGAAGGGCCTCGGAATCATCCAAAGAGTGCGCATCGTATCCATAGCACCGACGAAGAATCCTCAGATACTCCTCTATACGAACCCTTGCCACGGCACAGGCGCGGCGGTCGGCGAGTTCATCTTGCTGGAGTTTACCGAACAGGCATTTCGGGTTCTCTTGAGAGCACCGCGGTACGAGCACATAGCGTTGGGTTGGGGAGAACTGCAGGTAGCGCTGCCGCTTCTCGTAAGAGGCGTGCAAACAGATCCTCGCATTGCGCTCCCTACTATTACGATTCGCACCCCTGAGGACGAACTGGTGCCCGGGTGTGTGCCTGAGTGCAATTGGACGTATCAGGAATACAAATGGGACAGCACGCGGCGCTCTTTCTGCCAAGTTGAATCACCGTCGGTAACCGGCATTCTTACTGAAGATGCGTGGAAGTGGATGCCGGATTATTATGTGGGAGGCGTGAAGTAATATGCAACGTTGGCCCGTGCGGAGCGCTAGCAGTCCGTGGTGAAAGTGTCGAGAGGGCTGAATTGCCTGCCCTGGCCAGGACCTGCGCGGCACGTTCAGTTCCTCGTACGGGTCCCCCGTCGATGATGCCGCCTGGGCGGAGATTTCGGGTTTCGTGCGGGCCCGCGTCGGTGCGCGTCCGTGGCAGGAGCCCACCGCGGGAGACTACGAACGCTTCTGCACATCGCCACCGGCCCGCTGGTGCGAGAACCGCTGGTGCGAGAATCCCTTCTCGCACCCACACGCAGAGGAATCCCTTCCTCCAAGCGTT
>JAFGQA010000471.1 GCA_016935885.1 Phycisphaerae bacterium | reverse complement strand
CGGTTGGATGCACCTGTGGCACCGCCGTCTCGGCGGTGGATTCACGGGCTTTGGCGCCCGTGCCACAGTCGCAGGCAAGCGTGAACTACTCTAGCGGCAATCAACGACGCCTGCTCTTCCGTATGACAGACAAGCCAGCGACGACGAGCAGCCAAAGGCCGCCGGGCTCGGGAACCTGGATCAGCTCGATCCGGGAGAGATCCAGCAACACACCGTCGCCGCCAGTCTGCGAGCCATTGATCTTGCCCAGGTGCACGTCGAAGGACGTGATCGGATCGCTGCCGAAGAAGCCGACGAAGCACTCGTTGTCATTCTGTCCGGCGGGGACGGCGAAGGTGTCGGCAACACGCTGCTCGGCCACGTCGATGTTGAACACACCCGTGACGCCCCCGGCGTCGCTCTCCGTGTCGATGAACGTGAGCTTCATGCCGTATACGCCCAGCGAGGCATCGAAGTGCAGCCGGAAGGAGCCGGCCTCGAGTACGCCTTTTTCGTTGGCCGTCACTTCGATCGCCTCGCCATCATCGTCGAAGGACACGGGGCGGAGCACCATCATGTTGTCGGCGTTTGTACCGATGTCGGTGGCCGCGAACTGAACGCGATTCGCCTCGGTGGCGCCGTACGCCGGATCACCCAGATAGTAGATATTCGGCGTGCCGGCGACGGAGCCTTGCAAATCGGCGAAGACCGCCGTCGAGCCGGGCAATCCGCTGTTGATTGGCGCGTCGCCGTCAACGCCCGAAAACCACATCCCCGACGGCAACCCCGCGGTGTCCCCGAGAAAGAACGCGCCGGCCGCCGGCCCGCCCAGCAGGCCTTCACCGGAAATCAGGTCCGACAACGGCGTGCTGACGGCCTGAAAGCCGAACGGCACGACGGCATCCACGGCCGCGTCAAACTCCTCGACGGCTGTGAAATCTCGTGGTGCCTGGCCATTGGCGCGGATCAGACCTTGCTCGAACACGTCGATGGTCGAAGCACGTGTTGACGTAGCGATCAGCGCAATGGCACCCAATGTGACGATAGTCAGTATCCGTGTACGCATGGTTCCCCCCATCTCGCGAACATGAGCCCTTCCCAAACCTGCGGCACGGGCGCCCCACCCGTTTCGCCACCCCTTTTGGCGGCGATGTCACAGCGTCCTTGGAATGGCCTTCAAACGTGCCGCACCGTATCGGCCGCCGCCGGATTCGGGTCTGCGGCCTGCCGGTGCTTCGCTAGTCAATCGTAGGATTCAGATGGCAGCGGGGCAAGCGAAACATGGCGATCTGGGCGAAGTCCAGAACGGATAGCCACGCCTGCCGCAATGTTATCAGCCATTGCCGTGGCCTTGCGGACCTACCTGGCGGTGTACCATTGCTCTGTGAGCATCGCGTCGTGCGCGGGTGAGATGTTGCTGTCGGGCGGCACACTCACACGTACGCAGGAGAGGATTCCTGCTGGATTGCGTGCGCGAAGGGATTCTCGCACTAGCACGGCAGTCCTGCGGTTTGCAGCAGAAAAAAAGTGCAAACCGCCGCAAACGCCCGCAAACCTGCCGCCGTTGCAGCAAGAGCGCGGAAGATTGCTGTTGACCGACACCCGCGCACATATGCGGGACAAGACATCCGCTAGGGTGGGTGCGAGAAGGGATTCTCGCACCAGCGCGCAAGGGCTTTCGCAGCAGCACGACGTTGGGATGCACGGACCGGTCCTGCCATCGGCAACGCACTGGCGGACCAGCCGCCAGTGGTACGCATCGGCGATCTTTCGCTTTCATCAAGCAGCAGTCTTGCTCACGGTTCCGCTTGGCGATTGACGGTTGCCCGGGTGCCCCATCCTTTCTGAAAGAAAGGGTGGGGGATTCCCCTGTTGTGCGGGAGAGTGATCCCCCACCCTTTGCTGCCGCAAAGGATGGGGCACCCATGCAACATAAGCCTGCGCCACGTGAGCCCGTGCAACATAAGCTTGTGCCACATAAGGAGACACGGTTTCCACGCACCCTTCAAGGGCCGCCATGCGAACGACATTCGGACGCCCGCTGTCGTTCACTCTGATGGACGGCTTGCCGGGGGGGCGCGATGCGGGTACTCTCCTCATTGAACCATGCGAGTGCTTCTCGAAAACAAGGGTGTTGAGCGCGTCCTGGAGCGGCTGGCGGACGAGATCGCGGCGTCGATTCCGACGAATTGCCCCGTGGGGCTGATTGGCATTCGGCGACGGGGCGACGATCTGGCGCGGCGGCTGATCAGGCTGTTGGGGGCCCGCGGCGTGGAGGATGTCGCGTACGGCTGCCTGGATATCACGCTCTACCGGGACGACCTGGCGGAGATCGGGCCTTCGGCGGTGGTGCGGACGACGGAGATCGACTTCGATGTCGCCGGCCGTTACATCGTGCTGGTTGACGACGTGATTTACACGGGCCGGTCCGTCCGGTCGGCGTTGGCCGCGATCATCGACTTGGGCCGGCCGAGGGCGATTCGCCTGGCGGTGCTGGTGGCCCGTGGGGGTCGGGAGCTTCCCATTCAGCCGGACTTCGTGGGCGTCCAGGTGGAGGGAGACGACGAGCACGTCACTGTCCTGCTCGCGGAGACCAGCGGCATAGATCGGGTGGAGGTCGAGGCATGAGCGACACCAGTCATGCCGTGCAAGACGCCGGGCGGCTCGCGGGGGCCGCCGGTGGGGCCGCGCGTGAATCGGTGGCATGGCCGCACCGGAACCTGCTGTCGCTGGAAGGGCTGACCGCCGAGGAGATCACGTTCATTCTCGACACGGCCGAGGCGTTTGAGGACGTTTCGACGCGGAGCGTGAAGAAGGTCCCGGCGTTGCGTGGCCGGGTGGTGGTGAATCTGTTCTTCGAGGATTCAACGCGGACGCGGACGAGCTTCACGCTCGCGGCCCAACGGCTCAGCGCGGACGTCATCGACTTCACGGCGAAGACCAGCGCGCTGAGAAAGGGCGAGTCGCTTCGCGACACGGTGCGAAACATCGAGGCGATGGGCGTGGACGTGATCGTCTGTCGCCACTCGGCGGCCGGCGCGCCCCACCTGATTGCCAGGAACGTGAGTTGCTGCGTGATTAACGCCGGCGACGGCCGACACGAACACCCCACACAGGGCCTGCTGGACATCTACACCATACGGCAGGCCAAGGGCAAGATAGCTGGTTTGAAGGTGGCGATCGTGGGCGACGTGGCCAATTCGCGCGTCGCCCGATCGAACCTGCACGGCCTGCTCAAGCTGGGGGCTGAGGTGACGTTTGTCGGCCCGACGACACTCGTGCCCAAGGCCTTCGAGCAGATGGGGGCGAAGGTCTGCCATGATTTCGACGCGGCCATCGACCGGTTCGACGTCATCAACATGCTACGGGTCCAACGGGAGCGCGTGGCCTCAAACGTGTTTCCGAGCTTGCAGGAGTATTCGCGTCTGTTCGGCCTGACCACCAAGCGGATGGAGCGGGCAACGCCGGACGTGTTGGTGATGCACCCGGGGCCGATCAACCGGGGCATCGAGATGTCCGCGGACGTGGCGGACGGGCAGAAGAGCGCGATCCTCCGCCAGGTGACCAACGGCCTGGCGATTCGCATGGCGGTGATGTTCCTCTGCAAGCAGGCGGCGGATGTGGGATAACAGCCCGTGGTAAAAGGGAAAACAGCGGTTCGGAAACGTCGTTCCTGACCGTGAAGACCACCGGCGAGACGCCGGTGCCACAGTTTTGGCACGGGCTGATAAGGGAAGTTGGAAGTCATGCCAGGGAGACCGACGACGCCGGATTCACAGATGCTGGCCGACCTGGTCCGGCGGATCGTCGAGGCCGCTCATCCGGTGCGTATCATGTTGTTCGGTTCGGCGGCTCGCGGCGAGATGGGGCCGAACAGCGACCTGGACGTGCTGGTTGTTGTCCCGGACGGAGCGCACCCGGGCCGCGCGGAAAGCGCGATCTACCGAAACATGTGGGGCTTCGGCTTCGCGACGGATGTGCTCGTCGTCACCGAGGAAGACGTTCGCAAACACGCCTCGAATCCGTATCTGATTATCCACACGGCGTTGGCGCACGGAAGGGAGCTTTACCGTGCCGCAGGATAGCCCAACACCCGGCACGCCGCAGCATTGGCTGGCCCGCGCCGATGGGCACATGGCGATCGCCCGCTATTCCAAGCCTGCGGATGCCTATTGGGAGGATCTGGCCTTTCACGCCCAGCAAGCCGCCGAGCTTGCCCTCAAAGCAGTCCATCAACATGTCGGCCGGACTTATCGGTTTACGCACAACATTGAAGAACTTGTGAGAGGCCTTGCAGAAGCCGGATTGTCCATCCCGGCAGTAGCGAAGGACGCGGTGATCCTTACCCGATATGCCGTGTGGACCCGTTATCCCGGCTTGTCGCCGCTCGTGACGAAAGAGGAATACGAGGAAGCGGTTGGTCTGGCCCAGGCGATCGTCAACTGGGCACGCGAAATCGTCGGGAAGGTGGAGACGCCGTGAGTGCGCTGTGTGCCATGCCCTCACGCGGCGAAGCCGTGGGTGGGCATGACTCCTGATATGAGAACATGGCTACCCGCGACTGCGCCGCGTGAAGCCATGGCACCCGGCCAGCATACACGTAAGTGGTGCAGGCTCGGGACTTTCGGGTATGCTGAGTTACCATGGCAGACGCCCGCCCATGCGACACAGACCTGCAACCCGCCTGCTACGTCGTACGGCTGCGCCTGAAGCGATCCGAGAGCGGCCTGCGGCTTCTCCCGCCTCTTGTCGAATGCCCGGGTGTTCCCCCGGCAAAAAGGTCCTCTCTTGCAACCGTCGCAGTTGCCTGGTGAAGACCCAACCCTTCCCGGAATCGCGTTTGGGACGCGATCCGAGACCAGAATCTGCCCGGGCTGGCCATGCTCTATCAAGGGGCCGGAGGCCGATCGGTAGAGGTCCCTCCGCCAATCGCCGTGCACTTCGAGCCGATTCTGCTTAATGAAACCGACCCTGCCCTTGGCCACCTGGTGGATGCCGGCCCATCGAATCGGCCGGCCTCGACATTCGGGCGTCGCGTGCTGTCAGTGATTCGCCGGTTTGCTGTTCGAACCGGCCTGTCGGCCGGGAACTTTCTGTGGTTTTTGGGTTTCTTCATCTGGATGAACTGGGCGAACAAGGGCCCCAGACCTTGGCTCCCTTGGCTCAGCAGCTTTCCGTGGTGGGGGTGGGGAATGTTGTTTGTCGCCATTCTGGGCCTCTCCGTCGCCGAAGGCCTGATGCACTCGGTGCTTTACGGCCAGTGGTTCATCATTCCCGGCGGCCTGGTTGTGAGGAAGTTTTCCTTCAGATCCCTGTCTACAAAGCTGCACCGCTTCACCCCCGCCGACACGATCCTCCTGATCCGTTCTGCTTCGCCCGGCTGGCAAGCAGGGTTGTGGGAGAAGGGCAGGGCCAGGGCCTCCATGAAGAACCGCTCGCTGACGGCCTTCGAGTACACTGCCCTGCTCGGTGCGTGGCAAAGTCCGTTGCCTCCACCCCCTCGCGATCAACTCGTTGACTTTGAGTGAAGACGGGGCGTGCCAAGTCCACCAGCACCTGCAAAACCCGCTGGCACGAGAATCCGTTCCCCGCTGGTGCGAGAATCCGTTCTCGCACTCACTCTGGCGGGAATCCCTTCCCGCAACCCCGCAGGATGGGAATCTCGGCTGGTGCGAGAATCCGGCTGCCGGCTGCCGGCTGGTGCGAGAATCCGTTCTCGCACTCACCCTAGCGGGAATCCCTTCCCGCAACCCCGCAGAATGGGAATCCTGCGAATGGTGCGTGCGAGATTCGAATCTCGCACGAGCGATTCCGCACAGGACACTGGCGGACAAGCCGCCAGTGGCACCCGGCAGGCAAGCCGCCGGTGGCACACGGCGTGGCAGGACCGCGGGCCCCGTGTGAAATACTCGGCCATCTCTCGTTAATACCTCGGTGGGTTTCAACATTGGATTGGTCCCCGGGCTTGCCGGGGCCGTTTCTGTGGAGCGTAGCATGATCACACGAGCTTCCATCCTTGTCACTTCAGTCGCCCTGACCTTCCCCCTGTCTGTCGGCTGCATGATGGGGGCCAGCATTTGGACCGATGAGGTCACCGAGGAGTTGCGGATCGACACGGCGGGGCTGACGCGCCTGGAGGCCCGGACGCACAACGGGGCCATCCAATACACCGGCCATGCCGAGCACGAGCCTGCCGTGCTCGTGCAGGTGACCAAGAAGGGCGGCGGCCGGACAATGGGCGAAGCCCAGGATGCCCTGGCAGCCATCGAGGTCTTTGTCGAGCCACGCGGGGCGGACACGCAGCAACTGGCTTGGCGATGGAAGACACCCAAGCTGCCCAATTGGGGTGCGAGCGTCAGCTACAAGATCAACGCACCGGCCAGCCTCTCCCTCGATGCACAGTCGCACAACGGCGAAATCAAGGCGTCGGGCGTGGCTGCGGATGCCAAACTCGTCAGCCACAATGGGCAGATCGACGTTCAGTCTTCGGGCAGCCGTCTGGATATCGAGACGAATAACGGTCGCATCACCGTCAACCACCAAGGCGGCCGCCTCGCCGCGGTGACGCACAACGGTCCCATCATCGCCAAGTTCGAGGGCGATGACCTTGCCTTGACAACGCATAACGGTCGCATCGAGGCGGATCTGTCGCGGTGCAAGTCGCTCCACGGCGACATCTGCTCCCACAACGGCGAGATCACGCTGACCGTCGGCGACGGGCTGTCGGCCGACCTGACCTGCGCGACGCACAATGGCAGCATCCGCTGCGACGTTCCGTGGAAGGTCCACAAGGCATCGCGCTGCAAGCTGGTCGGACGAATCGGCGAAGGCGGCCCGAAGCTCACCGCCGAGACGCACAATGGCAGCATCCACATCAAGGGCGCCGGGGGCTAACGAGCCGCGCAGAAACAACGTAACCGGTTGACCCGCTTGCCCACGGGCAGGTCCGCCAAACGGCAAGCCGGCAGGCCAGCCAAGTGGCACAATCGGTCGTGTCATTCCTGCGCGACGCCTTGGTATCGTGACGTGCAATCGGGCGCGGCTGCCGGCGACTTGTGTTGCGCGAAGTCTCGTCACTCCCAATCCTGGAGAGCGCGATCCTAAACGATTACACTCTGTTGAGATGATGCCGCGGCTCGTGCAGCTTCGCCTTTGAGAGGTACCACGGATGGCCAAGAGAATCGCAAAGAAACCCACGCCGAGACAGACAGGCCCTACCAAGCCGAATCGCAAGCCTTCGTCAGGCCGTAAGAGGGCCGCGACGGCCGAGAAGATCGTTGGCTTGGCGGAGTCGGTCGTCACGGCAGCCGAGCGGAAGAAGGACCCGTCGATTGAGATTCCGCTGCGGACACTGTCTAACGCCAAGTACGACAGAGCAAAGCGCATCATCGAGATGGGCGAGAAGAGCGCGACGCGGAACTTCTTCGATCTGAACAAGG
Organism: Phycisphaerae bacterium; assembly: GCA_016935885.1. Next base: position 1,057 of record JAFGQA010000471.1, on the reverse strand, counting down.
CCAAGAGCTTCATGCAGACCGTGCTGATCGCCAGCGGCTGCAAACGGCTGATCGACGAGGACAAGACGGTCAGCATCCGTGGGCTGTACTACCTGTCCAAGCACACGATCCCGGGCACCAAGGAAAAGACGTTCAACGACCAGAACGAGAGCGATCCCATCATCGAGGATTTGGAGGTCACGCTCGACGCCCTGCGCGAGGAGCTGCACGTCTTCGCCGACAGCCGCGGCAGCATCGCGGGCAATCTCACCGTCACCAGCCGGGGCGACGAGATCGACCTTCGCCGCATGGGCGCCGGCGGCATGGGCATCCCGAGCATCGTCGAGCCCGACGTCTTCAAGTTCAAGAAGTGCGGCGCACGATTCGTCCTGCACGTCGAAAAGGGCACCGTTTGGTCGCGGTTCAACGAGGACAAGTTCTGGCAGAAGCACAACTGCATCCTCACGCACGGTAGCGGCCAGCCCCCTCGCGGCGTGCGGCGTCTGCTGCATCGGATGAACACCGAACTCGGTCTGCCGATCTACTGCCTGTTGGATAACGACCCCTGGGGGTACTACATCTACAGCGTGATCAAGCAGGGCTCGATCAACCTGGCCTTCGAGTCGAAGCGGATGGCCGTCCCGGATGCGCGGTTCATCGGCGTCCGCAGCCGGGACTACGAGGACTACGGTCTGTCCGACGACGTGAAGATCGCCGTTGATGACAAGGACATTAAGAGAGCCAAGCAGATCCTCGCCTACCCGTGGTTCAAGGGCAAGAAGGATTGGGAGAAGGAAATCGCCGCAATGCTCAAGCACGGCTTCAAGATGGAGGTTGAGTCGCTGCTGACGAAGAGCATCAGCTTCGTGACGGAGACCTACGTGCCCCAACGGCTGCGGCAGCGGGGGAAGTGGCTGGATTGAAATCTCGGCGGTGGCGCGGCCCGAGGAAAGTCGGCGTCTCGTCGGGTGGCCCGCGTTCTTTGAACGCGGGTCTGGACTTTGGCACTTTGGGGTCTTGATGGGGTGTCGGCTCAGGCTGACGACCTACCGGTGGTAACGATTCCGTCTTGAGAACT
>JAFGQA010000470.1 GCA_016935885.1 Phycisphaerae bacterium | reverse complement strand
TGTCTGGGGCTAAGTCGTGTTACAACCGTAGCTTACCCCGCAAGGAGGTCGTAAAACAGCCAGTGAGTATGAATAATCCGGGCTAACAGTGCAGTGCAAAGTCGCGTCGGCAGCGATTCAAGAGCCCCCGACCTTGGTCGGGGGGTTGCCTTGCGACACGTGAAAACGTACCCCCCGAGCAAGCTCGGGGGCTCTTGCGCGTGGTTTTTGCCTACTTTGCGCTGTACCGCTAAGTCGTTGCTGGAAAGAGGATTAGGAGGCTCTCGATCAACGCCGCAATCCCCGGACCGGAATCCGGTGCGGCGCTCCAAATCGAGACAAAGTCAGGAGAAATCGAAATGAACGCGACTAGATGGTTTACGATCGCCGCGGCCATCGGCCTGCTCGCGGCCCCGGCATCGGGACAGTCCTGGACCACCCTGGATCATCCCGACGGTACGTACGGCACCTTCTGTACCGGCATCGACGGCGACTTCGTGGTGGGGTACTACTGCCCGGAGATCGGCGAATCTCACGGTTTTCTCTACGATCGCTCCAGCGGGACCTGGACTTCCCTCGATTATCCCGGCGCTGCTACGACCTGCCCACAGGGCATCGATGGCGACCGCATCGTCGGTTGGTACTCGATGGGTCCCGGCAACCCGAATCAGGCCTTCCTGTACGACTGCTCGAGCTCGACCTGGACCACGGTGGCTACGCCGGGCGATCCGTATGGGATCGAAGGCGACACGATCGTTGGCGCCGGCGCGGACTGGCTTGGCTATCAGTATGACATCCCGAGCTCGAGCTACACAGAGGCCGGCGTCCCGGGGACGTTCTGGGTGGAGTTCCACGGCATCTCCGGCGACAACATCGTGGGGTGGTATAAGCAGCCTGGGGATCCCTACGGGATCGAGCTCCACGGATTCCGCTACGACGGCGTGGACTGGACGCTCACCGACTACGATTTCCCGGTTCAAACGGCTGATACCTATCCCACCGACATCGACGGCGACAAGACCGTGGGGTTCTTCAGCTGCATGCTGTACGTGTCTCATGCCGCTTTCGTGTTGGACGGCTCGACCTGGAGCATTCTGATCCACCCGGACGCCTACACTGAGGTCGGACTTGCCTACCACATGCAGGCGTGGGGCATCGACGGCGACACGATCGTGGGCAGCTTCGGTTCGCTGGGGGGCATGGGGCTCGAATACCACGGGTTCGTTTGCACGTACGACGGCCCGGTCGGCGCCTGTTGCCAGGGCGGCACGACGTGTGTGGCCATGACCGAGGCCGCGTGCGTGGCCAGCGGCGGAACGTACCAGGGTGATGGCACGAACTGCATACTCAGCCCCTGCGCGCCGAACGCCGCCTGCTGCCTAGCGGTCGGCGGTTGCCAGCAAACCCCCGAAGACTTCTGCTCCGGCGTGCTGGGTGGCACGTGGCATCCCGAGTGGGCGGACTGCTCGGTGGCCGCCTGCCCGCAACCGCAGGGGGCGTGCTGCGTCAATATGAACTGCACGATGCAGACCGAGGCTAACTGCGCTGCGGCGGGGGGCACATGGCATCAGGGCATGGACTGTTCTAACGGCTGCCCCGCAGTCTGCTGCCAGGGTGATGGCAGTTGCGTAGTATCCTTCGAAGCCTACTGCCAGGGCACGCACGGCGAGTGGCATCCCGAGTGGGCGAATTGCAGCGTGGCAAACTGCCCGCCGGGGGCGGCATGCTGCCTTGCCGACGGCAGTTGCTATAAGCTCACGCAGGCCTGGTGCAACGCGTATGGCGGCACCTGGCATTCGGAGTGGGCTGATTGCAGCGTGGCCCATTGCCCGCAGCCGGGGGCCTGTTGCATGAGCGATGCAGGATGCCTGGATACTACCGAGGACATCTGCGCCTCCTACGGCGGCTATTGGCTGGGCGCCCGCACGGCTTGCTCCGGGTCTGGCGCGTGCCCCGGTGTGAAGTGGAATCCGATGAACCTCCCCGCCCCCTTCGCGAACGGTATTCCCCAGGGCATCAACGACTACACCATTGTCGGGTATGCCGACATCAGTGGCCACTCGGAAGGCTTCATGATTAACTATCTCCCATGGGGGTTCTCCAATTTTCAAGCATATGTTATCCCGGGGGCGGCCAGCGTCAGGCTCTACGACATAGAAAGCGGCGAGGCCGTCACGGGAGGCCTCCGGTTGTGTTCCACCTGCGACTGGCGACCCCTCTGGGACGATTATCTGGACCCGGATCCCCCCCACGATTACGATCCGCCGTATCCGTATGGCAATGCAACCTTCCAGGATATCGGTGACGGGCTCCACCTGGGAATGAGCGAAACCAAGAGCTTCATCCATTTCGCCGATTCCCAAGGTGACCACTACTATGAGGTGGCTATAGGAGGCTATGTCTTCTCTCTTCAGGACATGGATCCGCGGACTGGAGGGAGGCGTTCGCTCGTAGGGACTTGCGAGAATAGCTCAGGAAAAAGGCAGGGGGTGGACGTGCTCTTGATCCAAACCTCGGGGTCCTCCTTCGATCTCGGCTCGACGGGACTGTTCGAGTATCCCGGCGCAACCTCAACATCGATCACGGGCAAGGACAACGGCCGAATCGTTGGATACTACACCGGCGGCAATCCGTCGCGGACCCACGGGTTCTTCCGTGACTTGCACAGCAGCCAGTATTACTCACTGGACTGCGGCACGTACACGGCGATAAACGACATTTCCGGAAGCAGAATCGTTGCCGAGGTGCGGGGCACGAGCAAGGATGATGAGAGCGAGCCGTTCCTGGGTGAATTCGTCGCCGCCTGCTGCATTCCGGATGAGCCCTACTGCGTGCTCGGCACCGAGTATGAGTGTCTGGACCAAGGCGGGGTGTGGACGGGGCCGTTCGTCTGGTGTACGCCCGACGACTGCAACAGCAACGACATTGCCGATGTCTGCGAGATCGCCAACGAGCTGGCGGCCGATTGCGACCGGAACTGGATCCCCGACGAGTGCGAAATCTGCGGCGACCTCGACAACGACCTCGACGTCGATTACGACGACTACGTCATCTTCCTCGACGCCTTCGGCGGCGAGGTCAACGGTGTCCCTCTCGAGGACGCCTGCTGCGACTACGACGGCAGCGGCGCCGTCGGCATGATGGACTACGCCGCCTGGCTGCAATGCTACCGCGACTTCAGTGGCATCCCGTGGGCGCCGCCGCCGAGTCCGCCTGGGCCGCATGCTGCGCCGAAGAAGGCCATACCGGCTCACATGAAGCAGATTCTTCCTCAACCGTAGTGCCCTGCAAGGCGGCTCGTGCCCGCCGACCGACCGGCAAGCCCCTGCGCTACGGCGCGCGGGCGTATGAGAAGGAGGAAGACAGGCCACACGCGATGAAGGTAAACGAGGAGATAAGGAATGATCGCGAAGAGCAGTTTGATGTGTACAGCGTTACTGGTCGGCGTGTGGATCGCCGCGCCGGCGACGGCAGGTGTCATCGTCTGGTCCGACGCTCAGGACACGGTGATTTCGTCCGTTGGTGGGACAGCGGACGTCGAATTGTGGGCCCACTTCACGAATCCGACCATGGCCTGGGGGCTGGACCTGGCACTGTCAGATCCAGTCGTCGCGTCCTGGGACGACACCGTCATCGACGCCGCTTGGGACGAAACGACGACATTGGACGGCGACGGCCTGACCGGGCTGCGCTTCCCGACGGGCCTGAGCGGCGACGTGCTGCTGGCCACGCTGACGTTCACCGGGCTGGAGGTGGGAGTGACGGACCTCTCGCTCGGCTACAACGACGAGGACGAGGGCTTCCTGCTGGAGCTCGGCGGCCTCGACACGGACGTGACGTACCTGCCGGGCACGATCACCGTCCTGCCCGAGCCGGCGACCTTGACGCTGCTGGCCCTGGGCGGGCTGGCGCTGCTGCGCCGGCAGCGGTCATCGCGCACGTTCCACTATTCGACGACGATCAATGAGACGCGGACCGGTCGCACACGGCGGTCGGTTCGCGCTCCCGCACTGCCGGCGCACGGAAGGTCTCGTCGAACTTAGCCGCAGTTCAGTCGCCGACGCGATCCGCCAGTTCCGCCCTCAGCCACGTCCGGGCGTACGCCCAGTCGTTGCCCACCGTAGCCCGGCTGACGCCGAGGATCTCGGCCGTCTCCTCTTTGGTGAAGCCCGCGAAGAAGCGCAGCTCCACGACGCGTCTGGCGCGCTCGTCGATCTCGCCCAGTCGGTCCAGGGCGTCTCCGAGCTCAACCAGATCAATGGACTGGCCGTCGTCATCGCCGAGAGGAATGCGAGTATCGAGCGCCACCTTGGCGCGGCCGCCGCCGCGCTTCTCAGCTCGCTTCGTTCGCGCATGGTCGACCAGAATCCGCCGCATGGCCTCGGCAGCGATGGACATGAAGTGATTACGATCCGATACCTGGGCCCGCGCTTGATCGACCAGCTTCAAGTAGACTTCGTTGACCAGGGCGGTCGCCTGCAACGTGTGATCCAGGCGTTCCCTGGCGATCTGCTGCTGGGCGAGCGTGCGAAGCTGCTCGTACACCAGCGGAAACAACTCCGCCGCCGCGACGGCATCGCCGGCGCGGGATTGGTGCAGCAATTGCGTCGCGTGGCCCTCGCTCATGGCTTGTCCGGCGTGCCTCCAACGCCTCCTGCGCTTGACCCACCCATCCTACCGAATCGCGTCGGATGATTCGACGCGTCGGTGTGCCCCTTGTGCATCTCTGTCATACTCCAGTTCCGAATCCCCGCTCACCGGCGCGACGTCGAGCTCTCCGGTGCGCAGGTCGGATGCCCGCGAACCCCGGAGTGACCAACTCCGACCGGATTCTGGACCTAGTGACCAACTGATGACCAACTGTCCAAGTCTCGAACGAAGCGTATTCGCTTAGGCGTTTTTATGGCACGTGCTTGCGGCAGAGATCGAGACGAGCCTCGATACGACTGTCAGCCTACGGGGTAGGACTCAATGATCGCCGTTTCTGAGCCAAAAACGCGGTTGCGGTGCTACCGCCGCACCAGAAGCAACTTTGGGGGATTCCCATAACCTGCTGTCAAGCAGTAAGATAGCGGGCGATGGGATTCTTCCACGGCGCACGCACACTCGACGAGGAATTGTGGATCGGCGTAGGCCACGTCGCCCGCACTTGCGGACACCCAGGCGCCTTTGGACTTCGCAAACTCGATTACAGCAGTTTAAGCTTGAGATTGCCTATGCCGCCGACGCCGATCGGAACCGCGACCGTGAGGGAGCGGTCAGCGTTCACCCTTGA
>JAFGQA010000469.1 GCA_016935885.1 Phycisphaerae bacterium | reverse complement strand
TGTTCTCACGGGTAATGAGCGACCCGCCCCCGTGGGGCGTGTCGTTCGTTACCCATGCCACACCGTTTGTGGTTACCCATGCCACCCCGTCTGAATGCTAAACAGGTGCCGGGCTTTAGCCCGTTGCGGCGTTTCGCAGAGAGTGGGCGCTTATTCCCGTCAAGAAACCGCACGGGCTGAAGCTCGTGGCTCGTCTTCGCAAGAAGCGGTCAGTTTAGGTACCGAAGATCCGTAGACCTGAAGCCCGCACGGCCGTTCACAGAGGCCGAAGTGGAGCTATGCAGGAAGGCGGAAGGCCTCGCACGGGAACGCGCGGACATTCCCCGTCGCCCCCAAACGGCCGGGCTTGAACAGTGAACACGGCGCGGCAGTTCTCCGCAGTTGGCAGCCAGGTCCATTGCCGGAGGCCGCGTGGGCGCTACACGTTCGGCGTGAGGCCGAAGAAGCCGGCGAAGACCACCCATACCGGCACGACGAAGACATTGAAGGCGGTGGTGATGAACGTCTCCGCAAAGTCGCCAAAACTGCCGATCAAAACACTGAGAAGATCCTGGGCCCACGACATAGACAAGGTTCCCTTTCAAGTTGTCCCGTGGCAAGCGCCACCGCTGTTTCTGAACCGAGACGGTATTGTGAGAGCGATGTTCCTGGGGGGCAAGTCGGGAATCAGAGAAAACGTCAGGTGGCGTGCCCGTTATCTGAGTTTGATTGTCGTGGTTTGGACGCTACATCCATCGGCAACCGGGCGGGGTGCGTGACACTTCCGGCGGCATTCGATTCTGGGTGTCCACTGGCGGCTTGCCCGCCCGTGCGGCCTGTCTGGTGGGCGCACGGGGCATACACACTCACACTGGCAGGCAAGCTGCCAGTGGCACCCGCCTAGACTGTCACGGACCCACCGGGCGTCAGGATGGGCCGGCGGGGTTGGCGAACGGTCCCACAGGTGCTATGATGGAAGGTTGGCCAGGGGGAGGAAGCCGCTGGTGGAGTGGGAAGGCATGGCAAGCGAGGGCTGAGGTTCCGCTGCTTCCCATCGATGTCCCATGGCCCCATGCAAGTGGCTCCGTTCTGGCACGAATGCGGACCGGTTAGCGCCGGCCTTCAGAATCCCTGGTTGCGAGCCTAGCAGTTGGAGAATGACCCATGACGACGCCGAGAATGTGTGTTCCAGTGGGGCCGTGCGCCCTGGTATTGGCCTTGTTGTTCGCCGCGACGGCCACAGGGGCGGACAACTGGATCTCGATTACGCCAGACAACGAGGTGGCGATCGCCGCCCCAGCTTTGGCGGCCCCGCCGAACGTCACGGTGGCCCGATCCAGTGAGACGGGGCTTGACGTGGTGATCGAGGTGCCAGGCTTGGCTGTTGGCACGCGCGAGACGAAGGGCGGCGAGTTCGTCGAGCTGGGCTGGCCTGATGCCGCCACGGCCGGTGCGATTGGCTCGCCCAAGGTGCCCGTGGTTCGGGAGGTATTCGTCGCCCCGGTGGGAGCTTCGGTCACGCTGACTGCAGATGCGGGCGAGGGCTTCACGGTCGATTCCGGGCTCGCCGGCGTGCCGCTTCGCCTTGTGCCGGTTCAACTACCGATCCCCAAGGTTCCCGGCGCGCGGGAGAAGGCGGTGTTCCAGTTCGACGAGGTTGCGTACGGTCTGGACGCAAACCTTCCCGCCGAACGGGCCACCGTCGAGGAAGTGGGCATCATACGCGGTCAGCGGCTACTCCTACTGACGGTCTATCCGGTCGCGTATAACCCGGTCCGCCAGACCATCACGTTCTGGCCCAACCTCTCGGCGGAAATCCGCTTCGCTGGTGCCCCCAAGCCGTCGAGCAACCTGAGCCCGGTGCCGGGTTTGAGCTCGACCGTGCTCAATCCCGAGCTTCTGCCGGATGACGTGGGTCGTGGTCGCGGCTCGGGGAAGTACCTCATCGTCGTGGCCAGCACTTACGCCTCGACCATCACCTCGTTCGCCAACGCCAAGGCGGCCCAGGGCTTCACCGTCGAGACCTACTCGGTGCCGTCGGGGACGAGCGCCTCGACGATCAAGTCCTATATCAGCAGTTGGTACTCCTCGTCGGTGGATTGCTACGTGCTGCTGGTAGGTGATACGGACACGATACCGGCCTGGACCGGCGGCGGAAGCTACTCGCCGGATACCGACCTGCCGTACGCATGCATGGACGGCTCCAGCGACTGGCACCCCGACCTCGCCATCGGGCGGTTCTCCGTGCGGTCGACGGGCGATTTGCAGGACGTCATCAACAAGACGCTGTACGTCGAGAACGGCAGCTTCGCCGATCCGGACTACCTCCTGCGCGCGGTGTTTATGGCTTCGGAGGACAACTACACCGTGAGCGAAGGCACGCACAACTACGTGATCTCAAACTACATGGATCCGAACGGCTTCTCGTCCGACAAGCTCTATTGCCACACGTACGGGGCCACCACGCAGCAAACGCGCAACTCGTTCAACAACGGCCGAATCTACGGTATCTACTCCGGACATGGTGGCAGCACGTCCTGGGGCGACGGCCCGGCCTTCTCGCAAAGTGACGTTCGCGGACTGACCAACGCGAACATGTATGCCTTTGTTTGCAGCTTCGCTTGCCTGACCGGCGACTTCAAAGACTACACCGAGTGCTTCACCGAGACGTGGCTCGTCGAGGGCAACAAGGGCGCCGCGGCGATGTACGGCGCCTCGGTCAGCAGTTGGTGGGACGAGGACGACTACTTGGAGAGGGAACTCTTTGAAGCCATCTACGACGACGGTATCCGCGAGGTAAGCCCTGCCTGGCAGGCCGCGTTTGTTGAGTTCGAGGCGCACTTCGGAACCGACAACGACACGCGGATGTACTTCGAGATGTACAACCTGATGGGCGATCCGAGCCTGTACATTCCGGAGCCCGGCGGCGGGGCACACATGACTGTCAGCCCGACCGGCGGGTTAACCTCACAAGGCCCCGTTGGCGGCCCGTTCACGCCGAATAGCCTGGACTACACGTTGGAGAACAATGCGGCGTTCCCGATCGCCTTCTCCGTGTCTGACAATCAGCCATGGGTGAGCATCACCAACCCCACCGGCACCATTCCCGTGAGCGGCAGCGCTCAAGTCACGGTCTCGATCAACAGCAGCGCGAACAGCCTTGGGAGCGGGCACTACGACGCCACCGTGAACTTCATTAACACCACCGACCATGACGGCGATACCACGCGGCCCGTCAGCCTCGACGTGGGCGTGCCAATGCCGGTCTACAGCTTCCCGATGGACACGAATCCGGGCTGGACGATCCAGGGCCAGTGGCAGTTCGGCCATCCGACCGGCGGTGGTGGGGAATACGGAGGACCCGACCCGACCAGCGGCCATACGGGCAGCAACGTCTACGGGTACAACCTGAGCGGCGATTACACGAACGGCATGCCCGAGTACCACCTGACCTCGACCGCCATTGATTGCAGCAACCTGTCGCAGGTTCGACTCAAGTTCTGGCGCTGGCTTGGCGTCGAGACGGTCTCGTATGACCACGCGTACTTGCGCGTCAGCAACGACGGTTCTCAGTGGACCGAGATCTGGGCGAATACCGACTACGTCGAGGACGCTTCGTGGAGCCAGCGTGAGTTCGACATCTCCTCCGTCGCCGACGGCGAAGAAACCGTGTATCTGCGATGGACGATGGGAACCACCGATGGCAGTTGGCGATACTGCGGCTGGAACATCGACGATGTGGAGATCTGGGGTATCGAGCAAGATCCCTGCGCCGGGATTACGCCCGACGGTGACGTAGATGGCGACGGCTATACGGATGGTGCCGACGTCCAGGCGTTTACCGACGGTATCCTCGGCAGCATCCCCCAACAGCAGGTCTGCCGCGGCGACTTCAACGGCAACAAGGTCCTGGATGTTGGCGACATCGACGGCATGGTTGACAGCCTCCTGACACCGTAGGTTCGCAAACGGGTGACGCGGCACAGCAGTCCGTGGTAAGAGTGGAAAACAGCGGTTCGGAGACGCCGTTCCTGACCGTGAAAACCACCGGCTTTGGCGCTGGTGCCACAGTCTTGCTACGGGCTGACAGCCGTTGCTAGCCCGGATTATTCATACTCACTGGCTGTTTTACGACCTCCTTGCGGGGTAAGCTACGGTTGTAACACGACTTAGCCCCAGACA
>JAFGQA010000468.1 GCA_016935885.1 Phycisphaerae bacterium | reverse complement strand
TGTCTGGGGCTAAGTCGTGTTACAACCGTAGCTTACCCCGCAAGGAGGTCGTAAAACAGCCAGTGAGTATGAATAATCCGGGCTAGCCGCGATTCTCGCACCAGCGGCCAGCCGCGAAGGGATTCTCGCACCAGCCGTATGTGGATGCGAGAAGGGATTCTCGCACCAGCCGCTCTGTGGGAAAGGATTCCCGCCGGATGTGGATGCGAGAAGGGATTCTCGCACCAGCCGCCCGCATTCCAGCCGCATGTGGATGCGCGAAGGGATTCTCGCACCAGCCGCCATGCGGTCACTCCGGTGGGCGCGTGGGACATACACGCTGGCAGGCAAGCTGCGCGTGGCGCCCGCCTGGAATGTCACGGACCCGAAACGAAGGTCGGCACGTTGTTTCTCCATGTATGGTGGCGTATGATCGTGGACTGTCGAGTGGGAGTTGGGCAATGCGCGTCCTGATCTACGCACCGGTTGACCTGAACCTGATTGACGGTTCCGCGATTTGGTGTGCTTCCGTTGCGCAGATGCTCGCCTGCGACCCAGCGATTTACGTTGACATCCTGCTGAACTGTCCACTGAGCCGTGACATCAATGTCCGGTCATTGACCGATCATGGGCGCGTCGGTCTAGTCGATCCCTGGACGTTGTCCGACGAGGTACACCCACACAAGATCACCGGGGCGACACTGGGGCATCGGCTGAGGCCTGAAACAGCGTTCAGCCTGATCGAGGCGTTGCAGCGGCACCGCGGATACGACCTGCTGATCCTGCGCGGCGGCCCGATCAGCCGCCTGGTCGCATCCGTCCCCTGGCTTGCGGCACGGAGTTGGTTCTATCTGACGCAGCACGACGCCGTTCCCGAGACGATGGCCTCCCTCGTCCGGTGCAACGGTCGGATCGCGTGCCAGACCCCGATGGTTCAGGAGTACATTGAGCAGTTGATCGGGCCGAACCCGGATCGGTATGTTCCGTTGCCCCCGATGGTTCCCCGCTCGTTCTGCGAGCAGCCGCGAGCGGCGCGCGCCCACCGGCGTCTTTGCTACGTGGGCAAGTTTGATCCGCGCTATATGGTGGAGGAGATGCTAGCGGCATTCGGCGCGCTTCGCGAGCGCATTGGGGATGCAGAGTTCATCATCGCCGGAGACAAATTCCACGATCTTGCCCACACCGGCCAGTTCCAAGCGAGATTGACCCGGCTTCTCGATACAACGCCGGCGGTTGTCTGGCACGGCGGACTGTCACGCGATCGTGTTGGCGATCTGATGACCTCGTGCGACGTCGGGAGCTGCTGGCGGTCGCCGGAGTTCGATACATCGCTGGAACTGAGCACGAAGGTGCTCGAGTATGGGGCCGCGGGCTTGCCGACGATCCTAAACCCATCGCGGGTCAACTTGGATCTATTCGGTCCTGACTACCCGCTGTACGTTCATTGCGCGGAGTCCTTTGTCGATCGGCTGACCGCGGCGTTCGAGGACAATGAGGTCTACCGGCGAGCGGCGGACACGGCGTTTGAAGTATCGAAGAAGTTCACGTTTGAGGCGGTTCTTGAGAACTTGCAGCCCTGGTTGCGAGACTATCGTCGCGCGCGGGATGACCGTCGCATGTCTGCATCGACATCGAGGTTGCCTGGGACGGTGCCGCACCGGCGCCCTTTGCGCATTGTATTCGCCGGACACGACCTGCGATTCGCGCGCGAGATCATGGACCACTTCACTGCCCATCCCGACTGCTTGGTGCGCACGGACAAATGGCACGGCCATAATCGTCATGACGAGCGGAGGAGCGAATGGCTCGTTCAATGGGCCGACGTGGTCCATTGCGAATGGTGTCTCGGCAACGCCGTCTGGTATTCCGAACGATTGCGAGCGGGGCAGAGGTTGGTGATCCGGCTGCACCTACAGGAGCGCGACACAGACTACCCAGGCCGCGTTGCCTGGGACAACGTCAGCGATCTCATCTTCATCGCGCCCCACGTCCGCCGGGAGGTCTTGGATCGACTCGGCCCTCAGGTTGTCTGTCGTTCACACTTGATCTACAACATCGCAAACAGCGATTGCTTCGGTCGTCCTAAACCGGCCGGTTGTGAGCGCAACCTCGGGTTGCTCGGGCTTTCGCCGAAGCGCAAGCATCCACAGCTCTCGCTGGACATCCTCTCCGCGCTACTTGCGGAGGACTCCCAGTGGCGGCTCCACCTCGGCGGCAAGGACCCACGGGAGCACGACTGGCTCTGGCGGCGTCTCGAAGAACGCGCGTACTACGAACAGATGGAGGAACGCATCGCAGCCGCCGAGAAGTACATCGTCCGTCAGGGATGGACGGACGATCCGTCGTCCTGGTACGCACCGATAGGTTTCGTTCTCTCTTGCAGCGATTTCGAGGGGAGCCACCAGGCCATTCCCGAGGGGATGGCCGCCGGTTGTGTCCCGGTTGTCCGCCGTTGGGAGGGAGCCTCCGAGATGTACCCCAACAGCCTGTTGTACGACACGGTGGACGAGGCCGTCGAGAAGATCAAGCGGGTGTGTGATTCTGGGGAGCGTCAACACCTCGCCGAGCATGCAAAGCGCGAGGCGCGGGAGCGCTTTCACAAGAGCGTGATCCTGCCGCAATTGGAACCGCTGCTGTTTGGGACCGAACCATCACCGAGAGAGAAGGCGGCGGAAAAGCGGCTTGTGGCATCATACTAACGCTGTCTCAAGCGAGCGCTCCGCGCACGCGTGGACGTGCGGCGCGCCGGGCGCCGACCGGCTCGTTCCAGGGTCCTCCTCGCACCTCACGTAGTTGAAGCGATCAGACGAGTAGATGCGCTCGAATCCGCGCACGGCCCGATCACACCACTCCCACGGCGATCGGGCACTATCCAACAGCGGAGATCCGTCAACCGCTTGCGGCTTGCGGAAGCACAATGTCCACGGGTGGATCTGCGAGACGCAGCGGTACTCCTTTCCCCTGCCGACGGGCAGCAACGAGCCGTCGTCGTTGGAGGCGTGGTAGCTGGCCTTTCCCATGGCCGGCGCACCCACGTGGAGCGTCGCGTGGGCGTAATCGAGCAGATAGTGCGGGCCGTAATGGTCCCGCGGATTCATGACGGCCAGATACCCGTCTTCGCAGGCATCCAGGACACCGCGAAGGAGGTGGCCCCACAATGTGTTCTCCTGGCACACAACGCGGACGCGGCGGTCGCCGCGTGTGACGCGATCGGCAGTGTCCAGCGTGGCGGGGCTGGCCGTACACAGCACGAGCCGTTTATTCTCGTATGATTGCCGCCGGAAATTCTCCCAGGCCGCGTCAAGTTGTTCTGCACTTTCGATCGGTGCGATCACGGTGATCTCTGGAAGGCCGACAGTCGTCGTAGTGAGGCCGATCGCTTCCAGAATGGTGTTCAGACGGACGGTGTACGTGTGCTCGGAGAATACACTCCGGAGCCCTCGCAACGACAGGCGATCCCTGTACTCGTCGTCGTTCAGCACGCGTTCGAGCAGCTCCCGGGTGGTCTTTGCATCGCGAGTCATCAGCACGATGTCTCCACCGAGCATGCGATCGATCCCTTCGGAGTACGAACTGATGACCGGCGTGCCGCTCGCGAGCAACTCGAACACGCGCCGCGGGAACATCGTCGGTGAATCCGTTACGCCGTTGATGTTCAGGAACACCTTGTACCGCTTGTACGCCGAGAGCATCTGTGCATACGGCAAGTCACCTCGCATCGCAGGGAGGTACGTGTCCGGCCAGCGGAAGTTCGGGTCCTGGCTGTTTGCCATGCGATCAAAAACGTGCAGGCCGAAATCAAGCGCGGGTCGCAGAACCTTGTCCGCTTCCTCCTGCCGTTGGAGATGCCGGTGAGCGTACCACGTGCCCGCAAAGCCAACGGCACCCGTGCGCTCTCCTATCATCTCCGGATTATGAATCCGCGGCTGAGCGGCAGACGGCAGTGCACACACTCGATTGTGCCCGACGTACTTGCGATAGTCTTCGATGCAATTCGCATCTGAAGTGAATACGAAGTCAAACTGCTTTGCAGCGTCGGTGAACACCTCGAAGTTCTGTGGATCCTCTTTGCCGTAGAAGACCGTCGGAATGCCGTGGCGTCGACACCACGCGATGACATCAGGAATGGCGTAATGCTCGACGACGTCGGCGCGCTTGCCCAGGTCGCGCACCTGGAAACGCCAACTGTCTTCGATCCCACCCCACGTGGACTCGATCAACAGCAGGTCGGGTTTCCGCGCCTCCAAGACCGTCTGCCAGGTCTTCGGCGTAAACGTGTACAAATCGGCCTCGTACTGCCACGCTCGCCAGGAAGATTCATCCATCACGCACGCGATGTGCAAGCCGCCTCGGACGATTTGCTCCGGCGGTGTGCTCGCGAAAGGCGGCATGAGTTCTGGAATCGTGTCGAGCTTGCTCAACCGCGCTGCGACGGGGGGCCGCGAGACGAGCCCCTGACCAGTCCCCACGCCGGTCGATCCTTTGGCGGGCCCCGCGCGACGCTGTCGAGCACAGTCGTCTTCTCTGCGTGCTGCCGTCGTCACGGACGTCGGTTTCTTGTTCGGCGCAGCGCTGGCAGCGGGCGCCGCTCCTGCCGAAACAGTCGAACGGCGTGGCGACGCACCCTCTCGTTCCGTTGCCTCCCGAGCACGCCTCCGGCGGCGCCGCAGACCATCAAGTAGCAGTCTTACGACGCGCGCCGGCAACAGGACCGTATCGACCGACGGATTCAGCGCCCTGACGATCGCGTCGCCCAGCCGATACCGCACCTCACCCTCGCGAAGTTCCACTACGCTCTTGTGATACTCCGACTCGCCCTTGAGGCGTTCGGCTCGTGCCTCGGCTTCCTTTCGTCGTGAGCGTTCGGTCTTGAGCGACGCATCGAGTGCCTCGATCCGGTGGCTGGTTTCCCGCCTGCCTCGCTGAATGCTCTCCACCGCTGCCTCCCGGCGCGAACGTTCCGATTTGAGCGATTTATCCAGTGCCGCCACCTTGCGCTCGAGGCTCTCCGCAAGGCGATTTGCCTGTTCCTCCGCTGCCTCCCGCTGCGAGCGTTCTGCTTCGATCTTGCTCAGGTCTCGCTCAAGGCTCTCCGTACGACGATCGGCCTGTTCCTGTGCCGCCTTTGCCTGCGATCGTTCGGCCTCGAGCAATTCCTGGAGTGTCTCCGCCCTAGTAGTCTCCTCTCGGCAAGACCGCTCCGCGCTCTGTCTCGCCTTCGTCTCGTCGCGGAGATTGGCTTGCAGGCGCTCGGCATCTCGGCGCCCCTCCGCGACCGCCTTCTTCAACTCCTCGCGCCGCCGCTGAAGCTCGGCCCTCGCGTCGGCAAGCTGTCCCTCGGCAGCACCGAGACGCTTGCGCCATTCTGATTCGATCTTGTCGCGCGCAGCTCCTTCCCGCTTGCAGGTTGACTCCAACTCGGTTTTCGCCGACTGCACCTGCTGCCGCAGTTCATTGTTCTGTGTCTTCAAGGCGGTGATAGACTGCCGATACTCCTCGCCTCTCGCGCTCAGCCGCATCCGCTCTTCATAGGCCTGCCGTTGGACTGTCTCGAGTTCCTCCTCGCACATTCGAATCCACGCGAGCACCTGCTCCACGGGCGGCATCCGGGGCGACTCTCCCTCCGCCGGCCGAACCGCAACGGCGCAAAGATACTTGCAGTGCACCAACTCCACTTGAACGACATTGAACCTCGGTGCGAGCAGGTCTAACAGCCGAAGGAGAAAGAAGGTGCGCTTGTGATCGTGATATGGCGAATACCCATACGGCACACTGATGACCAGGTGCCCCTCTGGCCGCAACCACCTGCAGACGCAATCCAGCAAGAGCTCCGGTCTCACCAGGTGCTCGAGCACCTCGCCGAGTACCGCCGTATCAAACGAGCCGGGATCCAGCTCTGTCGTGACTGCATCACCCGCGTGAAAGGTCGCACGGTTCTGAACCTCGATCGGCTCTTCGCGAATCGCGCGCCGTGCGTCTTCGACTCTGTCCTCCTCGATATCCAGGCCGACGACTGTGTGCCCCTCCCTGGCAAGAATGATGGAGACGATGCCTTGGCTGCACCCGATGTCAAGGACGCGCTCCCCCACTACGTGACGACAGAGCCAGTGGACGCGATCACGGCAAACACTCTGCTCCTCGAGTGTACGCACACGCCCGTAATAGAGGTCGGAGACCCGATCGCGGTTGGCCATTACCCGCTGCCCCCACCGTGACGACCAGCGGCCTGCCCCTTAGAGCATGGCCGCGCATTACCTGGCCGCGCACAATCACACGACGCCGTTATGTGTTCGTTGGCGTAACTGATTGCGGATTCTAAAACGGAGTTGACAAGGCGTCAAGCCAGGCGGGCCGCGGCGGTGGTCTCGGGGTCCATGACAGTTACGGCGGCTCGCGAATGAGCGGCGTGGCACCTGATTTCGCCCGCGATAAGCACTCGATCCGAGCACCGAGCGCGAGCGAGTGGGTCTGTCTGCCGACAGGCAGGTCTGGAAGCCAACGGTTCGCCCACGAAGACCCCGCGCTCGCGCTTGAGGCTCGGTTCCACCCCCGCCTGAACTGTCATGGACCCGTGGTCTCGCTCCGGATATTCAACATCGCGAAGGGCCAGCTTGGCCCAGCCACGCTCTCCTGATGGACAGTGGCAAGCCCGTCGAGGGTCCGTGACATTCCAGGCGGGCGCCACGCGCAGCTTGCCTGCCAGCGTGTATGTCCCATGCGCCCACCGGAGTGACCGCATAGCAGCTGG
>JAFGQA010000467.1 GCA_016935885.1 Phycisphaerae bacterium | reverse complement strand
GTCGCCATGGCCAAGCGCTACCGCGAGTTTGCGAAGACGACGGGGCTATTCAGGACGCTCGAGGAGAAGCGCAAGGTCCTGCCCGCCGTGGACCTCCTCGTCGGGGCCGTCAACGTCTGGTGCTGGGACGCGGACGCCCCGGCCTACTGCCGCGAGATGCAGGCGCTCGGCATCGAGCGCATCCTCTGGAGCAACGCCCGGCCGCCCGAGGAGCTCGCGGCCCTGAACGATCTCGGCGTCCTCACCAGCCGCTACGACATCTACCAGGACGCGATGAATCCGGAGAACTACCCGCTGCTCCAGTGGATCTGCGGCGACTGGACCAGCGACGCGTGGAAGAACGACGATCTCGTGATCCGCGCCGACGGCGGCTGGGAGCGCGGCTGGGAGGTCGAGACGAAGGACGGGAAGATGATTCCGTGCGGCGCGCTGTGTGACCGGCAGGCGCTGGCCTACGCGAAACGGCGCATCCCGCCGGAGTTGGAGATGCACGCCTACCGCTGTCGGTTCATCGACACGACCACCGCAAGCCCCTGGCGCGAATGCTGGCATCCGAAGCATCCGATGACGCGCACGGAGAGCAAGCAGTACAAGATGACCCTGCTCCGATACATCAGTGAAGACTGCCGGCTCGTCTGCGGCAGTGAGACCGGCCATGATGCGGCCGTGCCCTGCGTCCATTACTTCGAAGGGATGCTGAGCCTCGGGCCCTACCGCGTCCCCGACTCGGGCCGCGACATGATGCGGATCTGGGACGACGTCCCGGAGGACGTAGCGAAGTTTCAGACGGGGCACGCCTACCGGCTCCCGCTCTGGGAGCTCGTCTACCACGACTGCGTGGTCGCGCAGTGGTACTGGGGCGACTACAACAACAAGCTGCCGAAGCTGTGGGACCGGCGGGACCTCTGGAACGCCCTTTACGGAACGCCGCCGATGTTCATGTTCGACCGCCGGCGCTGGGAGGCGAACAAGGATCGCTTCGTCGAGAGCTACAAGACAGCGGCGCCGGTAGCGCGCGCGACCGGCTATTCGGAGATGCTCTCGCACGAGTGGCTCACGCCCGATCGCGCCGTCCAGCGGACGCGGTTCGCCAACGGCGTCACGGTGACCGTCAACTTCGGCGACGCGCCCTGCTCGCTGCCGGATGGCACAAGCCTCCCGCCGCTGGGGCATCGCGTGGAAGGAATCAGCCCACTCTGAGGGCGGACGGATCGCGCTGCTTCGCGCAGCGATGCAGGCGGGCCGCCAAGCCGTGCGACTGGCGCGTCAAAGGCGGGGCGAAGGCCCGAGGGGCCCTCCCGAGCCTACTTCTCCTGCTTCTTGTCTTTCGCCTCTTCCTCGACGACGTGCATCAGCTTGAAGACGTCCACGAATTCCTTGGCCTTCTCGATCATCTTCTCCGTGAGCTTCTCCGGGATGTTCTCGTGGGTCAGGTCGCGGAATTCGCCGGCGTCCATGAAGTAGCCGTGGCACTTGGTGCAGACCTCGAACTTGACCAGCGATTCCTTCGTGTCGGAAACGGTCTGCATCTGCTCGCCGCAACGCGGGCAGTGGATATCGCGGATGCGGTTCATCTGCCAGCCCTTGATGGGGCTGCCGGTGTCCACACTGCCGCCCCGCTCGGACGCGATCAGGTCTTCCGCCTCCAGCGCGTCGAACCAGATGCCGCCACAGGCGGTGCAACGATCAACGGTGACGCCCTCGTGTGCTACGCTTTCCATGGATCCCTTGCATTTCGGGCAGTTCATGTTTCCTCCTTCTCCTGTTGCGGTTTTGATTCTGCCAGATCGATCCCCCGCCCGGAAACCTAATAGCGGACTATTTGCCTGTCCCCCTTCTCCCGAAAGCGCAGAGCGGAAACCGCGAATTAACGCGAATGGACGCGAATAGGATTCCTGGAGGGCGCGGCTTGCCCGCCCCGCAGAGCCCGGCCCGAGCGAGGCTGGACGAAGGTACGACACGCTACCCGAGAACCAGTAACCAACAACTGATAACCAAGCTCCCGCGCTCGACACACCCCCACGTTTCAGATACTCTGGCCCTGTCAGATGGGAGATTGGGGGCCATGTCCGTCACGCCTACGAATCCGCCGTTCTCTCCGGAGTATCCTATCGCGGCACTTCTTCGATACTCGTGCGCCGCAGATGCACTCCGGCCATCGTGCCCTGCAAGGCCGCCCGGCATGACAGATCCACGTTCGCGAATACAGCAGTCGGCTGATAAGAATAGGAGGAGAACATGGCGAGATACGTCCACACCACTATAAGTATGGAGGAGCCCTTTGGGATTGCTGGGGAATTCATAATCCTAACCTTCCTTCTGGATTCCACTGGGAAACAGACAGATGAGAGAAACGCGGGACGCCCCGGCTTCTCATGGCATGTGTTCTGGTGGAGGAACCTCCAAAGACGAGAGGGCTCCACACACCGCGTTCCCGGCAATGGGTTCGCAACAGAACAAGAAGCGTGCAACGCGGCCAAAACCGAAATCGAGAGCCTTCTGACGACTGAGAATCACGGCCCTGTGTTTCTCTTCACCAGTTGACAGGAAGAGAAGACACAGCCAACACGGGCTGGAGGCGTAACGTTCGGTCACATCAGGATGGAGGATAGAAAATGGCCAGAACACAGCCGGCCGCGCAGGAGACCACACCGGTGAAAGACATGTTCGCCCTGATTGGTCTCATCTCGTCCCTCTTTGCCTCCCTAGAAATCCGTCTTGATGAGTACATTCACGGTCTAATCGACGGCGATCACCCAGACACTGGTCAGGTCGTCACGGCCAGAATGAATTCATTCCCTGCCAAAGTCGACTTGCTTAAACGGCTTGTTCTCAACCGACTGGAGTACTGCTTCCCTCCTGGTGGTATTCCAAACGAGGAAATGGCCAAGATCAGGAAACTCTGTAAGACGCTCCAGAACGCGTGCGATAAACGAAATGACGTAGTCCATTCCAGCTGCCAGGGCATTCACGGGGACGTCAAGACCTTCCAACAGCGCTGGTCGCCGGGACGAAAGCGGAAAAAGGAATGGCATGGTCAAACGCTGGATCTTCACGGCAGTGGTCCCTTAGACCTCGAAGAGCTGAAGACAGTGCGTGATATTCAGGAGCGTGCTGAGTATGCCCTCATCGTCTTCATGATGGAGTTCTATCGTACTGTGGAACCGAATTGTTAACCCAATACAGGAAGACATCACATGACCGAACCGCCGCCTTCAGGCGACGAGTGACCCGGAGGCCACTCGCGGCTGAGGCGCGACGTTCGGGCCATAATACGATGCATGTCTCCGAGTACTACAAACTGAAGCGGAAACAGCCGTCGCTGGACTTCGTAGACGTGGACATTCGTCAAGACGTCCGCGTGTTCATCGATCCCCGCGCGCTCAAGCTTCTTCCGTCAGACTGGGGACAGCATTGCGTAGCCCTCATACAGTCATTCTTCAAGACGGTTCTTCAGGCGATCAAGAAGCGCGACGATAAGCTGGGGTTGTACCTTCTTGGACGCCTTCGCGAGCCCAACGAGACTCACCTGGGTCTGAGTCGCGGCAAATCGAGGGGACGAGCGCTCGGACCGCAATCCGCACGTGACGTGTGGCGTGCGCTGCGCAAGAGCCAAGCAGCGGCCTCGGGCTTGCTCGAAGATCTTGAAGACACAATCCTCATGGTTGAAGGAATTAGCAATGACATCATCTCGGACATTGCCACAAACATCATTCGCGCCCCCCTTATTGAATACACCCAGAACGCATGCACCCGTTATGGAATGGAGATGGAGCAGGATGTCGACTCCGGCCCTCTGTGGGATCCCGAGGAGAAGAAGTGGCGAAGCGGCTATGTCAGCCTCCCGGTGACGCGCGAAGGGAAACTTATCCTCGTACCGAAGGTCATTGTGAGGCGTAAGCTTGAGTACGATGAACAGGAGTACTTCAGGAGCTACATTCTAACATATCTTGTCCAAGAGGAACTGAACGCGAATACCGAATTGGTCCACCTGCTCAAGAGCGGCAAACGGAAAGTGTACAAGAAGGAAGTGGTTAAGAAACACGGCTCAGGGAAAACCCTTGCCATCGAGACGACGCTCAGGAATCCGGATATTCTGAGAGAGTACAGGGCAGACAAGACTAGAAGGCCAACACCGCCCCTTTCTCACTGGCAACTCGCAGGTGCGCATGTTGGCGAGGAGCCCGATTGGGATGTCCTCCTGAACCAAGTCATATCGCTGCCTCAGGGGAAAGACAGCGCAGACGTCTACGAAGACTCGGTTGAACAACTCCTTACAGCCCTCTTTTACCCAAGCCTAGCCGACCCGACCGTCCAACACAGAATCCACGACGGGCGCAAGCGCATTGATATCACGTACATTAACCTCGCGATTGGCGGTTTCTTTGGTTGGTTGGCCAAACACTACCCTGCGCCCCATGTTTTCGTTGAGTGCAAGAACTACAGCGGCAAGGTCGGGAATCCCGAACTTGATCAGCTCAGTGGGCGATTCTCACCGAGCAGAGGCATTGTCGGCTTGCTAGTCTATCGCAACTTGGATGACAAGGATGCGTTCATGCGCAGATGCCGTGACACAGCTCATGACCAACGAGGGTTCGTGCTGCCAATCGATGACGACGATCTGCGCGCGCTCGCAGAAGCAAGAAAATCGGATGATCAACACCTGGAATTTGAACTGCTGAAGGCCAAGTTTGATTTCCTAATCATGTAGCCCGAACAAGCAACTCAACCGCAGGGTGGTTGCGCTGGCGCTCCACCGCCGCCGGTTGATTGAGTCGTTGACAGAGGAAGAATGAAAAAGATCGAAGAATGCTATGCCCCGATCGGCGAGATGATCGTGAAGTTCCAGGAAATCGAGATGTCATTCTCGATGCTCTTGGCGAGCATCCTAAAGATCGACCCGAACACAAGCATGGCATTGTCCTCGGGCTTGTCGTTCAGAAAGCGACTGGATGTCCTCGCCTCCATCCTGCCCTTCACAGTGGGAGATAAGTCGTTGTGTGACGAAGGGCACGAGATCATCAAGGACCTCGGAATATGCGAAGAACACAGGAATCGTATAGTCCACTCGACTTGGCTTGGATCTTCTGACGACACGAAGGTCTACAGACATAAGCCGAGCGTAAGCCGAACAAAGGGGCTTCAGGGCGGAATTGAGGAAGCCTCAATCGAAGAAATCAAAGCGGCCACACAGCTCATCAGTGAAGCTCACAGAAAGCTGTACCGATATGGCCACAAGCTCTTCCTGAAGAAACACGGACTGATTAGCTTCATGAAGGAATGAGGAGTGTCGAACGGAATAACGATTCGTAGCGCGCGGTAGCCGCGCTGCAATCGTGGGAACAACCGTTTTCACCGTACGCTCCGCCCGTCGGGCGGGTCACCAGCGCCTGAGCCTTGAGTTCGCTGAAGGAGATAAGAAATGTTCAGAAACCGATACATCCTCAAGTCCATATCAGAGATGGTCACCGCTGCATCAAAACAGACACTCGCAGATCTGTGCCATGGTTGGGTCGAGCAGGAGGCTGCATTCACGGACCGGCTCATCGCCAACATCCAGAACCAGCTCGATGGCAAGATGATTGAAGGCATCCACTGGAGGGCGAAGACCCTGACTGATCGCGGACAGCACGCGCAAGAGACGGCGTTTGGTGCGGACTTTCTCGGCATCCTGAGCCTGGACTTGCGCGGGTTCCGAGTAACGAAGGGTTTCTTCGCGCAGGCAAAACTAGCTCGGCGCAGGAGTGCGAAATCACTGTCGGAATCCCAGCGCCTTAAGGATCAATGCAAGAAGATGCTCGGCGTCACCCCTGATTCGTTTGTGTTTGTCTACAGCAGACGCGGCATCAAGATACTGCCGGCGTCGTCCGTCGTAGGAACACTAGAAACAGACCTCAGGGGACTGGCGAGCCGTTCAATCGGCCGCTTCTTCGCGGAATATGTCGAGTGTTTCATCGGGGACCCGAAGCTCAACGCTCCTCACCTTGACAGGTTCTATGCTCTTGCAGAAGAGTACCAAATGCGACAAGGGCTCTACGTTCGCGGCACAGACGAAGGTGATCTCTCAGAACGTGAACGACCTGCGCATAGAGAAGCACATGCGATCAATCATCGGGCCACAGGGGAGACCATTCACGTTGACAAAGAACTGGAACGGGACATTGAATTCCAGCGTCCCAGCGAACAGCAGCCAATGCGGATTCGTATCTGAGACACACGACGGGGGAAATAGGGACAGCCGTGGGGGAGTAGGGACAGCCGTTAAAGGGGGCATTAGGGTCAGAGGGGGCACGAAGCAGCCGCCCTCGCAACGCCTGCCGAGCGCTGAGGACCCCACGGCGCACGCGGGCAGGCAGGGGGCATTCGAGAGACCGGGTTTCAACGGAGCGAAACCCTCCACTCAGGGGTCCGGACAGCGGTGCGATGGGGACAGTGCGCCCTACCTTGAGGATGCCCCGCCGCAGGATTCGCGGATGACGAGGCGGCAGGGCTTGACCAAGTGGGTGGCGGGCATCGGAACGCACACAAGTGGAGTCGGTCTCAGATCGGGCAGTCGGTCTGAAAGTACTCCCTGAACTGCTTGCGCAGATCGCTTTTCGACGTCGGCAGGTCATTCTCGTGATCCAAGTACTCAAGCACTTCCACCACTTTGGCCATGTCAATTCGACCTGTCGCAACCATCAGCTTCAGAAGCTTGATCGTAGGCCAACGCTCGATGTCATGAACACGTGCCATCTCCGCCATGTCGTGGTCGTCCGAAACCACGGGGATGCCACGGGCGAAGCCCACCGCAAGAGCTTTCAAGTCCTCGGGCGACACGTTGAGTCTCTCTGTCCGTGCGTACCTGGCCAGGAAAGAGAAGGCGTTGTCCACCCGTGCCCGGATCTTTCCGGCAGGGGTGTATCGGTTGTGTTCACGGTCCGCAATATACTTTGCTTCTCTCACCCACTCGAACTTCGTGCGCAGGCGGGGACTCGAAGCGTATTCGTCATCGAGATCGGCAAGCACGAACAGTGAATAGGTCGGGTTGTCTCCAAAGGAGCCGTGCAAGAGAGGATGTATGGAACGCGCCAGGCGGAGATAGGCATTACTGTCCAGCAGAATGACCTGAGGTGGATCACTCATCCGCAGAGCGCTCCCGACAGGGCTTTCGCGTCTGCCAGGGATACTCCGAGGACTTGACGAATGAAGTGCTCAGCGCCCTGCTCGACCCTACAGAACCCGGCCAATGCATCGAAGAAACTGCCGCCAAAGACCTTGCGGACCTTGCCGATGTAATCCGTCGCGCTGGGTGATTCCGCGCCGAACACGGCTCTCGTGATTGTACCGTACCGCCTGGCGAAGTTCTTGGTGGCGCCCATGAAACCAGCAACAACGCCCAGGTCGATGTGGGCAAGGCCCTTCGCCCGCTCGTACCCTTCCAACGCCAGACGGATCGTGTACGGCGAGATAACATGCTTCGCGGCGCGCGTCTGAACTGCATTGATTCTCACGCCAACCGCACGAATGCCCTCCAGCTCCCTGTACAGCGCTACCGCATGGGGCTCCGGGAACAGCAGGGCTTGCGCGAATCCGTCTGCGAAATCCTCGCCCGCTTCTCCTCCGAGCGTGGGCGCCAGGGCGTGTCCAAGCTCATGGGCCATCCAGAACTTGAAGTCCACTCCACTGCTATCCAGATTCAGAAACACCCACGTGGTCCTCGAATCCGGAAGATGAATGTTGAGCGCGTTGCTGTGGTACTCCTTCGCACCCCAAAGCACGGGGACAAGAATCGCATGGAGACGATCAAACTTCGCGATGAGGTCCTCGAATTGGATGATCGCTTTGTCCTCGACACCCATTTCCTTCCGGACATCGGCAGCTACGCGCTGGAGGTAGTCGTAGTCGTTCTCCGGATTCTTGAGCGTGGGCGGTTGAGTCAACTCCTCGGTAGGCAGGTACTTGACCAATCGTTTGAGGAGTTCGCCGGTTTCGCGCGCATTGTCCAAGTGAACATCCCTCGTCTTCCTCGCAGCCTTTCTCCGGAATGAAACGATGGGAACTGCCGCGGAGGCGGACGACACAACCAGTTGTTCGAAGGCGAGCCCTAGCAAAACTCCGATTCGGAGCAGCTTGTCGGGCGTTGGGAATGACGCGCCATTGAACCATTTCGACACCGCCTCGCGGGACACCTTGAGTTCTTCGGCGAGTGCGGACTGATTCATCCCAGCCTTGATGAGCGCATCCTTCAGGACGGGCAGATTGAGGGATCTTTCCATGGCGGCTACGAGTATGTGTACCCGGCCGCCGCGTTATTGTCAACTTTTGTCAACTGGTTTCTCTTGACGGATGGATGGGTCTCTAAGCCGGTCCAAGCAACGCGTTATGAGTGATCTCGATCACGGTTAGGCGGGTCGTGGGCTCATCCCACGTTCTATGAGGACGCCCCGCCGCACGACTCGCGGAGGACGAGGCGGCAGGGCCTGGTGACGTGGGCGGCGGGGGCCTCGGGGCGGGCGATGCGGTTCGGAAGGAGCCGCACGGCCTCGCGGCCGAGGTCCATCATCGGCATTTCGATAGTGGTCAGGCCCATGTAGTCGGCCGCCTCGATGCCGTCG
>JAFGQA010000466.1 GCA_016935885.1 Phycisphaerae bacterium | reverse complement strand
TGCATGAAGTTGGAATCGCTAGTAATCGCGTATCAGCTATGACGCGGTGAATATGTTCCTGAGCCTTGTACACACCGCCCGTCAAGTCATGGAAGCTGGTAGCGCCCGAAGTCCGCTAAGCCAACCGCAAGGGGGCGGCGGCCGACGGTGAGACCGGTGACTGGGACTAAGTCGTAACAAGGTAGCCGTAGGGGAACCTGCGGCTGGATCACCTCCTTTCTAGGGGATACCTAGACATGGCAGCGCAACGCACGCCGGATCGTTCGCGATCCGGCAAACGGTGCCCCGCCGTGACGAGATCAGCGCATTTTCGGTTGGTGCAATCCACCAACGCCCGGCGGGGCAATCCGCCGACCGGCGATCTTTGTTTCTTGATTCGGAGGACGCCCGACGCGCGAAATCGCGCGCCGGGCGTCTTCTTGTTGGGAATGAGCGAGCAGATGTTCTTCTCGGCTGGCCGAGGGTCTACCGACAGACGAGGTATAGGCCTCCCCGGCTGGCAAGGCAGATATTTATATCCTGAGAAAGCACTTATCGCTTGACTGCGCCGGGGCAATATGATATGTTTTACCCGTAGATAAACCTAACATCGTAGGCGCCGCGATGGACCGCCGCCAAATCGCATCGACCCTCACGCTACGCCAGCTAGGGCTGCAACCCGTTGAGCAGCCGTTCAACAACCGCCTGATCGTGCAGAAGGCGCTTTACCTGGCCCAAGCCGCCGGGATCGGCCTCGGTTATCACTTCCGCTGGTACCTCCGGGGGCCGTATTCACCAGAAGTGGCCGACGATTTGTTCGCTGTAACGGCCGAACTTGCTACGGGGATCGACGAGGCTGATGGATGGACGCTAGACAGCGAATCCGGGGAAATACTGACGGACTTGGCGGGCTTGATTCCGCAAGACGATACTTCCGAGTCCAAGAAAGCTCGTTGGCTCGAACTCCTGGCGTCTGTTCACTTCCTGGTCCATCGCAGACAGGTGGCGGAGCAAGATCCTGCACTCCTGCAAAACATACTGAAGCGGTATAAAAAGGACTACAGCCTGGATGAGATACGGGACGCCTTGACGGAACTGCGTAACCATGGGCTCCTCCCGTCGTAGCAAGGGCATCATCGTTGATTCGGTTCACGGCGACATTACGCCGAACGAGATCGAGTGGCAGGTCCTTGACACGGCATCATTTCAGCGCCTGCGCCACATAAAACAACTGGGCATGGCGCATTTCACCTACCCAAATGCCACGCATACGCGCTTCGCGCACAGCTTAGGTGTCCTCGGGACCATGGCCCGGGTTCTGA
Organism: Phycisphaerae bacterium; assembly: GCA_016935885.1. The sequence goes on along the minus strand of JAFGQA010000466.1, from coordinate 46,700 downwards.
AGATATCTAAAGATAAGGGAATAGACCGATCAGAGGACGAAATCCAAAACATTCGGCTTGCTGCGTTGTTGCACGACATCGGGCATTACCCCTATTCCCACTTGATGGAACGCGCGGACAAAACCAAACTCGCTGAGGATATCGTTGTAGGGGCGCCGAAAGAGAGAAAGCAGGTACAGCCCAAGAAGGAGCCTGCTTATCCATCCCACGTCCGTCTTGGGCAATTGATCGTCACGCATCAGGACGACTTGATCCAGGCTGTCGGAGGCAAGGAGAAGGCGGAGGTTGTCGGGAACCTCTTCGGCAGGACCGAGACTGCCGGTTTTCAGGTGAGCAAACTAATCAACAGCTCTCTTGACATGGACCGGCTCGACTATCTCTGGCGAGATTCGAATGCAACCGGTGTTCCTGCGGGCCAGACCGACATCAATTACCTCCTCAATAACTTAGACGTAGGCAAAGACAAGCTACTTGGCATATCGAGCAAGGCACTGCCGGCGGCCGAGCAATTCCTTTTCGCTCGCTACTTCATGCATCGGATCGTGTACTTCCACAAAACCACGTTTGGCTTTGAAGAGGCCTGCTGCCAACTCCTCCGGCGCCTCTTGGACGCAGACGCAGGCAAGTGCGGTGTCCCACGGGACGGAAATGAGATCGAGCTGATTGTCAAGACGGATCGCCTGTTCGAATTCACGGATTCCTTTCTTGATCGCATTATCCAACAGGCAAGCAACGATGACGATGAAGTTATAGCCGCGCTTGCGAAGACGATTGTATCGCGCCACCCGCCGAAGTTGCTGAAGGAAGTGCCGGTCTTGTACGAACGCAAATACGCGCGCGGAGCCCCCGCCAGTCATCTGGGCTCGCTCTTCCTCGCCAACTGCCGGAATCAGTTGACTGCGCTGGCGAAAGAGCATGATATTCACATCGGGCGATTCCTGGTTTGCGAGACTCCCCCGATCTCGCTCACCGAGCGAAGCCATCACATGACCGCCGCTGAGGCCGAGGAGGTGCCGGCTCAAGAGGCCGATCCTGATATCATGGTGTTCAAGGAAGGCAGCGACGAGCCGACAACGATCGTCGACATCGACTCCAGCATGGTTCAGAAGTGTTCAGACTACCGTTTTCAGGCCTTTCGCCTGTATCTTGTCCATGAGGGGCTTGGTGCCCGGGTGGACATCGAGCAGCTACGAGAGAAAGTCAAGGATTGGGATAAGACGAGTAGCGAGGTCTGAGCCTGCTCTTGCCGCAAAGAACACGACCGATCAGCACCTGTTCATAGCTGCTGCTCCACGCCAACCGCATCGCCGTCTGTCGGTTCGCCCGAGGTAGCGCTTCAGCTTGTCTGTAAACGGTCGTGCGGCGTGACGCCGGCTGGGCGTGTGCAGCATGGCCTGGGCCGCCGGTCGGCATTGCGTGGAGGAATCGGGGCTTGCCTCCCCAAGCGCCTCCATCAATCGCTTCCGAAACCGATGTGCCGGTGAGGTCTTCCGAGGTTGGGATGCTTGGGGTACCGTGTGTGACGTGGTGATGACCTCTCTCCGCCCGTCAAGCACGGCCCTAGAAACCGGCCTTTGGACCCATCGCCATGCGCTGTGTACACCGACCTAGAAGCGCCGGCTCGGGAAGCTGACCTTCAGGAGCGCCTGATGCCTGCCCAGAAGAAGCTGCTGATCGCCATGCTCGCCCTTGTTGCCGTGTTTTTGATTGGCGCGGGGGGGTATTGCTTCATTGAGGAAGACGTCAGCTTCGGGCAAGCGGCGTACATGACGATCATCACGCTGTCGACGGTGGGCTATCAGCACGTGTGGCCCCTGAGCCCTGCCGGCATGGTCTGGACGTCGCTGATCATCATCTTTGGAATCCTCGCGGTCATGGTGGTGTTCACCCACCTGACGGCTATGATCGTCGGCGGGGAGCTCCGCGGCGTTTTGGGGAGGCGCACATTGCAAAATAACATCGCGAAATTGAGCGGCCATTACATCGTGTGCGGCTACGGCCGCATGGGACAGCTGATTAGCGATAACCTGCGTCGCGGCGGCGAGAAGATCGTGGTCGTGGACAAAGATGACAAGCAGACCGTGCTCGCCGAGGAAGCCGGCGTGGCCTACGTGCTGGGCGACGCAACGGATGAAGACGTACTGCGGACAGCGGGGATTGAACGGGCAAGCGGGTTGGTATCGGCGCTCGGTGGCGACGCCAACAACGTGTTCGTCACGCTGACGGCGGCCGGCATGAGGAGGGAGATGCCAATCATCGCCCGGGCGGAGTACCTCGACTCGGAGCCCAAGCTCAAGAGGGCTGGGGCCACTCACGTCGTTTGTCCAGACGCCATCGGGGCGCTTCGGATGGCCAACCTGATGGCCCGACCCGCCGTCGTCCACCTCGTGGACATCACCTCGGGCGGATCGGAATGGGAGATTGACGAGGTCCTGGTGCCTCCCGATTCAAGACTCGTGGGGCAGTCACTGCGCGACCTGGGACTGCGCAAGCAGGTCAACGCCACGGTCGTGGCCATCAAGGACGCCGATGGCAAGACGAAGATGAATCCCGGGGCCGACCACGTTGTCAATGCAGGCGACGTGTTGGTGGTCATCGGGCCGATGGGCATCGCCAGCGTGCTGCTCCGTTCCAAGGACGGCTAGCAGCCCGTGGTAAAAGGGAAAACAGCGGTTCGGAAACGCGGTTGCTGACCGTGAGAACCACCGGCGAGACGCCGGTGCCACAGTTTCGTCACAGACTGCCGGGCGACAGCGAAGCGGACCGCGGGAGTATGGCCCCGCCTCCTGTGGCAAGCCTCGTGGCGAACCTCGTAGCAGGCGCCGTATGACGTTTGAGAACATCATCTACCTGATCGTACTCATTCTCTGCGTACTGACTTCGATTCAGGGGATTTCCGTCCTGCGTGGCGAGGTTCGCTTCTATCGTTACGTCGCTCGGATGGTAGCCCAGGCGACGGATCTTCTGACCGAATCAGGCGAATTCAAGTGCCAGCCCAGGGTTGCCGTCATCCTGCCCTGCTGCGGCGTGGACGAGAAGCTGGGGCAGACCGTTCGGGCCCTCTCGAGGCAAAACTACGCCGATTACGAAGTCATCTTCGCCTTTGAATCGAGCGACGATCCGGCCTATGCGGCGGTGGGCGCGTGGATCAAAGACCTATTCCAAGACAGTTGCGCGGGCGTCGAGAACTGCGGCACGGACGTCCAGGACTGTGGCACGGGCGTCCCGCCCGTGTCGGCACCGCCGAGACGGCGGTGCCACAACGTTGCGCGGGGCCACAAGGCTCCGCTGGACCAGGAGCATCCCCGATGCCCCGGCGCACGACGGCGCCGCAGATGCCTGCGTGTCGTCGCGGGTCTGGCCGACCGCAGGGCGCAGAAGATCCACAATCTGCTGGCGGCCGTGGAGCAGGTCTCAGACGATCGCGAGGCGTTGGTCTTTCTGGACTCCGACGCGGTGCCCGGCGAGGACTGGTTGGGTCATCTCGTCGCGCCGCTGGGGGATCGAACCGTCGGAGCGGCGACGGGCTATCGCTGGTACGGCGCGACGGGTGGGATTGCAGCGGGCGTGCGGTGCGCGTGGAATGCGTCGACCGTGTCGCTCCTGGAGGACGAGAGGCGGAACTTCTGTTGGGGCGGGGCAACGGCGATTCGCAAGGAGACCTTCGAGTCGCTCGATGTTTCGCGATACTGGGATCATGCCCTGTCGGATGATTATCAACTGACCCGAGCGATCCGCGGCGCCGGATTGCGGATCCGTTTCGTCCCACAGGCGTTGGTCCCCAGCTCGGATCGGACGACACTTCGGGCATTCTGGTCGTTTGCCCGCCGGCAGATTCTGATTACGCGCGTCTGTGGACCTGCGATCTGGCGGGCCGGGCTGATGCTGACCTGCAATTTCGTGGTCGGCGGCACGATGGCAGCGGTGTTGTTCTTGGTCGCCGCGATGGGCTGGTTCGGCAGCCGCACGGCGATGTTCGCTGCGTTGTTCGCCTGGTTGTTCATCCTGGCGCTGGCGGTCGGCAAGGCGGTATTGCGGCAACTGGCGGTTCGCAAGGTCCTGCGGCCGCCGGATTGGACATGGCGGGACTTCTGGTGGGACGTCCTGGGCACCGTCGCCTTCTCGGGGCCGTTGCACTTGAACCTGTTCGCAGCGTCGCTGACCTCCCGCCGCATCGTCTGGCGGAATACGGAGTACGAACTTGTCTCCGCGGACGAAACACGGGTGGTGCGACGACTGGATTCAGGCAGTTGAGCCTGACCCGCCCCGGGATGGCGAGTTCCCGCGGATCGACGACGATCCGGTTTGCCGAAGCATTGATGGAAGCCCGCCAGTCTGTCCACTATAATTGCTTCTACGTAAGTGTTTGGCGTTCAAACGGGGTGGCATGGGTAAGGAACGACACGCCGCACGCGGGCGGGTCGTTCCTTACCCGCGAGAACAGGCTGGAATGGATGCCCACGGGTTAGCTCCGCCGCCGCTGGCGGCTCCGCTTACCCACCCACCCCGCTAAACACGTACACCCATACTAGGGTGGTGGGAGCGACGGCCCCACACTCCGCGGAGTTGGAGCATCCCATGCCTCACGTCATTGCCGAGCCGTGTATCGGTGTCAAGAACGCGGCCTGTGTGGCGATGTGCCCCGTTGACGGCATCCACCCGACGCCGGAGGAGGACGCGTTTCAGTTTGAGAAGATGCTGTACATCAACCCGGCATCCTGCATCGACTGCGGGCTGTGCGCGGACGAGTGCCCGGTCTCCGCGATCTTCGCCGAGGAGGACCTTCCCGATAAGTGGAAGTCCTACGCTCGGCGCAATGCCGAGTATTACAACCGGCACTAGTACCGCTTTTCACAGGGAAGGCGACTACGATTGCTGGACCGAGAATCCCTGGACCGAGAATCCCTTCTCGGTCCTGAAGCCGGTGCCGAGAGAGAATTCTCGGCAGAGCGTACAGTCGTTCCATTGGTGAAACGCCGTACTAGTCTATTGGTGAAACGCCTTACTAGCAGGCGTTGCGGTGCTGAGAAGCCGCACGGGCTGAAGCCCACGGGGCGTCTGGATTGAATCGGCGACAGGCCAAACGTCAGCCGGGCGAGGACTACAGAGAGGCCGCCAACGGAGCAGCGAGCGATGCTTGAGGAGCTTTTCAAATACCAGGCCGAGCTGAACCGGCGCGTCGGATTCGATCCCGAGAAACTGCGTCGCAATTTTGACCCACAGGTGGCTGGCGAATGGCTGAACAACTACATCGCCGCCGCCTCGAATGAACTGGAGGAACTGCGCAACGCCACCTACTGGAAGCACTGGTGCACCGAGGCTAAGACCGGCCACCGCTTCGAGCTGCACGATCTCCAGAACGCCCGTGTGGAAGTCATTGATCTCCTTTTCTTCTGGATCTCGATGGCCCAGTGCGTGGGCCTCAGCGCGGGCGACGTCCTGGAGCTGTACATGAAGAAGCTCAAGGTCAATCATGACCGCCAGGACGGCACGTACTCCATGACCGACAAGACCGAAGAAGACAATAAGGGCATCACCTTGTCGCGCGACGCGCAATCCCACCGGGAACGGATTTCGACGGATCAACCGACGCCGCAAGGCTGAGAAGCTGTTTCAGAACCCAGTGCGGCACCGGCGCCAAAGTCGGTGGATCAGATGGTTCACTGGGCATTCTCTCGCTCGTCTCCACAGTACTGAAACGGCCTCTTATGAATTCGTTTTTTTTCTGTTTTTCCCGCCGAAATGTCCTTAACATTCCGGCTGTGAGACGCGCGGTCCGTCTCGATTCACACGTGTCGTTGGGAGATCATGTCATGAGCGCGAGACCATGGATTGCAGTGTTGATGGTACCGGTGGTGGGGATACTCGTCTCCGGGTGCGCGGCACCGAAGGTCGACTTCACGAAGATCGAGCGGCCAGCCCGCGCCACGGAACTGGACGAATACGATGTCTTCGTTGGATCCTGGACGTGGGAGGCGGACATGCTCAATGCCGATGATGCGCACAAGAAGTGGAAGGGCACCGCCTCGTGGCGCTGGACACTCGACAAGCAGTGCCTGCACGGGCTGATCTCCTCGGAGAGCGGAGACGTCCATTTCGATGCCGCCGGCATTTGGAGTTGGCATCCCGCGGCCAAAGAATACATTTGGTGGATGTTTAACAACTGGGGCTACCCGCAAGAGGGCACCGCCGCGTACGACAAGGCCAAGAAGACCTGGACGATGCCTTACCGCAGCGTCGGCCTCGACGGCACGGCAAGCTACGGCACCTACTGCATGAAGGTCGTCGACAACGACACACTCGAATGGTGCCTTGATGAGTGGGCGGACATGATGCACCTCGTGAAGAAGATGGAGATGAAAGGCACCTACAAGCGGACCAAGTGACGCCGGTGCGGCCTTTGCCCGCAGTCAGAGGCCCTTCACCGTGTCCTCCCAGCCCGACGCGCCGATGCCGAGTATGCGATATCAACCCACACGCAGCGCAGGCGCCGGGTCGCGGCGTCCCGCGATCGTCTAAAGGGCTTGGAGGAACACCCGGTATTAGCGATGCTCGCCCACGGACATGTGCGAGCACGTCCCCAAGACCAGTGTGGCACCGCCACGAAGGGCGGTGCGGTCACGGGCCTCGGCGCCCGCGCCACAGGGGTCCTAGGACGTGCTCCCAGGAAGTAATCGCACCCCACAGCGCGAGGTAGCTCGCGATTGCCTTCGGGAGCCCCCAACCCTGTACGTGTTTGGCGGGGCGGCACGGGCGAGCGGAGCCGCCAACGGTGGCGGGGCTTACACGTGGGCATCCGTTCGAGCCTGTTCTCACTGGTAATGAACGACCCGCCCCCGCGGGGCGTGTCGTTCGTTACCCGTGCCACCCCACCCACCCCGCAGAATACGTACGGCAGCTTGCCTGCCAACGTGGATGCCCCTGCGACCACCGGGGAGACCACACGGGCGGGCAAGCCGCCCGTGGCACCCAGAATCGGACGTCGCCGGAAGTGTCGCCTAGAATCGGATGCCGCCGGAAGTGTCGCCCAGAATCGAATGCCACAGGAAGTGTCACGGACCCGTGAAAGCCAGTGATTGCGAAACCCGTACGTCGCCGGTGAGAACATGGGCCAGACGCCTGTGCCACAAGGGACGCTCCGGATAGCTTGGAAGAGTTTTGTTGGAAGGATGATCGGGAGGACAGACTGCGATGAGGACAACGGTGAAGCGGAGATTCCAGTTGAAAGCGTGCGCCGGGAACCTGTGGCGGGGCTGGCTCCGGCCGCTTCTACCTGTGTTGGTCGTGCTCCTGACGTTGCGATCCTCTGTCGCTGACTGGAACGTCGTGCCGAGCGGATCGATGCAGCCGACGATCCTGATTGGCGACCGCGTCTCGGTGAACAAGCTGGCGTACGGCCTACGCGTGCCTTTCACGGATGCCTGGATTGCCCAATGGGGAGGCCCGGAGCGAGGCGAGATCGCCGTGTTGACATCTCCAGAAGACGGCACCCGATTGATCAAACGGGTGATCGGCCTGCCGGGAGACGTGATCGAGATGCGCTCAAATCGCCTGCTGGTCAACGGCCAGCCGGTGGTGTATTCACCGCTGGATCCCGACATCTTCGACGAGATCGATTGGAGGGATTGCCTGCGGCCTCGCTTCGCCGTCGAACGGATGGGTGAACGCGCCCATCCGATCATGCTCACGCCGGATGTCCCGGCGCCGCGCTCATTCGGTCCGGTCACGGTGCCGGACGGACATTACTTCGTCATGGGCGACAACCGCGATCGGAGCAAAGACTCACGGGTCTTCGGGTTTGTTCCGCGGGACAATCTGATCGGCCGATCGAGCCGCGTCATCATGTCGCTGGACTACGACGACTGTTACCTGCCACGGTGGGATCGGTTCTTCAGCGCTTTGCCGTAGCAGGCGCGGCGGTGCTGGTAGCGTTTCAGTTCAGAAGCCCGATCAGCTTCTCTATGGTCGAAACATGATCGGTCAGCCCAGCGGATATCGCCGGGTCTTGCCCTTCAGTCGCGTACATTTCCCTTGCAGAATCTCTGAGATTCCCAAAAAGGCGCTTTACATCACGCAAAGACGTGAATAGGATACAGGCTGCCCTGGTGAGGTTACCCAGTCCCGTACTGGGACCCCACCAGGAACAGCACTGCGCTCGACCCGGGATCCTACACCCTGAGCAGGCCCGGGTCGAATCTTCTATTGCTCTTCATGCTTGACGACGTACGTGCCGTACCCCACCTTGTGCACGCCGCCAGTATTCTTCTGCGCCATTCTCCATAGCTCAGTTGCGACTCGTGTATTCAGTTTGGATTTTCCTGACGGACCGACGCCTTTGCACTCAAGCGCCTTCGTAACTCGACCAACTTTCGCGGGCTCGCCGATTTCCAATAAGACCTGTCGGAGTTTGGCGGCGAACGTGCCATTTGACGGTTGTGTGCCCGAAACACCCTGTTTATAGGGCTCAAGTTCATCATCCGACAGCAGCGCCTCGATAGCCTGAACCTTACTCTCAATCCGCGAGCGCATGGCACTGAGTCGCTGTAATTCGCGTTGAAGTTCAGATTTCGCAGCGTTTGATAGCATGATGTTTTGTATTAGACTGCCCTCCTCGAAGTTTGTCAAAAGAAAATTCGGGTCGTGCTAACTTTTTTTCAGTGTGCCAGCGCGGCCCGCTTAGCAATTTCAGGCCGAGCTTTATGATCCACTTTCTCCGCTCGTGCCCTGCCTCCCCTTTCTTCACACGGCTCCTTCTGCCTGCGCCAATCGCTCCTCCACGGCCCCAAGCACGGCGTGAACCTGCAATCCCTGTATGCACGCGTGCCCGTGGGAACATTGCCGCAGATGGCGCAAGTAGCAGGGCGCACAATCCAGGTCCAGGCGCAGCACATCCCGCAAGCGCCCATACGGCCCCGTGCGGCTCGGATTCGTCGGGCCGAACAGCGCAACCAGTGGGCGGCCCAGCGAGGCGGCCATGTGCATCGGCGTCGAGTCGGCCGTGACGACGACCGACGCGCCGTCGATCAGCGCCGCAAGCTGACGAAGGGTCGTCCTGCCGCACAGGTTTTTCGCCGCACCATTCGAGGCACGAGCGGCCACGTCCCCGGCCTCAACGTCCGAACCACCGCCGACGAAGACGGTGCCAAGGCCATGACGCTCCTTCAGAGCCCCAGCCAATTGCCCGAAGCGATCCGGCGGCCAGCACTTGGTCTCCCATCGCGTGGCCGGAACGAGGACCGCATACGGCGCGCCGGGTCGCACGCCCGCCTCCACCAAGAGGCGATCGGCTTGTTGCCGGTCATCTTCCGGAATCGTGATCGTGAAGTCCATCGGCACGTCGTCGAAGCCCAGCATCCTCGCCACCGTATAGTTCTTGTCTGCCGCGTGGGCGTCGGAATCGCCCGGTGGGATCTTGTGCGAGTAGAAGATCCAGGCCATTTCGCGGGAGGCTGCAAAACCGATCCGCACGCCGGCTCCCGAGGCAAACGCAAGGAACCCACTGCGAAACAATCCCTGCAGATCGACGACCAGATCGAACCGGCGGCCCCGCAGGTCACGAACGAACGCGGTGAATTCCTGCGTTACCACGAAGCTCCGACCCAACCGGCCGAACCGCTTCCGGTCGAACGGAATGACCTCGTCCAGTGCTACTTCCGCTTCGATCAAGTCCACAAACGACGTGGCCACCAGCCAGGCGAGATGCGCTTCGGGAAAGCGCCGCCGCAGCCCGTGCAAGACCGGTAGCGCGTGGATGATGTCGCCCGGCGAGCTGGGCTTGATGATCAGGATGCGCCGGAATGACCGGCCGGCAAGATCGCTCATGCCACCACTGTAATCAAACTGGGTGACTCACGGCAGTGGCGGCCGCCGAACCCGACGGGTTACGGGCTTCAGCCCGCGCGGCCCCTCGCCGGGGAGAGAGCAGTTCACGCTTGCCTGTGACTGTGGCACGGGCGCCAAAGCCCGTGAATCCACCACCGAGACGGCGGCCTGCCTGTGCGTCGCACGCAGACAGGTGCCACAGGTGCATCCAACCGTTAAGTGCTCCAGACGTTCAATGCCCGTGCGAATGACCGCTCGGATTGAAGTCCGCAGCTCCTCCTCGGGGTTGAATACACCAGGTTCGTAAGGCGTCGGGCAGCCTGAAGCCTGCGGATCTTCATGAGAAGGCCGGTTGGCCGGCTCCCGACAGCGTGAACTGAAGTGCGCGATCCACGCCGCCCAGATCCTTGAATCGGCCCACCAGTTGAAGCCCGGCCGTTTGGGTGAGGATTTCCTCGACGGCATCGGCCTGCGCAAAGCCGACCTCCAGGATAACCGTGCCGTCGGGTTGTAGGCAGTTTCGCACACCACCGGCGATGCGCCGGAACACCTCCAAGCCCCCGGTGCCGCCCAGTAGCGCGATCTCAGGTTCGTACTTGCGGACGTTCTCCGGCAACGAATCCCACTCGTCCTCGGCGACGTACGGCGGATTCGAGACGATCACGTCGAAGCCCCCCTCCGGCACGGCCTCCGCCGGTAGGTCCAGCAGGTCGGCCCGTACACAGCGCATGCGCTCGGCGACGCCATGCCGCTCGGCGTTCTCCGCGGCGACGGCCAGCGCGTCGTCGGAGATGTCGCAGGCAACCACCCGCACCCCCGGCCGCCGTCTCGCAACGGCGATGGCGATGCAGCCCGAGCCGGTGCCGACGTCCAGCAAGTTGCACCGATCTCGCTCATGCGCGTCGCACCACGCCAGGACCCGCTCCACCAGCAGTTCCGTCTCCGGCCGCGGAATCAGTACGTTGGGCGTCACCTTGAACTCGAGCGAATAGAACTCCTTGTGCCCGATCAGATGCGAGATCGGCTTGTGCTCACCGGCGGCCCGAACCATCTCGCGAAATGTCGCTCGTTGCTCCGCCTTCGGCTCCTCGCCGAACCGCGCATACAGATCGATGCGCCGACAGTCCATGGCCTGGGCGAGCAGCAGCTCGGCCGAGAGACGCGGCTCGTCGACCCCGTTGGCCTCGAAATGATCCTTCGTCCAGGCCAGCAGCCGACCGACCGTCCAGGCGTTCTCTGGTTGCTGTTGCACGCGGTGATCTGCCATTACCGTGGCGCCGACCCTTCAGCCCACAGACGCAGACCGGCTGCATCAGTCAGCCCGGTCGTGGGTAGGCGCCCGTGGTGCGCCTTGAAGTGCATCGCAATAACCTCGTGGCCCCGCGTTTCGACGCTTTGGCGCCTCGCCGTTTCGCCGTTTCGACGTTCCTACCTCTTCCTCTTGCCCTTGTCCTTGTCCTCGTTCATCTCGAGGTACTTCACGACCCTCTGGACCTCGGTCTTGCCTCCCACGACCAGGGGTGTGCGATCGTGCACGGACTGCGGTATTTTGTCGAGGATCCGCATCTTGCCATCAATCGCCATGCCCCCTGCCTGCTCGGCGAGGAAGGCGATCGGATTGGCCTCGTAGGTCAAGCGCAACTTGCCACCGGGGGCCTTCGCCGTCGGCGGATACAGGAAGATCCCGCCGCGAAGCAGCGTCCGGTGGAAGTCCGCCACCAGCGAGCCGATGTACCGCGCGGAATAAGGCCCGGCCTCCTCGGTCTTGCACCACTTCAGGTACTCTTGGTAGCCCTTGGGGAAGGAGTTGTAGTTCGCCTCGTTGACGCTGTACCATTTCCCCGCATCTGGCATCTTGATGTTCTCGCTGGCCAGCACGAACGCCCCGACCGACGGATCGAGCGTGAACGTGTGTACGCCGTCGCCGGTCGTGTACGTCAGCACGGTGCTCGACCCGTAGACGATGTAACCCGCCGCAAGCTGCTTGACGCCTGGCTGCAATACATCGGCTACGGGATCCGAGCCCTCGAACCCACTCGTGTCACGCTCGTAGATTGCGAAGATCGTGCCGACAGACACGTTAACATCGATGTTGCTCGACCCGTCGAGCGGGTCGAAGACCACGACGTACCTCCCGGAGGCGCCGCTCCTGGTCACCAACTTCGGCTCATTTAACTCCTCCGACGCGATGACGCCCACGTTACCGCGAAAGCCGAGACACAGTTCGAGCGTCCTGTTCGCTAGGACGTCGAGCTTCTGTTGTTGTTCCCCGTGGACGTTCGCGGCGCCGGCGTCACCCAGAACGTTCAGAATGCCTGCCCGGCGAACGTTGGCCGAGATGATCTTGGCCGCCATCGTGATGCCGGACAACAGCCAACTGAAACCGCCCGTTGCGGTCGGATGGCTTCGTTGTTGGCTGAGGATGTGCTCCTGAATAGTAACAAAATGATTTGGCGTGGGCGGTTCTTTGGGCGGGTCGACAACGGTTGCTGTTGGTTTAGCGGACAAGGCTGGTACTCCTTCCGATTGCGAAGTGAACGCTTTCGTCGCACGGTGCACCCTGCGAGCAACGGCATCATTGTACGGCAACCAAGCCGCGGACGAAAGGGTCCTCCTGTCGGGAGCCTCCGTTAGAAGCCTGTGGCAAAACTGTGGCAGGACTGTGGCACCGGCGTCTCGCCGGTGCTTTTCACGGTCAGGAACGGCGCTTCCGAACCGCTGCTTTCCCTTTTGCCACGGGCCGCCAAGCTAGCACGGCCCCCCTCCGTTGCCCGATCCGCGTCCGGTCGCCAGGGCTTAAGACCCCATCCGGGCAGGCCGTGGCACCGCCGTCTCGGCAACGCGCACCGGTGCCACAGCGTTGGGATAGGCTCTGAGTCACACGGCCGGTTGGCGGGAACTCCCAGCGAGGGAAGCTGCCTGGCACCAGAATGATCGCACGGATGCCCAGCGAGGAAAGGCCCGCTACAATTCCTGCAGCCGCCGTTGCCGGTCCAACGTCCGCAGGTCCGCGATCAGCGCGTCCAACTCGCCGGCCGTCACCTTCTCGAGCGAGTAATTCTGATTGACACGATGGTCGGTGCAGCGATTCTGCGGGTAATTGTACGTTCGGATGCGTTCGCTACGATCCCCCGATCCGATCATGGCCCGCCGCGCGGAGGCCCGCTTGGAACGTTCGATATCCTCGAAGTGACGGTTGACGCGGCTGGCCAGGATCCGCCGCGCCTTGGCCCGGTTCTTGTGCTGGCTCTTCTCGTCGCGCATCGACACGGTGATGCCGGTCGGCGTGTGCTCCAGCCTGATCGCGCTGGAAACCTTATTGACGTTTTGCCCGCCGGGGCCGCCCGCGCGGCTGACGTGCTCGATGACGTCCTTCTCCCAGTCGATGTCGGTTTCGGTTTCTTCCACTTCGGGCAGGACCGCCACCGTGGCGGCGGAGGTGTGGATGCGCCCCTGCGATTCCGTCACCGGCACGCGCTGAACGCGGTGGCCGCCACCCTCGTAGCCGAGAAGCGCGTAGACGCCGCGGCCCTTGACATTGAAGATGACCTCTTTGCAGCCGCCGTGCTCGGACGTGGACATGTCCAACACCTCAAGCTTGAACCTCCGCGCGGCGGCGTAGCGGGAGTAGATGTCGAACAAGTCGTGGGCGAAGATCGCCGCCTCGTCGCCACCGGTTCCCGCGCGGATCTCCACGATGATCGAGTCGACGCCGGCGTCGTCGCCGATGATCAGGAGGTCCACGAGGCCGTTCATGATCTGATGAGCCCTGGCCTCAAGCTCCGCCAGCTCGGCTTCGGCCAGTTCGCGCAGCTCGGCGTCGCTGCCTGCGTCGGCGAGGATCGATTCGGCCTCCTTGATCTGATCCAGAACCTTGCGGTACTCCCGGTATGGTTCGGCCAAGCGCTTCACGGTAGCGTGCTCCTTGGCGAGCTTGACGATCTTCGCGGCGTTGGCGGTGACCTCAGGGTTATTCATTTCGCGCGTGATCGCGTCATACCGCCGGATGATTTCGTCCAGCTTCGCCAGGAAGGCGGGGTTTTGGCTTACGTCGGCCATGCATGAACCTCACATTTGCAGCCTGTGAGCCGTGTGAACGAGGCGGCAGAATCCAAATGGAAAACACGCCGCGGCCAAGCGGTTCACTGCGCGCGTGGCCACGGCGTGATATGTCATCAACGGAGCTAAGACTTGGTGTCGGGCTTCTTCCCAGCGCTCTTCAGGTAGTCCGTGCCGAACTTCTTCTGGAACTTCTCCACGCGGCCGGCGGTGTCCACGAACTTCTGCGTCCCGGTGAAGAAGGGATGGCACGCGGAGCAGATCTCGACGTTGATCTTCTCCTTGGTGCTCCCCGTCTTGAACGTGTGGCCGCAGCCGCAGGTCACCGTGCACTCGTAGTATTTTGGATGGATACCCTCTTTCATGAGCATTCCTCAGCCGGTTGTCACTTCAAAGCTCGCGCACCACATGAGTATACCACTTGTGCTATGGGTGGCAAGGGGCACACGGCTGGTGGCACTGGCAGCTTGTCTGCCAGTGTATATGCCCCATACGTTCACCGGAGAGACCGCACGGGCGGGCAAGCCGCCCGTGGCACCCAGAATCGAGTACCGCCCGAAGGTTAACCCAGAATCGAATGCCGCCGGAAACGTCACGGACCCCCTGGCGCGGCCCCATTTGTGGCAGGTTTGTCCGGCCCCGCCGACCGATCTATAATCTGGACCCAGGCGTCTTCCTGTGGGGCACAATCGATGCAATCGCTGCTCAAATGCCGAAAGTTCGAGGTCTTGCGACAGCCGGTCCGCACGACGGACGGGCGGCAGCGGGCCTACGAGATCGTCGCCCATCTCGGCTCCGTGGTCATCCTCCCCCTGCTGGACGACGGCCGGTGCGTGATGATCCGGAACTTCCGTCCGGCGGTGGACCGTGAGCTGTGGGAGCTGCCCGCCGGGACGCTCGACAAGCCGGGCGAGTTGCCGGAGCCCGCGGCACGACGCGAACTGGAGGAGGAGACCGGTTATCGGGCCGAGAAGCTGATCCCGCTGTGCGAGTTCTACTCGTCGCCTGGCTTCCTGACCGAGCTACTCCGGGCGTACGTCGCCACGGGCCTGACCATGACCGAGCAGCATCTTGAACCTACGGAACGCATCCGCGTCGAGCCGATAGACTTTGCCGACGCGTTGGCGATGGTCCGCGACGGGCGGATCGTGGACGCCAAGACCATCGTCACCTTGTTGCGGTGGGACATGGAGCAAAGGGCATCCGCATGAGCTGGCAGGATCGACCCTACTCAACGGGGAACGACTTCAGCGGTGGCTATGGCTTCGGTGGCGGCGCGCGCTCCTGGCTCGGTGGATTGCCATCGCCGGGCAAGGCCGTCAAGTGGATTGCCTTGGCGAACATCGGCATGTTCGTGCTCTGCCAGTTCACCGGCCGAGTCGAAAGCCCCGTATTCCAATGGCTGGCCATGCGGACGGATCTGGTGCTAAAAGGGCAGATCTGGCGCCTCTTCACGTTCACGTACCTGCACGATCAAGCCGGCCTGATGCACATCTTCTTCAACATGCTGGGGCTGTACTTCTTGGGCCTGCCGCTCGAACGGCATTGGGGGACCAAGCGGTTCTTCGTGTTCTACACCCTCGGTGGCTTCGTCGCGGTGCTGTTGTACTTTGTCGTCACGACGGTCGGCTGGTTGGATCCTGGCGTACCGCTCATCGGTGCATCGGGCGGCGTCTTTGCCGTGATGGGTGCCTGCGCCGTGCTGTTCCCTCAGTTCCGGATCATCCTGGTTCTGTTCCCCGTGCCCATTCGGACGGCGGTGCTCATATTCGTCGTTTGGTTCACCTTCAATCTATGGAACCAGGGTCTCAACGCGGGCGGCGACGCCTGCCACATCGCGGGCCTGGCCTTCGGCATCGCCTGGGGCTACCGGGGGCACGTCTGGACACAGAAATGGCACCAGAGGAAGGAAGCCATCAGACGCGGTGCGTGGGAGGCCAAGCGGCGAGAGATGCAGGCCCTTGAGGACGACGTCGATCGGATCCTCGAAAAGGTCAACCGCCAGGGCGTCAACAGCCTGACCCGGCGCGAGAAGCGCTCGCTGCAAGCGGCCACCAAGATGCAGCAGGAGGCCGACCGGCAGCACAGGCTTTAGAGCGCGCGAGCCCGCTCAAATCGCTCAGCGGTATGGGCACCAACGCGTGTCACGACACGGCCTTCCCCGGCGACGTCATCATGTCACCAGGGCATGCTCCCGACACCTTATCTTGTCGTCTCTGAAGAAGTAGGTTTCAGGTGGCGGCAAGCAAGAAAGGCCGGGGCGAGGGGTCCAACTCCGGCCAATGGGCCGGAGCCCGGAACATCGCAAACTGAAACCCTCCCGCTGCGTCACGGAGCGACCGCAGCAGCTTGCGGAGATTGGCGGCGGCCGCGGCCAGGATGATGTTGATCGCATCGCCTTCCAGGCCGCTTAGGAGGCATCGCCGCGCCCGGTGGTCACTCTTGGAATGTCCGGTCTTCGGCTCGATCGCGCTGCGTCGTCGTCGTCGCTTTCGTCATCCGCGTCTCACGCCTCCGGCTCGTCCCACGGCCCGTCGATCTTGCCCTCGATCGCCACTGGCCGTAACGCGTCGGCGAGGAGTGCCTCCCGCTTCCGCCGAATCCCCCGGACCACGTCCATGTGGTCTTGGCGAAGCACGTCAACGATCACGTCAAGGGCTCGCTCCCTGGCACAGCCTTCTCCCAGAACCTTCACCGCTGCCATCAACTCATCGGCATTCTCATCGGCAACGTAGGAAGTCAGGAAGCGACTCTCTATTAACTCCACCAATTCTCTGTTTCGCCGCTCTCGCTCCCGGGCCCACCGGTCCTTGGCATCCCCTTTGGCTCTGCGACAAAGGTTATACGCAGCCCGGGCGATGTGTGCCTGCACAATGATGAGGGAGTTATAGACGACCTCAGCCTCAGGGTCCTCCTCCAGCACGGCGTACAAGCGCTTGACCAGCGAAACCAAGCGTTCGTAACACCTATTCTTGTTCCGATCCCTGAGCACGAACCGCCCCTCCCGGGCACTCGTAAGCTTGAAATAGAACAGGCACTCAACAACGTTCACCCTGGCGTGTGTCCGCACTCGACGCAGCGTTGCCCCGCTCTCGAATTCCGGTCGGCGGTCGAGCGCCGCCGCATCCATCGAGTCAATGTCGTCACAACGCTTGGCGATCGCCTCATTCGCCTGGATATATGCATCGTACCAGCCGGCCAGACGTAGCAGATACGTGTAGGCCAGGAGCAATTGAAGCCGCGACGGGCCCAAGTGATGCTGGAGCCCTGCCGCGTCAAGGACCAGTCGCGAACTCCAGGCGAAGAGCTTAGCGATATCCCTCGTCTCAAGGGCGTCCTTGACAAGCTGGACGCTCCGCGCGAGACGCTCCACGATTTCCCGCTGCCGCGGCTCTCCCATTCTGAGTTCCCGCTCGCCGAGCAGACGATCGATGGTCTGGCCCAACTCCAATTCATCCAATCCCTTGATGCCCTTGGCATAGATGACTTCATGGCCAAAGCTCATGACGAGTGACCTGCTGATGTCAAACAACGTCTCTCGAAGCTCCGCCTCCGGCAGATCTCCGAAGGGAGTCGATGCCAACTCCTTCAGCCTGTGATAGACCTTCTTGAAGCCGTGTAAGATCATCCTCCCATCCTTCCTCATGAGCGACTCCAGATTCCTCTTCAGGCGGCCCAATACGCTGCGAATCTCCTGCCTCGTGACTCCCATCTCACAAGCGATCTTGCCGGGGTCGAGCCGCCCCTTGCTGTTGAGAAACGCCTCAAGGCCCTTGGAATCACTCGCGAACAGGTCTAAGAGGGGCTTTGCCCCCAGACTTCCCAAATCAATCGTCCCGTCCGGATTCGTCCACGCCGAAGGCCCCTCTCCTGCCCGGCGGTCCTCGAACCTCGCGAGGTTCGCCGGGTCGATGTGTCCCGGTTGGAGATCGGCGTAGCGCGGCCCCTCCCGGCGCACCTGATCCCACTCCCATTCGACAATCGCCACCAGTGTCTTTTTCTGGTCGTTCGCAGACTGCCTTGGGAGGTCCGTGTGGTGGCGAATCCGGGACTGCACCTTGCAAAGTACGCGCCTGAGAAAGCGATCATTGGCATCGTGGCCCTGTTCACGTGAGTTACGGCCTCGCGGATTCTCGTCCCGATAGGCCGCTTCAATCAAGATCAAAATCTTCAGCGTGTTACGATTGTAGTCGCTATTCGGCTCCTCGACGATCTTGCCAGGCCCCCCTCTTTGGTCGATGACCTCCATTGCCCTTTGGTACTTCTTCGTCCAGTTATCGTCCGAGCTCCCTTTTCCACGCGTGCGAGGCATGTCCTTTCCTCCTGAGCCGGTCCCCGTGCGTCCACAGACGGGCGATGGACACGGCGGTTCTGGCAGATCTCTGGCGCCATCTCGCCTGTCACATGGCACGCACCGTCGCAGCCCCGTTTCTACGAACGTGGGCTCGTAGAACCGACAAGCCACCGCCCCCCTGAAACGCAGGGCTCAACTCCCTGTCCTATGCTGGCTTGCCTCCGGATACTCCGTGGCTGGTTCAAAGACGTCGGAGTCTGCCGAGGCAAGGTCTTCGAATGTCCCAGCGCTCAGTTCCACCATCAGATGCCCCTTTCCGGCGGCGGCGGCCAGGACCTTGAAATCCGTGACCGTGCCATCAGATGAGACCATCCCTGGCACCTCCGTGATGTCGCAGCCCGCCGCGATCGTCAGTAGCAGGACGCAGAGTCCAGCGTGAAGGGCTTTCTGTACTTGCCGTTTCATAGTTTTTTCCTCTCGATTTTGAATGTGGCATTGTTCGCAGGCCCGGTAAAAGCCCACCTGAGCTACCCGAACCTTCCATATAAGACACTACACGCGCGCATACGCCCGAACGACGCCGCCTCAGCCGGAGGCGTCCCATAACAACTCCGTAACCTTCTGTGGTACAAAAGCTTGAGTGCGACAAAAAAAGTTGCAGAAGTCCAAAAAAACTCGGTGGGTCGCGAGACAAGCCGGGTATCCGTTCGCCCAAATCCGCCATCTTCCGACGCGGCAACGGCCGCCCCTCACCATGCTCCGTCGCCCGATGGCTGCATGACAACTTCAGAGACCGCCTCAAGACGCACGCCCAGGGGCAACTTGTACCTGTTTGGTGTTCAAGCGGTGTGGCATGGGCAACGAACGAAACGAACGACGCGACCTGCGGGGCGGGCCGTTCATCACCCGTGAGAACAGGCTCGACTGGGTGCCCGCGGGCAAGCTCCGCCGCCGCTGGCGGCTCCGCTGGCCAATGCTTCGCCGCTAAACACGAGCGGCAGCTTGTCTGCCCGTGCAGTGGTAGACAGGTGTGGCGGTGACAAGACGATGACACTTCAGGACCGACGAGCATTTTTTTGTGAAGAAACGCGCCCAGCGCTTGTCTCTATAAGAGTGAAGAGTTGCGAAGAATCGGGGGACGAAACGGCGCAAGCCACGGGCGTCACAGGAAGCGGGGTGAATCGCCATGAAACGCAACATGAAAAAGTGGAATCTTGCGAGTCTTCGCGATCACCAGCGGGGGTGTCTGTTCCTGGGCGACGGCGCGGTCGCGGTCACCTATGTGCTGTGCGGGGACGATCGCGTCCGCGCCAAGTTCTTCCTGTACGAAAAAGGTTCATTCAAGGAAGTGGCGACGGATACGGGCGACGCCGGCGTGCTTATCCAGATCCTCAACATGTACGAAGACACCGAGGCCATCGTTCGGCGGCACGGGCGAGCCGCCGCCGAGCGAGGCGATCGCGCACGTACCTTACCTTCCCCTCCCCCTCCGGGAATCGCCGGCAGGCGCCCCAGCGGCGCCTCCGGCGTATTCCTGACGCACACCGGTCCCCGGCAGGATTATCACCACGCGCACGGGCGTGATTGTTTCTTTCGTCCCGTAGGTCGAATCGGCAGACTCGATCTACCAAGCTAACAAGGAGAATGCCATGAAGAAAAGAACGAAAAAGCTGGTCTTGAACAAGGAGACCGTGCGAGCCCTCCAAGACATCGATCTAAGATCGGTGGCAGGTGGACAAGGCGGCGTGCCTGCCAATCGTGGGGAAGTCGCGCCGTTGGCGTTGGCAGAGCTGGAAGATGGAGATGGCATGACTCGCATCGTTTGCCCCGCCGAGACTTGTCTCTGCCCCGAACTCAAGACCCGCCCATGACTAAGTGCGACATCGCTGTGGGCCACAACCACACGGCCACAGTCGCGTACGTCCGGTCGGCGGATGTGCCTGGCGTTCAAACGCCGTGGCATGGGCAACGAGCGACCCGCCCTACGGGGGCGGGTCGTTCATCACCCGCGAGAACAGGCTCGAACGAATGCCCATGAGTAAGCCCCACCGCCGCTGGCGGCTTCGCTGACCCACGCCACCGCGTTACCGACGCCGAACTACCCACGCCACCCCGCTGAACACGCGCGAACCGCCCGCTTTTCTGGCATATCGCAGCTACCTGGGCCTACGAAGCGATCCGCTGAGATCAGCCGCCGAAGGCTGCGACGGCCTACGTCACGATTGAAAGACGCCCATGCAGATGCCTTCCGGGTCGGCGAACACGGCAAAGGAGCCGACATTGGGGATCGGCGTCTTGGGCACGAGGATGTTGCCTCCGCCGGCCGTGACCTTGCCGAGCGTCGCGTCGATGTCGTCCACCTGGAAGTAGACCGTGAGAGCGGGGTACGGCGCTTCCGGCGGCCGCTTCATCAGCCCGCCCTCCGGCTCCTTGCCGGTCTTGATCAGCGTGTAGCCGGACATGGACTGGTCGTCGTACTCCCAGTCGAAGACGTCTGCATAGAACGCCTTGCACTTGTCCGGGTCGTCCGTCTGAAACTCGAAATGACAAAGTGGTGCACCCATTCTCATCCTCTCTTTCCATTCGCCGAAGGCCCTCCGGCTTCGGCCGGGAGACACATCGGCAAGCCATGTGCGCTCGCGCGACCGGAGATTTCCCCCACCTGCCCGATGCCTATGGAGCGCGAATCGGCACCGCCTCGCAAGGCCGCTGACGCCAACCGCCGGATCGCATCTCCCTTAGGAGCCGCGCAAAAACAACGTAAACGGTTGATCCGCCAAACGGCAAGCCGGCAGGCCGGCCAAGCGGCGCAATCGATCATGTTATTCTCGCGCGACGCCGTACGCTCGAACTCGCGGGCCCCAAACCATTGAATCGTTCTCACTGCTACTTCTTCCGCGTATAGGTGACCTCCATCATCTTGACTTCCTTTCCGTCAGGCCCTTCATCGAACATCTCCTCAACAAACCTGTCGCTGTCGATCATACGAGATGTGCACCGGGCTTTCTTCTTCTTGCCGGTCACCACGTCATCGTATTCGCCGGTGAACGCGAAGCTCTTCTGCGACGGCGAGTACGTACCCTCCATCGTGAACATCATGGTGCTCATCGTGTCGACCCACATGGAAACATATTTCTTCTTGTAGTTGTCGTAGCCGACGAGGCCCAATCCCTCGAAGCGGCACTCCTCCATCATCTCGCCCTGGGCTTCCTGGAGCAAATAACGGCCGCCCAGAATCCATTTGTTCTCACACGTCCCCTTGTGCTCCTCCATCGGCGCATCGGGGCTCCACCGCATCTTAACGAGTTGGTCCCATTGGCCGACCATCGGCTTCAAATACGCATGGTGCTCGCTGGGCGAGGCGTATTTCATCCATGCGGCCATCGTGGGATCCATCTCGGAACCGGGCTTCTCCTCCTTCGATTTCTTCGCCTCCTTGTCCTGTGACACAACTTGGTTGGCGATCAGCCCCACCGCCCCGACCAACACGGCGATGCCAACCACCATCCGCAATGCCAACGCCACACGGGAGTGCTCCTGCTTTCTCATGTCTCCGGTCCTTTCCTGTTCGTGTGTCCCTGCGTCCCGCCGCCTGATCGGCCCACGTGGCCAATCGACAAACCCACCGGCGAGCCGTGTCTTCCTCGTCCTGTCCCCCCTCGAAACTGGCCCACGTTGCCAGCAGGACCCTAACATTATCAAAACATCCTCGCTCTGTCAAGGCGTCTCGGCAATCTTGTCCCAAGTGCGGGGCAGAACCTGCCGATGAACTAGTGGGATTGTCTTATCGGTCCCGTGGCGCTCAGGGTACCGCCCGAGTCCGGAGAAAGTCAATGCTCCTTCTAGCAGACGCATCACACGCAGAGGCCGGCCACCATGTTCCGGGCCTCCTCTGGGTCATGCCGTTCGTCGCTCTGTTGCTCTGTATTGCCATCCTGCCGCTCCTCAGGAGGACCGAGCACTGGTGGCACAAGAACAGAAGCAAGCTGATGGTCGCTGTGGCACTGGGCATCGTCACGCTGATCTACTATCAGTTCCGGGGCTACGGCTTCGGCCACGGCGAGCACGTCTCCACGCCCGGCGTCTCCACCGTCTTGACCATCCTCGACCACGCGGTGCTGGCGGAGTACATCCCGTTCATGTCGCTATTGTTCAGCCTGTATGTGATCTCCGGTGGCATCTGCATCAAGGGCGATATCCCTGCACGCCCTCTCACCAACGTCACCTTCCTGGCCATCGGCGGCTTGCTGGCCAGCATGATCGGCACGACCGGGGCGGCCATGCTGCTGATTCGGCCGTTGCTGAAGACCAACTCCGAACGAAAGCACGTCGTCCACACGGTCATCTTCTTCATTTTCATCGTCGCCAACATCGGCGGCTCGCTGCTGCCGATCGGTGATCCGCCGCTGTTCCTCGGCTACCTCAAGGGTGTTCCCTTCCTGTGGACCTTGAACCTGTGGAACGCGTGGTTGGTCACGGTCGCCCTCTTGCTGGCGATCTACTGGGTTTGGGACAGCCTCGCCTACAAGCGAGAGAAACCGGCTGACCTCAGGCTGGACGAGATACGGGTCACCAAGATCTCGGTCCAAGGAAAGATCAACTTCCTGTTTCTGGCCGGCGTCGTCCTCGCCACGGGCACGCTGGATCCCAGCAAGGCGTTCATCGGCACCGATTGGGAGCCCTTCATGTTCTGCCGCGAGGGCGTTCAACTTGCCTTCGTGGTCCTCTCGCTGCTGTTCACCGGAAAGGGGATCCGCAAGGACAACAACTTCAACTACGTGGCCATCCTCGAGGTAGCCTGCCTGTTCATCGGGATCTTCATCTGCATGCAGGTGCCGATTGAGATCCTGAACATCAAGGGCCCCGGCCTGGGAATCAACTCCCCGCACAAATTCTTCTGGGCCACGGGTTTCCTGTCCAGCTTCCTCGACAACGCCCCGACCTATGTCGTGTTCTTCGAGACCGCCAAGAGCCTGACGCACACATCTGGTTCAAACGTGATGGACCTCTTGGGAGGTGGGCATATCCAGATCTCCCACTTGGTCGCCATCTCCCTTGGGGCCGTCTTCATGGGAGCGAACACCTACATCGGCAACGGCCCGAACTTCATGGTCAAGTCGATCGCTGAGCACGAGGGCGTGAAGATGCCGAGCTTCTTCGGATACATGCTGTTCAGCGCTTGCATCCTGTTGCCGGTCTTCGCGGTTGTGACGTTTCTATTCGTCAGGTAGTCCGCCCGCCACGCATCGGCGTGTCTTCCGGCATGCCGCGTTGGCCGCGGCGGGGGCGATAGCGCCGGCCGTCCATCAGGAACGTTACCCGCGCCAGCGTCGCCTCGTCGACCATCTTCGCCAGGGCCTGCTTCGCATCGCGGGTTCCTGTCCGGCGTGTGACGTGCGTCAGCACGACGTGCTCGTTCTCCAGGTTCCTCAACGCGCGGGCGACGTCGCGGACGTGCATGTGGTAGCCTGCCCGTGCACGCCGGACATGGTCCGCCTCAAAGAACGTGCACTCCAGGAGCAGGATCTTGGCCCGACGAACCATGTCAAGCTGGAGCCAGGCACCCTCGGCCGTGTCACCACAGCAGGCGATCAGAGGGATCTCCATGGTGTACTCGATTTCGACGCCCTGTTTCTTCAGCCCGACCAGCTCAGGCCCCGTGAGATCGGAAAACTCCGGCTTCAGCTTGTGGCGGACCTCTATCACGACGTACCCCAACGCGGGGGCCCCGTGATTCGGCTCGAACGTGCGAACGACCAGGCCCCGGCGAAGCTCGAAGGATTCGCCAGGCTCCATCGGCACGATCTTCCCCGGGGAGACGTGCCCTTCGATCAGCCCCCAGACGCGGAGCAACTGCCGAATCGGGTCCGCCAGTGCCCTGGGGGCCAGCACGCAGCCGGGCGAGATGCCGACGAAGTTTCGCTGACTGAAGTAATACGCAAGCCCCGCGGCATGATCCATGTGGCCATGGGTGAGTAGCACGTGGTCCACCGAGAGGATCTCCGTGGGCGCCTTCCCAACGTCGAAGCACACGTTCAGTTCCGGCGCGGCGACGACCGTTTCCTCGCCGGCGAGGCTGTAGCCGAGGAGGAGGATGCCGCTGAGTTGGTGTTCAATCAACTGCCTGCTCAAGGGGGAACTCGCTTTCATCTTCCAGTGTTCGTGCCGGGCCAGGATAACCGGCTTGGAGTCCATCCCAAAGCCGCGACACGGGCGTCTCGCCAGGATTCTCGCAGCCGTCGCTGATGGTGGTGCCACGGAGGTCCTCGTGTGGGTGCTCAGACCACTACGCTGCGCGCAGCGTGGGCAAGTCCACGCCAGCGGAGGGCACCAACGCACCCCAGTTTGCCATTTTTTCTCTTGACACCCACCTTATAGGGCCATAGACTTTGCATCATACCATATATTGGGGTTTGATGCCCCAAGCGTTTCCGTGGCAGCACGATGCAATGCCCATTTTGCAAAGAATACCGGAGGGACAAGGTCATTGACTCACGCGCCACCGAAGGCGGAACGGTGATCCGCCGCAGACGGCAGTGTCTCTCGTGTAACAGGCGATTCACAACGTATGAGCGAATCGAAGAAACCAGCAAGCTGCTTGTTGTCAAGAAGGACGGCAGGCGGGTGCCCTACGAGCGAGAGAAGCTCCTCGGCGCGTTGCAGGGGGCCTGCTGGAAACGGCCGATCGGCGTGGAGGCACTTGGCGCCATCGCCGACGAGGTCGAGGAGGACGTGTTCAAGAACTTCGATCGCGAAGTGCCCAGTTCTTACCTCGGCAACACGGTGGCTGTCCGGCTGCGTGAACTCGACAAGGTGGCCTATCTCAGGTTTGCCTGTTTGTACCATGAGTTCCAGCTCGTGGACGACTTCATTGAGGAAGCCAAAGACATACTGGACCGAGACAGAAGAGACGTCGCCGGCCAGCAGGACTTATTCCATGATTGATCCGTTTTCGCAAGACCATACTGTCTGCGTGTCCAAGCGCGACGGCAGCACCGAGCCTCTCAGCTTTGCGAAGATGCTCAACTGCATTCGCAACGGCCTGGAGGCCAGCGGCGAAGCCCCCGGCCTCGAGACCGGCATGGCCGCCGGGCTCGCCGAGGTCGTTCATGAATACGTGAAGAAGTCATTCCGGAATTCCGCGGTCGAGTCCAGGCGGCTTGCGGAACTGGTCGACCTGGTGCTTGCCCAGACGGGGCACACGGCCGCATGCATGGCCACGCAGCAGTACCGGTCCCTCCGCGAACAGCAACGGCGGCAGGTGATGGTGGCCAATCCTCGCCCCAGCGATGGACGGTACGTACGTCGACGATGGAATAAGTCGCATATCGTCCAGCACCTGAGGCGACGACACATGCTCGGCGCGCCGGTATCAAGGATGATTGCCGGTCGCGTCGAGCAGCTTGTATTCAATTGCGGCCTGAGAGTAGTCACGGCCGGGCTTGTCTGTGAGATCATCAAGAGCGAGCTTCTGGCGTGGGGGTTACTGCCGGGAGCCCTCGTCGTGAAGAAGACGCGAGGGCATCGCGAGGAGCGGAAGATCACGGATAAGTCGGATACTGCGTGAGAGCGTGTCTCGGCGGGTTGTGGAACCGCCATCCAGGTGGTTGCAGAACACGCTTAGGCACCCGTGCCACGGAGCCCGCCAGGATAGGCAAGATAGACTCGAGGGCATGTGGAATCCGGGGGGCTGGCGCGGCGGGGTCCATCATGGAGGAGCTGCGACGGACGCGGACCCCGCCGTCAAAGCCTGCGGTTTGAGGCCGCGGGCTTGAGGCCTGTCGTAAAACTCGGCCCGTGCACGAGCGCCACGGCTTGGGCTGTTGTTTTGCGACAGGCCCTTTTTGTGCGCGCCGGGCGGGACGGTGAACACCTGCAGACCCGTGGGGTGAGGGGCCGTCGTGTCACACGATCTCCCGAACGGGCGGGCGGCCGACGGAGTAGTACTGGAACCCGCGGCGTCGCATCCGCTCGAGTGAATAGAGGTTCCGACCGTCGAAGATCAACGGCTGGCGCAAGGCGGATCGGATGCGGTCGAAGTCGGGTGAGCGAAACTCATTCCACTCGGTGCAAACGACCAAGGCGTCGGCGCCAACAAGCGCCTCGTAGGCGTCGGCGCAGTAGGTAATGCGGTCACCGAATTCCATGCGGAGATTGTCGAAGGCCTTGGGGTCGTTGGCGCGGACCCGGGCGCCGGCGTCCAATAGGCCGTGGATGGTCGTCATGGCCGGTGCCTCGCGAACGTCGTCCGTGTTCGGCTTGAAGGCCACGCCCCAAACGGCGAACGTGCGGCCGGCGAGGTCGTCGTTGAAGTGCGTGCGGATGCGATCCAGCAGCAGGCGCTTCTGCCGTTCATTGACGCTGTGGACAGCTTCGAGCAAGTCGGCCTTGATGCCGGCGTCTTGGGCGACGTGATACAGCGCCTGCACGTCCTTTGGGAAGCAACTGCCGCCGTAGCCGATGCCTGGGTACATGAAGTGGGGGCCGATCCGAGCGTCACGCCCGATCCCGGCGCGGACCTCGTCCACGTCGATGCCCAACACCTCGCAGATGTTGGCGATCTGGTTGATGAAGCTGATCCGTGTCGAGAGATAGCAGTTGGCGGCGTACTTGATCATCTCCGAGGCGGCGCGGTGGACGATCAGGATCGGATGCTGATTGCGGACGAACGGCAGGTAGAGTTCACGCATGATCTCAGCGGCCTCGGGATCCTCGCTCCCGATGACGACCCGGTCAGGACGGAGGAAGTCGTCCACCGCCGTGCCCTCCTTGAGGAACTCGGGGTTGCTGACGACGACGATTGGGTGCTTGGCCAAGGGGGTGACAAGTTCCTCCACTCGGGCACATGTGCCGACGGGCACGGTGGACTTCATGACCAAGACCGTCTTCTTGTTGACGTTGCGAGCGATTTCCTGCACCGCTGACTCAATCATCGACAGGTCTGCCGAGCCGTCCTCGCGGGGCGGCGTGCCGATGGCGATGAAGATGACCTCGGCGTGGCGGGTGGCCTCCGGCAGGTCGGTGGTCAAGCTGAATCGGCCCGCCACAACGTTCGACCGGAGCAGGTCGGACAGGCCGGGCTCGAAGATCGTGCACTCGCCGCGGCGGAGCCGGGCGATCTTCTCTTCGTCGACGTCGAGGCCGACAACGTGGTTTCCGGCGTCGGCAAGGCACACACCGGTGACCAACCCCACGTAGCCTGTTCCGACGATCGTCACTTTCATGTCGCGTTCTCCCTGGGCGCACCTGCGCAGTGTGTCCGTCTCGTCCGCCTCTGTTAGGGAAGATCGGCATTATGGCCGGGGCAGTTGTTCGATTCCACCACAGGCGCGAGGCGGACCACACGACGCATCTTGCGACCGAGCGGTCTGGTTTTGTACTATGATAGAGGGGTCAAAGGTCCGGTAAACGCCCCCCCGCTTGCGGGGGAGGCTTCGAGAGGATACTCTGCGAGGAGGCGAATGGCGGAGGGCGCCGCCTGTTATCAAGAAGATGTCGGTCAAGTTGGCTTCCGTTGGACCCGCGCACAGGTAACCGCATCCGTATGGGATTGGAGAATAAATGAGTACTTGCAGCCACAAATGGTCAATGGTCAACATCCAGAACGGATACTTGGTCGTCGAGGGGTGCCGCACGTGCAAGGCTCGCTCCTCGTTCTTCTCGACTGAAGCCGTACCGCCCGTCGACGACTACCAGGATGGCAAACACTTCTGGACGTATCTCGGCAGCTCTCAAGCGGTCAAGTTCGACTTGGCGTGCGACGACTGCGGCGAAACCGTCAGCCTCAACGACATGATGGGCCTGATGCTTTCGACTTGCCGGGACCCGGAGTGTGAAGTGGCCCGCATCGCCGCTCGGGAAGGGAGGGGCACCTGGGTTTACGTGGCCTTGTGCGCGGACAGCACGCACGCATCCAAGAAGTGCATCAGCGACGCAGGCATCAGTGCCCTCACCGAGTACTTCAACGCGAACATCAAGGACCCGGGGAAGAGAATCATCGTGGTCCCGTGCATCAAGTGCAGGAGCATCGACACGTGCGAGGGGATCGTCATCGCCGACACCGGCCTTACGGACATATATTAGGCCTGCAAGCACGCCCTCATGGAATCAACGAATAAAAGGGAAATGAGATGAAAGTATCCGAACTGGCAGAGAAGACGGGCTTGAACTCCCTCAGCGAATACGATGACAAGGAGGTGGAGGGAGTATACATCTCCGACATGGTCTCGGACATCATCACCGGTGCGAAGGCGAACGGCGTTCTGGTGACCCTACAGACGCACAAGAGCCTTATCGCCGCCGCGAATCTTGTTGACGTCGCCGCCGTCGTCTTCGTCCGCGGAAAGAAGCCGGCCGATGACGTCGTCCAACTCGCCAAGAAGGCCGGCATCGGGCTTTTCGTCACCGACGTTGACACGTGGTCCTTCGCGATGAAGCTCTACGCGGTAGGCATGAGATAGCAGTGTTTCTCTCCGCTGTCGGCATTGCCGCTGTCGGCACGGCCGCTACCGGTTTCGGCGTTTCTCCGAGGGAGCACAAAGGAACACACGCTTGCATCGTGGAAGGAATTCGGGCCATGGCGAAAGATGGATTCAAACAGGTGATGCAGGATTTCGAGGGCGAGCCGGCGGATCTTATCCCCGTGCTGCAAAGGGCCCAGGAATTCGACGGGTACTTGTCCGCCGAGGCGATCCGCCGGATATCGCGATGGCTGAAGGTCTCGGAGAACGAGATCTACGGCGTCGCCACGTTCTTCGCCCAGTTCCGCTTCACGCCGCCGGGCAAGCATCATATCAAGGTCTGTCTGGGCACCGCCTGCCACGTCCAAGGCGGCGAGCAGATGCTCGCCGTCCTCGAACGCCGCCTCGAAATAGGACCCGGCGAGACGACCGCCGACGGGGAGCACGACCTCGAACGAGTGGCCTGCCTGGGATGTTGCGCCCTCGCGCCGGTGGTCACCTTCGATGATAAGATCTACAGCCAGATGTCGGTCTTGAAGCTCCAGGGGATATTGGATGAGCGCGAAGACGATGGATGAGCGACGTAGGATCGCGGCA
Organism: Phycisphaerae bacterium; assembly: GCA_016935885.1. The sequence continues at coordinate 17,468 of JAFGQA010000466.1, read as the reverse complement.
AAGAGCTGGGAAGACGTTCAGGACCCCACTTGCCCGGTGATCTACGTCGGCGCAGGCTCCTGCGGCCGGGCGGCCGGGGCGACGGAGGTCATCGAAGAGATCAAGCAGCACCTCAAGAAGAAGAAGGTCAATGCGCGGGTCATCGAGGTCGGCTGCATCGGCCCGTGCTACCTTGAGCCGCTGGTCGATATCCAGATGCCCGGCAGGCCGCGCGTCAGCTACTCGAACATGACGCCGAAGCACGTGGCGAAGATCCTCGATTCCTTTCTCGAAGGCAACGGGATCCCCAGGTTCCACCTGGTCGGGCACTTCGGCGAAGAACCGCTCGACGGCGTGCCACGCTTCTATGACCATCCGATGCTCGCGCCGCAGGTCCGCATCGTGCTAAGGAACTGCGGCATCATCGACCCGGAGAACATCGAGCACTACCTCGCGCGCGACGGGTACAAGGCCATCGAGAAGTGCCTCTCGATGCCGTGGAAGGAAGTCATCGAGACGGTGAAGACGGCCGGCTTGCGGGGCCGCGGCGGCGCGGGCTTCCCCACGTGGCGCAAGTGGCTCTTCTGCCGCGAGACGGAGAGCGACCAGCGGTATCTCATCTGCAATGCCGACGAGGGCGACCCGGGCGCGTTTATGAACCGCTCCCTCATCGAGGGCGATCCCCACGCCGTCCTCGAGGGGATGCTGATCGCGGCCTACGCGATCGGCGCGAGCAAGGGATTCATCTATATCCGTGCGGAGTATCCCCTTGCCATCGAGCGGCTGAAGCATGCCATCGCCCAGATGAAGGAGCTCGGGCTCCTCGGCGACAACATCCTCGGGAGCGATTTCAGCTTCGACATCGCGATCAAGGAGGGGGCCGGCGCGTTCGTCTGCGGCGAGGAGACGGCCCTGATCGCCTCGATCGAGGGGAAAAGGGGAATGCCGCGCACGCGGCCGCCGTTTCCTGCCGTCGAGGGTTTACGTGGCAAGCCGACGATCATCAACAACGTCGAGACGCTCGGGACCCTGCCTAACATCTTCCGTAACGGTGCCGAATGGTATAGTCAATTCGGGACGGAGACCTCGAAGGGCACCAAGACGTTCAGCCTGGTTGGGAAGGTGAGGCGCACGGGGCTTGTCGAGGTCCCGCTGGGGATCACCCTCCGCGAGGTCATATACGACATTGGTGGGGGTCTGGTCAAGGACTTCAAGGCCGTCCAGACGGGCGGCCCTTCCGGTGGGTGCCTGGGCGAGGAGTTCCTCGATACGCCAATCGACTATGAGAACCTCGCCGCGGCCGGTTCGATCATGGGCTCCGGCGGGCTCATCGTCGTCGACAAGGACACGTGTATCGTCGACACGGCGAAGTATTTCCTGCGTTTCACGCAAGAGGAGTCGTGCGGCAAATGCGTGCCGTGCCGTGTCGGGACGAAGCACCTCGTGCACTTGCTCGAGCGGATATGCCAGGGCAAGGCGGAGCTTGCCGACATCGCCAGGCTCGAGAAACTCGCCGTTGCCATAAAGGGAGGGGCGCTGTGCGGGCTGGGACAAACGGCACCGAACCCGGTCCTTTCTTCACTCAAGTATTTCCGCGACGAGTTCCTGGCGCACATCAAGGACAGACGCTGCCCCGCCGCGGTCTGCCGCGACCTTGTCGTCTATCGCATCATCAAGGAGAAGTGCACGGGTTGTCAGCGGTGCGTGCAGGTCTGTCCCACGCAGGCCATTTCAGGGCCGCGCTCCGAGCCCCACAACCTTGACGAGGAGAAGTGCATCAAATGCCGGTCGTGCTACGAGGTTTGTCGCTTCGACGCTATCGCTGGTGACGCCATCGTAATCGAATCGTGAGGATAACGTGAGCCCGAAAACCACACGCACACGCACAATGGAGATCAACCACCGCGAGGTCTCCTTCCCCGAGGGGGCAACCGTCCTCAGGGCCGCGGAGTTGAACGACATCTATATCCCCTCCCTATGCTCGCACAAGGACCTGACACCGTTCGGCGGTTGCCGGCTGTGCATCGTCGAAATCGAAGGGATGCGTGGCTACCCGCTCTCGTGCAGCACCGTCGCCACCGAAGGCATGAAGGTCCTGACCGACACGGCAACGCTCCGCGAGATGAGAAACGAAATCCTCCAGCTCATCCTCAGCGAGCACCCGTCGAGCTGCCTCGTCTGCGACGAAAAGGACGAATGCCGGCAGAACCAATACACCATCCGGAAGGCGGGCGTGACGACGGGCTGCCGATACTGCCCGAACGACGGGCAATGCGAGCTTCAGGACGTCGTCGAGAAGATCGGCGTCACCGAGATCGAGTACCCGATCTACTATCGTGGGTACGAGGTCGAGCACGACGACCCGTTTTTCGACCGGGACTACAACATCTGCATTCTGTGCGGCCGGTGCGTCAGGATGTGCCAGGAGGTCCGTGGGACGAGCGTGCTGGCGTTCAAGTACCGCGGTCCGCGGGTCCAAGTCGGCCCGGCCTTCGGCAAGAGCCACGTGGAAGCGGGGTGCGAGTTTTGCGGAGCGTGCATCTCGGTGTGCCCGACCGGGTCGCTCGCCGACAAGGGCTCGAAGTGGGACGGGCAACCCGACGGGGCAGAGGTCTCAACCTGTCCGTTCTGCGGGATCGGATGCCAGGTGGAGCTGCATCACAAAGACGGCCGTCTTTCAAAGGTCCATCCTCATCTCGACGCGGAAATCAACGACGGACAGCTTTGCGTTCGCGGCAGATTCTGTATGCCCGAGGCGACGCACCATCACCAGCGGGCGAAGAAGCCCATGCTGCGGCGCGGGAAGTACTTCCGCGAGGTGACGTGGGAAGAATCAATAGACGAGGTCGCGGGGAAGCTGAAAGGCCTGAAACCGGATGATTTCCTGATGGTCGCGTCCGGCGATCTCACCAATGAGGGGCTATTCACGGCGCAGCAATTCGTGCGCACGTGCCTTAAGTCAAACAGTATCGATTCGACCGCGCGTGATTCGCTGCCCGGCGGGCTGGGGCTTTGGGCCAGGCTGTTCTCGCTTCCCATATCGGTGAAAGGGCTGAGGCAGGCAGATGCCATCATCGCCGTCGGCCTCGACTCCCGCTTCTACTTCTCGATCGTCGGAGTCGAGATCAGACATGCCCTGAAGGCCGGTGCGAAGCTCGTGACCATCGACCCGCGCGATTCCAACCTCGCGCGCTATACGAACACCTGGTTACGCCCCACGCCAGGCAAGGAAGGCGCCCTTCTCAATGCCATTGCTCGGCGTATTGACAGGAGGCCCACCCATGTCTGTGGCACAGGCGTCTCGCCTGTGTCTCCACCGCCGGGACGGCGGTGCCACAAGGACGTTGGGATGGGCTCTGAAAAGAAGGGCGGCTTCAAGGACCTTGCAGGAAGGACCGGCATCGACGCAGATTCGTTGGAGGATGCCGTTAACTCGCTGTCGTCCGGAGACAATCTTGCCGTCGTCATTGGGCCAACGGTCTTCGAGTACGATGCGAACGAGGAGTTGATCGAGGCCCTGGAGGAACTCGCAGGACGAAGGAATACGACCTTCATGCCCCTCTATAACGGGGCGAACACGCGCGGCGTGCTCGAATTGGGCGCGATGGGCGAGATTTTCCCCGGCGTCGCCAAGGCAAAAGGGGAGGGCATATCCCTCGCCGACGTGATCGAGGGCCGAGCGAAGCCGAAGGTGATCTATCTTGTCGGGGAAGCCCCCTTCTTCGAGCGGCCGGATTGCGAGTACCTGATTGCTCAGAACACCTACTACCCGCCCTTTGCCGTCGACGCCTTCCTGCCCGCGGCGAGTTTCGCGGAGGCGGAAGGCACCCTCACAAACGTCGAAGGACGCGTCCAGCAGCTCGTCCAGATCGAAGCGCTTCCGGACGGCGCGGTCATGGGTCTTGCCCGGCCGGACTGGTTCATATTCAGCCGGCTCGCCGAGAAGCTACGGTGCCCTGAATTGAAATACACAAGCGCGAAGGCGGTCCTGAAGGGAATCAACCGGCAGGTTCCCGGCTTCCCGGCAAGGCCGGATCGCAGGCCGCGCAGGCTTGCACCAAAAGCGAAGCTCCCAGTAGAAAAGCGGAAGGCCGGACCCGCTGGCACGGGGCCTTACCTCCTGGTTGCCGAACCCGCCGGGTTCGGACATCGTGGGATGGACCTGAGCTCGAAGGTGGAGGGCCTCAACGAACTTGCCCTTGAGGAGGGCTTCCGGCTCAACCCCGAGGACCTGCGCACGCTGCGCGTCAAGCCCGGCGAGCGCGTTGAGGTTTCGATAGGCAAGCGTACCGTCACGGGGCCGGCAAGGGCCGACGCGGAATGCCCTCAGGGCTCGGTTTATTTCCACCGCCCGACATCTTGCGGCGGCATCGAGCACCGGGCGAACCTGGAGCCGCTCTATCGACTGAGGAAAAGCCCCGTCCGAGTGGAAGTGCGGACCGCCGAGCGAACCGGCAAGGAGGCCAAGAAGAAAGCCGCACCCAAGAAGGTCCCCACTGCGGAAAGATAGCGTGCACGGAGTAGAGGATGTACCGAATCGTTGAACGCCGAATGATCGTCCCGAACCTTCACGTGTTCACGGTCGAGGCGCCGGAGGTCGCGCCTTCAATCCAGCCGGGGAACTTCGTCATCGTGAGGCCCGACGAGCACGGTGAGCGGATGCCCCTTTCGGTTGCGGATTGGGACCGCCAGGCGGGAACGGTCACGTCTATCTTCATGCAGGTGGGGGGCTCGACGGCGAAGCTCGCGCGGCTCAAGCCGGGCGACAGCATCCCAACGTATGCCGGGCCACTTGGGAAGGAAACGCAAATCGGCCGCTTCGGGACGGTGTTATGCGTTGGCGGCTGCTATGGCATTGGGAGCATCTACCCGATCGCTCGCGCCCTGAAGGAAGTGGGGAACACGGTTTACTCGCTCCTTGAGGCGCGCAGTTCGTATCTTCTCTATTGGGAGGACAAGTTCGAGGAGGTCTCCGATCGCGTCATCCGGGTCACGCGCGACGGGACGGCCGGCTACAAGGGGCACATCAGCCGCTTGGGCGAGATCCTGACGCTGGAGAAGATCAAGCCTGACCTCATCATCGTCAACGGTTGCACTTTCCTGATGATGAAGACCTCGAAGGTGAGCGAGCCGATGGCGATCAAGACAATCGTCAACATGAACCCGATCATGATAGACGGCACGGGGATGTGCGGCGTCTGCCGCCTGACCGTGGCCGGCAAGATGAAGTTCGCGTGCGTCGATGGGCCCGACTTTGACGGGCACGAGGTCGATTGGGAGGAGTTTCTGAAGAGGCGGCAGACGTACAACCCCGAGGAAGTCCATCCGCTCCGCAAGAGCGGCTGTGCCTCCCATTTTTAGAGTCTCCGACGGGCAGAGCCGCGGGCTTCAGCCCGCGCGGCGTTGCAACACGGAGGTCACTTGGCGGCGGGGTTTGTTCTGATGGACGTCTTGCGGTGGTTGGCGCGACAGAATCGTCAGTGCCTAATGAGACGGAATCATCGGGCCTTCCATTGGGTGGCAGGGCAGCGCGGGCTGAAGCCCTCGGCTCGTCTTGTTGAACGTTCTTGGTAGCAGAGGTGGTGCGAGTTGGCCAAGAAACAGATCGATTATAAGCGGCGGCCAATGCCGAAGCAGGAGCCCTTCGAGCGCGTCAAGAACTTTGACGAGGTCGCGCTGGGCTACACGGAGGAACTTGCCGTCGAGGAGGCTTCGCGCTGTCTGGGGTGCAAGAAGCCGCTTTGCGTTGGTGGTTGTCCGGTCGCTATCGACATTCCCGGCTTCATCAAGTGCATCGTCGACGGCGACTTCGCCGGCGGCATCAAGAAGATAAAGGAGACGAACGCCCTTCCCGCCGTGTGCGGACGCGTGTGCCCACAGGAGGATCAGTGCGAGAAGGTGTGCGTTTTGGGCAAGAAGGGCGACCCGCTCGCGATCGGGCGGCTCGAGCGATTTTTGGCCGACTGGGAGGCCGCGAGCGGCGAGACGGAGACGCCCGAGATGGCGCCCCCCACGGGCAAGAAGATTGCCATCGTCGGTTCCGGTCCCGCCGGCGTCACGGTGGCGAACGACCTCGCCCTGCTGGGGCACGACGTGACGATCTTCGAGGCCCTCCACGACGCCGGTGGCGTCTTGACCTACGGCATCCCGGAATTCCGCCTGCCCAAGGCAATCGTGAAGCGGGAGGTCGAGTACGTGAAGAGCCTCGGCGTCAAGCTATACACCGACTACATCGTGGGCAAGACAAAGACGATAGACATGATCCTCAAGGAGTTCGACGCCGTTTTCATCGGCGCCGGAGCGGGCCTTCCGTGGTTTCTGGAGATACCGGGTGAGAACCTGAACGGCGTGTACTCCGCGAACGAATACCTCACGCGGTGTAACTTGATGAAAGGGTTTCGCTTTCCGGAATACGATACGCCCATAAAGCGTCCGTCAAGGGTCGCCGTCTTCGGCGGCGGAAACGTCGCGATGGACTCCGCGCGGACCGCGCTGCGGCTCGGCGCCGACGAAGTGCACATTGTCTATCGTCGCAGCCGTGCGGAGCTCCCGGCCCGGCTCGAAGAAGTCGAAAACGCGGAAGAAGAAGGGGTCATCTTCGACTTTCTGACCCTGCCGGTGAGGTTCATCGGGAACAAAGACGGCTGGCTCACCGAGATGGAGTGCCTGAAGATGGAGCTTGGGGAGCCGGACGATTCCGGCCGCCGCCGCCCCGTACCCATTAAGGGCTCCGAGTTCAGGGTGAAGATCGATGCGGCGGTTTGCAGTATCGGGAACAGTCCGAACCCGCTTATCCCGATGAGTACGCCCGGCCTCGAGGTCGGCAGGAAAGGGAACATCGTGGCCGATGATGCCACGGGCCGGACCTCGCGCGACGTGATCTGGGCTGGCGGGGACGTCGTCACGGGGGCCGCGACGGTGATCAGCGCCATGGGCGCGGGGAGAAACGCGGCGCGGGACATCCACGAGCACCTCTCGAAGAAGGGAACCTAGCGCTGCGGCGACGAGACATCTATCTCCCGGAGTTGGCATGATGAAGCTCGCTGCGATCAAGGACGTTCTTCAATGCGAAGTGTTGACCGGGGAGGATGACCTATCGACGGAAGTCGAGACCGTCGTCGCATCCGACGGGATGAGCGAGATCTTGGCCTTTGCCCATCCCGGCGCACTGATGATTACCGGCCTCACGAACATCCAGTCGGTGAGGACGGGCGACATCGCGAACGTTCGCGCGATTGTCTATATTCGCGGAAAACGTCCCAACGAAAAGGCGATCAGCCTCGCCCGGGAGACCAACATCCCCGTGCTTGCGACCACCTTTGGGATGTTCGACGTCTGCGGGATCCTGCGCGAGCGGGGGCTGAAAGGCGGAATGTAGCCGTGGCTGAAGAACTGCTGAGAGAGACGTACAAGATCTGTGGGCACGATTTCGACAAGGCTGGGGAAACGGCGGCCCTCATCAAGCAGATCCTCAAGGCGCTCGGCATCAACTCGAACATCATCCACCGCGCCGTGGTCATTGCGTTCGAGGCCGAGATGAACGTCGTGATGTACGCTTCCGAGGGGATGGTCACGTTCGTCCTCACCGACGAGGACATCAAACTGGAGATATCCGACAAGGGCCCGGGGATAGAAGACATCGAAATGGCCCTCACCGAAGGCTTCTCGACCGCGACCAACGAGATGCGTGAGATGGGCTTCGGCTTCGGTATGGGGCTGCCCAATATCAGGAAGAACTCAGACGGCTTCAACATAGAGTCCGAACCGGGCGTGGGAACCACGGTGTCCGCAATGATACGGCTTGATTCAAGTGTCTGAACGAACGCACGGCTTCAAGATTGACGAAGAGAAGTGCAACGGTCATCTCGCTTGCATGCGGGCGTGTCCGACGCAGGCGATTCGCGTCAGGGATGGCAAGGCGAAACTCCTGCCGGAGCTTTGCATCGACTGCGGGATCTGCCTGAAGGTCTGCCCGAGCGGTGCGATACAGGCCACCACCCGGTCCTTTGCGGAACTCGACAGGTTCAAGTACAAGGTGGCCGTGCCATGTCCCGTCCTTTTCGGGCAGTTTCCCATAGGGATATCCCCCGCGCATATTGTGGCGGGTCTGCAGCGCCTCGGCTTTGACGCCGTGTGGTGTTTCGCGGTCGAACTCGCTCTTGTCAACCGTGCCATCCTGGACTACCTGGAGCAGTGGAAGGGACCGTTCCCGCTGCTCTCTGTCTCCTGCCCCGTGATCGTCAGGCTCGTTCAGGTCTCGTATCCGGCCATGATCGGTCAGCTTATTCGCATCCAGCCCCCGCGCGAGCTTGCCGGCCGAGAACTCAAACGGGAATATTCCAAACAGCTCGGCATCGATCCCGACGACATAGCCGCCGTTTACATAACACCTTGTCAGGCGAAAACGATCTCCATTCTCAGACCCGCTGAGGGGGCGAAGAGCAACCTCGAGGGCGCGCTGGGGATCTCAGACGTGTATAACGACATCCTCGCCTTCACGCGCGCACCGGGCGAGGCCATGACGAAAGCGCCCCCGACGAACCTCGTCGGCAGCGCCGAGCTGCTTCGCTGGTCGACAAGCCAGGGGCAGGGCCACATCCTTAGTGGTCACCGCTATATGTCCGTCACGGGACTGTCGAACGTCATCCAGGTTTTCGACGACATCGAGAAAGGGAAACTGCGCAACATCGAATACCTTGAGTGCCACGCGTGCTGGGGCGGATGCGTCGGCGGGAACTTGACCGTGGACAACAGCTATGTGACCCTCAGTAAAATACACCATCTGTTATCCGCATTTCCCGATAGCGACCCAAGACTTGAGGCGGAAGTCGAAAGGCGATATCCCAACCAGGACTTCTCGCTGAAGGGCCATGTGAAGCCGCGCGCCACGGAGAGCAACGCGGGCGGCCTGAAGGAGCGTGTGGAACGAATAAAGACGGAGGAGGCCGTGCTCAAGGCCCTACCCGGCCTCAACTGCGGCCTTTGCGGAGCCCCAACCTGCAAGACCTTTGCGAAAGACGTGGCCCGAGGCAGCGCCCGGCAGAGCGACTGCGTGTTCTTCTCCGACGAACGATTGGAACGACTCAGAGAAGCCTATCTGCGTGATAAGGAGCGACCGTCCGAGACCGAGCCCTGAACCACACGGAGCGCATCCCTTGGCGCAACTCACGTTTGAGTGGGCGCGGCACCCTCTACGAAGCGAACGACTGGCCCGGCGGGCCGTTTGACGGTCCTTGAAACGCAAGGATGCGGTCTCGTCAATCGCCGCAGGCCGATGTTGATACGTCAAGAAACAGCTCGCCAAAACCTTGACCACAGTGCCGACACGGCCTACACTACTCGCCTCCGGTCGGCCGAGCCGGAAGGCAGTCGGTAAATGGTCGGCACGGAGGGTAGGTAGCTCAGTTGGTAGAGCAACGGACTGAAAATCCGTGTGTCGCCGGTTCAACTCCGGCCCTACCCAGTTCACTTTCCCCACACTGAGACCCCGCGTCATTGCTCAAAAGCCCGGTTTTACAGGGGTTGCCCGCCTGTTTGCCGTTCGCAAGTGCCGTACCAGTGTCACGGGTCGTTACTGCACCAGACTGCACCGTTTTGACTTGTTCTGTGCAGGTTCGCGCCAAGCAGGACGCCAAGACAGAATCCGTGTTCGTAGCCGTCGGATCGTATGTCCCGGTCGCCCGCTGGCGTTGTCCCCCAGTGTGCGATAGATCTGGCAAGCTGTTCAGGGCTGCCGACAGGTCGCCGCGGCTCGTGTGTGTGTAGTGGTCCATCGTCAGGCCGATGGTGCTATGCCGCAGCAGTTCTTGCGCCTGCTTGGGGTGGATGCCCGCCGCTGCCAGGTTGCTGGCGAATTGGTGGCGCAGGGCGTGGAAATCAAAAGGCCGGCCACAAGCTCGAACAACCGAAGGTGGCACAGACCACTTCCTTCGACGAGCTGACCTCCGCTCAGAGCTTGGCACCGAGGTGAGTTTCGCCGGATAGGGGTTGAGTTGAAGTCCAGTCGCCGTGGCCGGACGTCGTGCGTTCGGTGAACGTGGTGCATGGGCGCGCAGGCCGCGCGAGCGCCTGCGATGACAAGCTCGCCACACCGGGCGTTACCCGCAACGGCTTACGATGCGGGCGTTCGGTTTGCCCGTCCGGGTTCGCAAGACGATTGCCGCGGTTTTATCCCGCTTTGCCATCAGTATTTCAGATCATGCCAACTCTTGGTTAGCAAGACATTGCCGCGCAGGCTTGATACGAGGTCGGCGTAAGCGGCCAGTGGGCTGTCCTCTTCCGTGAGCCGCTCGACGGCGATTCCGGCGAAGCAGATTTCGGAGCGCGCGGATGTGCGGGCGATGACTTCCAGCGGCGCTTCCGTGGACACGATGACCCGGACCTCTGTGGCAATCCGGAAATCCGCGATGAGCTCACGGGTGCCTGCCTCGGCTTCCTCAATCCCAGCTTCGTCCTTGATGATGCGTAGCACTCGAATCCTGTGGTTCCGCCATCGCGGGTTGCTCTTCAGCAGATGAGCGAGCGTGAGCATGAGCGAGCCGTTGTCCTTCGCGTACCACCAGACATCGATCAGTGGCTCGAGGAGGGTGTCCGGCTCGGCCTCCTCGTAGACCAGAAGATTCCTCTTCAGCTCCAGTATCCGGCGAACTGCGCGCGCAAACGCAGCCCGCCTGACCGTATCCTCGCTCCATCCCACCAGGACGGTGTTGGGCTGGAACTGTCCCAGCCCCGAGACCTGGAGCAAGGTCACGACGCCGTGCTCGAAGTCCTCGGCAATGACCGTCTCGCCGAACGCGGACAGGCGGCGCTCCTCGATGAAATCCCGCAACGCATCGACCACACCCTGGTGCCGAGGGAGCAGCTTCTCCCATTCGCCGGTTACGATTTGGGCCAGGAACAGGATCCCGCGGTCAGCCTCCAGCCAACGTGCAAACTCGATGAGCTTGAGGCGTGCATTCGGGTTTCCCGAGAGCACCAGTAGCACCGGACGCCAGTTACGCACGTGCTGTCGAGAGGCTTCGAAGCGGAGAAGCCAGAATCGCGTCAGGGCGAACCAGAGACCGCTGCGCATATCCCCCCAGGCGGTTCGAAAGCGGCGTCGCGTTAGGAACGTGTAGATGCCGACGATCACGACGACGGCCACGAGAGTGGCCCAGATGTTGATCAGAAACATGGCCAGGAGGCAAGCCAGACCTCCCAGTAACGATGGGAGCCAATGCACGTTGAATGCCGGGCGGTAGCTGGGGTTTGAGACCAGCCGCTCCAGACCGGCCACCAGGTTGATCGTTCCATAGGTCGCCAGGAAGAACATGGTGATGACGGGGGCGATCAGATCTAGATCCCCAATCAACACGGCGGCCTCGGCGACCACGGCGGTGACGATAAGCGCGACGCGAGGCTCCGGGCTCGAGCCGAGCCGACTGGCCAGCGGACGCGGCAGGACGCCGTCGAGACTGAGCGCCTGCAAGATTCGTGGCGCGGCGACCAGGCTCGCCAGGGCTGAGGAGAGCGAGGCAGCCCAGAGGCCGGCGAGGATCATCGCCGGAACGCGGGCGACATGCTGCATGACGAGGTTGTTCTCAATCAACTCGCCGCGCTCGGCGTTCAAGGCCAGCCAGATCATTTGCGCGGCGTAGATGGCAAACGTGAGAATCACTGCCGCAAGCGTGCCGCGGGGGATGCTCTTGGACGGATCACGCAAGTCGCCGGACATGCTGACGCCCGCCATGATGCCCGTCACTGCTGGAAAGAAGATGGCGAACACGGTCCAGAACGAGTGGGCGGGCAGGTAGGCTGTGCCGAGATTCGCACTGAAATCCGAGATCGGCGTGTAGCCGGAGAAGAACGAAACCAGCGACATCGCCAGGACAGCAAGAATCACATACTGTGCCTTGACGGCCCAGCCGGCGCCGAACCAGGCGATCACAAAGAACACACCGAGACCCACGGACGACGCCAAGCGCGCGTCGGTCTCCGGGAACAGAATCAGCAGTGACTCGGAGAACCCGATCAGGTAGAAGGCGACAGAGATTGCCTGGGCCAAGTACAGTGGCACGCCGATGCTGCCGCCCAGTTCCAAACCAAGGCTGCGGGCCACGAGGAAGTAGGCTCCACCGACACCCACTCGCGTATTCGTGGCCACGGCCGACAGCGACAACGTGGTCAGCAACGTGATGCAGTTCGCGACCAGCAGAATGAGCAGTGCCCCGGCAAGCCCGGCGTTGCCCACGACCCAGCCGGTTCGCAGGAACATGATGACGCCGAGGATGGTCAGCACGTTCGGCACGAAAACGCCGCCGAATGTGCCGAGGCGCCTGGCCGCATCAACTGTTCGAGCGTGATCCATCATCCGCGTCGCTCAGGTCGCGCGCTGGCGTTAGGCTGCAGTGGCTCCGCGCCGAGGGCTGGGCCCGAGCCGAAAAGCGATGCACGTCAGATCATCCGGCTTCGAGGGGACGCCTTCGCGTGGGATCCGCATCCGTTCGACGGCTGCCGCCGTGAGCACGTGTAGCGCACGCTCCAAAGGGCCCTTTCGCACCAGCTCGACGATTTCGTCCACGTGGAGATTGTCAGACAATCCATCGCTCGCCAGCAGGACCGTGTCGTACGCGCGGAGCCTCAGCACCGGACCAACCTCAATGCGCATGTCGACCATTCCGACTGCGTTGGAGATGACGTGACGGTCCTCGTGGTGTATTGCAGCGGTGTCGTCGAGTAAGCCGGATTCCACGGCGTAGCCGACGGGCGAGTGGGCAATTGTCTGCAGCTTGAGCTTGCCACGCTGACCGACTACCAAGACGAAGCAATCGCCGACATGGTAGGGACGTACGCTGGCCTGGTCGATCTCGGCCACAGCCATCGTGGCAGCCGCGCCGACACCAAGGCTCGCGACCGCCTGGTTGGCGCGTTCGAGACCGTTCATGATCCCAATGCGCAGCATGTCCGCTGCCAAAACAACTTCCTCGACTGCCGTTGCCAATTCGTTCAGAGCGAGCCGTGCGGCATCCTGCCCGGCCGGGTGTCCGCCCACGCCGTCGGCAACGGCGAGGACGCTACGGTTGGGACCACAAGTAATCAGGATGGCGGCATCTTCATTAGGGGATTGCTTCTCGGGACAGCGCGACGAATACGCGGCGGCCACCCCGCCCCCCACGCCGCGCAGTTGAACATCGGAGGCGACCTGCTCCGCGATCATCGTGATGTCGAAGCGCTCGCTGTCCAGCACCTTCATCCTCGGTTCTGATCGACGGCGTGCTTCTGCACACTCATCAACACCGGGCCGCCGGCTTGTGACTGCGTCGTCCGACGCCTAACATATGGCGATTGTAGTACTTCTGACAAGGAGCCCGAGGATGGCCGGACCGATTTGGCAGCTTGCGGGCGGAGAGGGGCCGCTCGTTGCTGTGGCCATCCACGCCGGCCACGCGGTTCGGGACGAGGTGGCGGCGCGTATGGCCCTGGTCGATAGCGCGCGGTTGAGGGAGGAGGATCCGTTCACCGACACGTGGACGGAGATCGCCCCGACCCGAGTCGTGGCCCTGCGGTCGCGGTTTGAGGTCGATCTAAACCGGCCGCGTGAGAAGGCGGTGTATCGCCGCCCCAAGGACGCCTGGGGGCTGAAGGTCTGGAAGAGCAAGCTGCCGGAGACGGTGATCGCCGAGTCGCTGGCCGAGTATGATGCCTTCTACGCGGCGATGCGAGACGTGCTGAAGGAGATTGAGCGGGACTGCGGCCGGTTCTTCGTTTTTGACCTGCACAGCTACAATCACCGGCGTGGCGGCCCCGACGCCCCCGTCGCCGATGAGGCCGAGAACCCGCTGGTCAACATCGGCACGGGCACCATGGATCGGGCGCGCTGGGCGCCGGTTGTGGATCGCTTCGTGGCCGAATTGCGGGCGTATGACTTTCCGGGTGGTCAACTCGATGTGCGAGAGAACGTCAGGTTCCGCGGCGGACATTTCTCGCGCTGGGTGCACGAGGTGTTTCCGCAAACTGGGTGCGCATTGGCGATCGAGTTCAAGAAGTTCTTCATGGACGAATGGACCGGCGAAGCAGACCACGACCTCGTCCAGGCGATCGGCGACGCGTTGCGCAGCACGACGCAAGGTGTGTTGGAGCAGTTGCGGAGCTTATGAAGACCGGCAAGGCGTCCAGACCGAAGGTGATCACGGAGCGGTTCATCCGCACGGTGTGCGCGCGCCTCGAGGAGAACAAGCGTGTCCGGCGCAAGTTGCCCGTTTGGGGCCGCGTGCATATCGACCGCCAACTGCCGTTCCTTTGCGTGTATCGCCGGCCGGTCCGCGGTGACGACGGGGGCACTGACCGACTTGTGACCAGTGAGGCCGCGTATCTGACCGCTTCCGGTACGGGCAGACTGCAAGCCGGCCTGACGGAGTTGGTGCGCGGGATTGCCCAGACGATGACAAAGCAGTTCGGCGCGTTTCTGATTCTGGAGCTGTGGTCCAGCGGAGCGGGGGAAGGCGATCCCACGGGTGGTCAAGATAGTCACAAGCCGAGCTTTCGAATCATCGCCCCGAAGGACGACGATATTGCCGCGCTCATCAGCACATTCGACGACACCCTGCTACGGGTCAGGCTGCGAAGGCAGTCGGCGGAGACACACGTCCGCCGAACGCCGCGTTGCTGCCCGAGGCAGTACGCTCCCATTCTGCCGGCCGACATGGCGCGACAACTGGGCTGCCGGATGCTGGGGCTGGAGATCCGCCCCGTGTACCGGGGGGCGGGAGGTGAGATCTACCCGTCGATCCTGCGCGAGCTGCGGCGCGGCCTGAGCCAGGCCCTGCGGCAGATTTTCTACAAGTTCACGCGCACGCAGACGTCACACCGGCCCAGGCACTACCAAGTGCTGGGTCGGCGCGCGGTCGTCAAGGCCGTGTGGGAGGTTGACCGACAACTGGCGGAAGTATCGGACAGCTTCGATTTCCTGCTTGCGGTGACGCCGACCAACGCCGAGCAGGGATGGCGCGAATTCGAAAGGAGTCGGTTTGAAGAGGCGCCGGTGTTTCAGTATCGGCCGCTTCCCACCGACCCCGTCGTGCTCAAACGTCGTCTGTACAGCACTCCGATTGAACGTGTTGAAGACCCGGCGTTGTCCTTGCTGCTGAGGCAGAAACAGGATGAGCTTGATCGGCAGATCACCATGCTCATAGACGTCAATACGCGGCGTTTCGTGCACGGGAGCCTGCAACTCTACGGCGGCGTGGAGGACAATCTCAAACGTCTGGCTGACCAGCTTCTCTACCGGCTGCCCCCGCGCACGCGCGAGGATTCCAGGAGCGGGCACCTCGATGCGGAAGCGTTTGCCGAGCGGGCGAAGGAGGAAATCGCGTATTACCGGCAGCGCTGGCCGCAGGTCGACGCGGCTGTCCGGGTTCGTGAGGACATCGCCAACGGCTTGATGGTTTCGCGCGGCTCGCTGCTAATCGGAAAGCACACGCGCATCCCGGTGTCCCGCGTGGAGCCGCTGTTGCAGCATGAGGTAGGAACGCACGTGCTGACGTACTACAACGGACGCGCCCAACCGTTTCGTCAGCTCTATTCGGGACTGGCCGGATACGAGGCCTTTCAAGAAGGCCTCGCCGTGCTGGCTGAGTACCTGGTGGGCGGCTTGAGCCGGCCACGGCTGCGCCTCCTGGCCGCACGCGTCCTTGCGACGCGGCACATGATAGACGGCGCCACGTTCGTGGACGCGTACCGTCAATTGGATGGCCTGTACGGCTTCGATCGCCGGACGGCCTTCACGGTTGCGATGCGGATCTACCGTGGCGGTGGGTTGACCAAAGACGCGGTGTACTTACGTGGTTTGTGCCAGATGCTGGAATACCTGGCCAGCGATGGTGAGTTTGCGCCGCTGTTGGTGGGCAAGATCGCCTCCGAGCACATTTCGATCGTGCGGGAGTTGCAATGGCGCAAGGTGCTGCGCGATCCACCGCTGTCACCACGCTATATGGAAATGCCTGAAGCGCTGTCGAGGCTGCAGGCCGTGCGCAAGGGGATGACGGCGCTCGACCTGATTGACGGGAGATACTAATGAAGATCGGATTCGTTGTGAATGACGTCAAGACGGAAGAAACCGGCTACACCACCAGCCGGTTAGGCGTGGCGGCAATCAACTCCGGCCACGAGGCATGGGTCATCGGCGTCGGCGATTTGGCCTACGATCCCGACGACTCGATCCGCGCCCGGGCCCGGGGTGTCCCCAAGAAGAAGTACGCCAACTCGGAGAGCTACCTGCGGGACCTGCAAGGCAAGAACGCTGTTGTCAAGCGCATCACTGTGGACGAGCTCGACGTCTTGCTACTCCGGAATGACCCGGCCACGGACGTCACCTCCCGACCCTGGGCTGTTACGGCAGGCACACAATTCGGCCGCGCCGCGATGCGCCACGGCGTGATCGTGCTCAACGATCCCAACGGCCTCACGCGGGCAATGAGCAAGATGTATTTCCAACTCTTCCCGGAAGAGGTGCGCCCCAAGACGCTGATCACGCGCGACCACGACGAGATCAAGGCGTTCGCCAAGGACCAAGGCGGAAACATCGTGCTCAAGCCACTCCAGGGTTCAGGGGGGCAGAGCGTCTTCCTGGTGCGGCCGGACGACGTGCCCAACCTGAATCAGATGATCGATGCCGTCAGCCGTGACGGTTACGTCATCGCCCAGGAGTACTTGCCTGCCGCCGCAGAAGGCGACACACGTCTGTTTTTGATGAATGGCCAGCCCCTGCGACACAAGGGCAAGTATGCCGCCTTCCGGCGCGTGCGCACGGGCGGGGACATGCGCTCGAACATTCACGCTGGGGGAAAGCTTCGCGAGGCCGATATCGATGCCACGGCGCTGCACATTGCCGAGATCGTCCGGCCGAAGCTCGTGCAGGACGGGATGTTCCTCGTCGGGTTGGACATCGTGGGTGACAAGCTCATGGAGATCAACGTCTTCAGCCCCGGCGGCCTGGGCAGCGCTCAGAAGTTTACAGGTGTAAACTTCACGCGCGCCGTCATCCAGGCACTGGAGCGTAAGGTGCAGTACATGTCGTTTTACGGGCGCAATTTCGATAACGTGGAAATGGCGACGCTCTAAGCGAACGGACAGGGGCTGGGTAGGTGGTGTTGCCAAGAAGCATCAGAGAGGCAAAACGGTCCGCTCAGACTCGGAATTGGCGGGCATCGAACAGGTGGGCCGAGCGGTAAATGCGGATGTGGCTATCTGCGGCACGGAGACGGGCGAGCCGTTTCGCCGCCTTGGCGCGTGCGGGGCGGCTTGCGCCTGATTGCTGCCACACCCTACGCTGACACACACCAAGAGTTGATCCGAGGGGGTTCGACGCGTTGCGGCTCTCGCTCCGCGTCGCGAACAAGTGCCGGCAGGCGCAGCATTCGGCCTCTAACCCATCTTCGACAGCGGCATTTTGCATCTCTTGCGTTGACAAACGGTTACGTTTCTCGGTTCGGGCCTTGGCACTACGCTTCCCG
>JAFGQA010000465.1 GCA_016935885.1 Phycisphaerae bacterium | reverse complement strand
CTGTACGCTCTGCCGAGAATCCTTTCTCGGCACCGGCTTCAGGACCGAGAAGGGATTCTCGGTCCAGCAATCGTAGTCGCGTTTCCTCTGAAACGCGGTACTAGTAGCTTCCAATGACTAACCTCTTTGACCATTCCCTGGATGTCGGTTCCGATGGCGCGATCGACGCTCGGGGCCTCCCGGCGCACGGCGGCGTCTATCTGGTCGTGGATCGCGATGACCGGCCGGTGCTGCTGGCCTCGGGCGAATGCCTTCGTCGTGTGGTCGTTCATCGCTTGGCCGCTCCGCCCCCGGACAAGAAGAGCAAACGCACGAACCTCTCGGAGGTCGCCGGCCGCGTGTGGTGGCGCGACACATTCAGCCAGTTTGAGACCGCGCTGACACACTGGCAGATCGCCCGTGCCATGGAGCCGAAGACGTACCGAACAAGCGTTGCCTTCCCGCCGGCTTGGTTCCTGCGGGTTGACCCCGCGGACAGAGCACCGCGGTTCGCGGCGGTGTGCGAGTTCCACGCGGACGCCGCCCGCTATGTCGGGCCATTCGCCACGCGGCACGATGCGGAGGAATGGAGCCACATGCTCGAGGACCTGTTCGACCTGTGCCGCCATCAGCACGTCCTGGAGCAGGCCCCACATGGCCAAGCGTGCGCCTATTTCGAGATGGGCAAGTGCGCCGCTCCCTGCGACGGGACGACCTCGTTGAACGTGTATCGCCAGATGATCGCGGATGCGTTGGCCTTCTCGACCGGTGAACGTGAACCACGCCTGGCGGCACTGCGCGGGACCATGCAATCCGCTGCGGAGGCATTGGCGTTCGAGAAGGCCGTCGCCATCCGGCAAACGATCGACCGTGCCGCGGCCACTATCAAGAAGGCGGAATACCGCCACCTCGCCGACCTCCCGGCCTGCTGTTGGCTTGTTGTCCAGCGCGGCGGCCCGGCCCGTCGAGCGGCGAGGAACGCTCAGGTCAAGCCGTTCTTTGTCCGCTGCGGAACCATCGAAGCAGGCGAACCCGTGAAGCTGCCCGAACTCGAATCATCGGTCCCCAGATGGCTGTGCCGTTGCGGGCCGTGTTCGGTGCTCCCTCCAGGCTCGCGAAACGAGCAAACCGCCCGCTGCGAGGTGTTATGGTTGGTGAGCAAGTTTCTGTTTCAGGGCGGGCGTGCGCCGGGCCTGTTCTACCGCTTTGACCGATTGCCCGATGCTGACGCGTTGGCCCGAGCCGTCCGCGAGCGGTTCGCGCCGCGGGCGGGAGAACAAGGCGACCGGTGTGCATGACAGCTTAGGCGGGTGCCACTGGCAGCTTGCCTGCCAGTGCGTATGCCCACGCGTCTATCTACCACAGACACCGCACTGGCGGACAAGCCGCCAGTGGCACCCGGCCAGTGGCACCCGGCCCGTGGCACCCAGAATCGAATGCCACTGGAAGTGTCACGGACCCAGGCGACCGGCGCCAGGCGACCGGCGCCAGGCGACCGGCGCCAACAGAGACCTGATTGACCGATTACCTCGCCGCACTACAATGCTCCTGTGTTGCCGCAATGCGTGATGCCACGGGTGGCTCGTTCGCAAACCACACATCCCAGGAGGATCAATAACGTGCGCAAGATTCTGGCATTGACAATACTGGTCTCCACGGTTGTCGGTTCTTCCGGCTGCGGCACGGCCGCCAAGCGCGTCCTGAAGGAGGTTCAGGGAGCGAGTTCAGAGGCACGGGCAGTACCGGGAACCCACACGGCCACACTCGCCACGTACCAGGCCGTGAAGATCGACAATCCCCGGAGCGACCTCGGCGGGCTTGTCGATTCGAGGTTCTCCGGCGTCCTGCTAGGCGCCCTGCGCGGGGCGCTGACAGAAGGCGAGGAGCCGGTCTTTCGAGGCGGCTCGCCGGTTTTGGAGATCCAGCCCGAGATCACGTTCTATTCCGAGGCTGGCGGCCTCGGCAGCATCCTCGGCTCCGACTCCTACGCCGTCGTACTGTTCTGGCTCAGCGCCGACGGCGCCCCGGTTGGCAAGGTCCAGGTCGTCACCAAGAGCGGCGCCAGCCGAACGGGCGAGGCCGACATGGCCAAGTCCATGGCCGACGGCCTGGCCGGTTTCATGAAGAAGCACCGCAAGAAGAACTAGGTGAAGGCTCGCCTTCTCACCACCATTGTCCTCCTGTGGACACCCACGCTGATCCACGGCCAAGACCTTCGGTCGCCGCCCAACGAGCGTCCACGCCCCGCGGCGTCACAGCCGGCCGCCTCGATGCGGGAGCCTGTCGTGCCCTGGCCCGTGAAGGAGGCCTACCGACGACTGTATCCAGACCGCGTCTCGGTGTTGCAGCCGGTGTTTCCCGATCTTCCGGAGACGGATTGGGATGCACTGATCAGCTACTCAGGTGGGAAACTGGAGGCGTTGCACGCCAGGACAGGCCGAACGATCTGGCCTCAACCGGTTGGCTGCCACGCGCAGCCCATCCTGCTGGGCACGGACGCCGACCGCTATGTCTTCGCCACGCCGCATCGCATCTTCGCCCTGGCGAGGACGACCGGCAGGCTGGCCTGGGGTTTCGGCCAGCAGCCCCCCGACGACGCCGGCGCTGATCCGGAATCCATCCTGGAATGGACGAAGCACTTCATGACCGATCGCTGCCTCTACGCCACGTCCGATCGTGGGGACCTGGTGTGCCTCGATCCGCGAGATGGCGGCCTCCGCTGGCGCGTTGAAGGGGCCGTGGAGGCAAGCAGCCTTCTGGCGGCTGACGATCGCTTCGTGTGCTGTGCCACGATGTGCCCGAACTCGCAAAACACCGCCACCCGCGGCACCGTGCCCATCATCGCGGTCCGCCACGCCGATACGGGCCGCTTGGCCCGCGAGGTGCAACTCAGCAATGATCTGCCCGTTCACGCGTTGTCGCCGGTCTGTGGCGGGATGCTCATGGCCATCCTCTCGAATGTCATCGTCCTAATCGATCCCGCCACCGGACGGACATCTTCCCGCATCGAGACGACCGGTCGATTCGTCGTGGCGACCTCGCAGGCCACGGCCAACGCCCTATTCGTCAGCACAGACGGCCGGCGAATCACCAAGTACCACCTCCCGGACGGTCGGGTCATGTGGAAGACGCCGCGGATCGGCGCGGACGGCCGCGCGGGGATCTGGTCGCACGCCTCGGGCGGATTGCTCTATGCGGCTTCAGCCGATGCGTTGATGGCCTTCGATGCCGCCGACGGCCACCCGGTTTGGCGCGTGACGGAGCCACCGGGACTCGGCTTGCAATCCCCGCAGCTCACGCGCGACGCCATCGTCACGATATCGCCGGAGACGCACGGACCGACGCGCGATCGCGGCGTCGCTACGGCTCCAGCCGATGTGGACGCCATTCCCGCCACCCGCTATCGCGTTCGCCGCTTCGACCGCGCCACCGGCCGGGAGCGTCCCATCACCAGCGGCACAATCCTGCTGACCGAGCCGTTGGAATCATTCGGAGGGTTGTTCCTGCGCAACCACTGCCTGGCTGTCCTCGACGGCAGCCGCCTGATCGGCTATGTTAGGAGCAACTGAGTACTAGTACCGCGTTTCACAGGAAACGCAACTACGATTGCTGGACCGAGAATCCCTTCTCGGTCCTGAAGCCGGCGCCGAGAGAGGATTCTCGGCAGAGCGTACAGTCGTTCTATTTGTGAAACGCCGTACTAGTGTGTCGCCACAGTCGAAATCGCGGGTGTGCCACTGCTCTCGAGCAGTGGACCGACGCTGCAACATCAACTGGCAACACTGCTCAAGAGCAGTGGCACACGACATCGCGGCGACCGCTTGCCCGCAAAAACGGGTGTGGCGATGCAGTAGGGTGGCGAGGGATTCGAGGGTTTTGGGGGTCTGGCTACAGGTCGTGGTGACGATGGCTTCTTCAGTTCAGATCGCTTGTTTCGTCGAGCCCAGCTTCGGGGAGAACGCCTATGTGATCTGGGTCAACGCCGGGGGCCCTTGTTGGATCGTGGATCCCGGCCCGGCACCGTCGGCCGCGCAGATCCTGGATCACGTCCGCAAGCATGATCTCCACCCCGAGGCCATCCTCCTGACACACGGCCACATCGACCACATCACCGGCATACCCCAGATCCTCACGGCGTTCGCGGGCGTGCCGGTCCACATCGCCGACCAGGAGAAGTCCGCCCTGATCGATCCCCAGGAGAACCTGTCGATCAACCTCGGCGCGCCCTTCACAACCGGCGTCATCGAACCGCGCGACCTGCCGCCAGGCACCGACATGACGCTTGACGGCTCAACATGGAAGGTCCTCGATACATCGGGCCATTCACCCGGAGGGCGCAGCTTCTACTGTCCCGCCGCCAACGCCGTCATCGTCGGCGACGCCCTCTTTCAGCTTTCCATCGGCCGCACGGATTTTCACCACAGTGATACCCATACGCTCCTTCGCAACATTCGCGAGAACCTGTTCGCGCTGCCCGACAAGACGAAGGTCCTGTCCGGCCACGGCCCGACCACGACCATCGGCGAAGAGAAGCGGTGCAACCCGTTCCTCCAAGGCTAAGCGCTCGTCCAAGAGCCCCCGACCTTGGTCGGGGTGTACGCCTGTCACAACACGACAGCGTGTGTTAGGATTCAATTCGTCGCTTTACTCATCGTGTAGGAGCTTGGCCAGCGGTGAATCACGAGAAGTCCAGTCTGTACCGCCCCGAGGCACTGGACTTTGCCGCCAAGGCACATAGACGCCCAGGCGACGTACTGAGGATCGCCCCAACGTGGACGAGATGGACGTACTGGGTGCTGCCCCTGATCGTCGCGGTCGGCTTGCTCATTACGATCTTCGGCGAGGTCGCCGAATACGCGGAAGGCCCGGCAGTCGTGCAGTTCGAAGGCACGGTGGTCACGGCCGACGCCTCCGGCATGGCCAAGTCCGTCGATGTCGAATGCGGTGACCATGTCCTGTGCGGTGACCAGTTGTTGTGCGTGTGCGACCCACAGAGGCCCACCGAACAGAACTGGGTCCGGGCACCGTGCAACGGGGTTGTGAGCAACATATGGGTTCGCAAAGGCCAGAACGTCTCGGTCGGTCAGCCGCTCCTGTCGCTGTTCAAGACGAAAGACGAGATGCCTGGTCCCAGAAGCAAGGACACGGGGCACAACGACATGCCGAGGCTACACGAGTTTCAGATCGAGATCATCGCCCTTCTGCCGGTACGCTTCCGGCCGTTGCTCGGGAGGGGTCAGCCGTTCCACCTGGAACTCGCTGGTTATCCCGAGATCGAGGAGGAACTGACAGTGCACTCCGTCGAGAAGGGTGGCCTTAGCCCGAGCGCCGTCCGCCGGTGCTTGGGGCAGGACATCGCGGACAGCGTCTCGATCACGGGGCCCGTTGTGATCGTGCGGGCGAGACCGCCGTCGCGCACGTTCTGGAGTGGTGGGCTGCGGTACGATTACTGCCACGGCATGACAGGGACGGCGGCCGTGCCCGTGCGATCCGAGCGGATCATCTACATGCTTGTACCGTGGCTGAAGAACACGCTGGCACCGTGGTTGAAGAGAATGCGCAACGACCTTGCGCTGTAAAGCTGACAGCTAATGGCGAATAGCGAATGGCGAATAGCGAATAGCTAGTGGCTAAGAACTTCTTGCGTTCTGGCAAACTCGGTGCAATGGCTCATCCGCAGGAAATGTCCCGACTCATGCGCGTTTTCCCAGCCTTGAAGAGGCTCGGGCGAAGCCTGCGCGGCAAGCATATCCCGTTCATCCCGCAGATGGAGCGGGAGGACTGCGGTGCCGCGTGTCTGGCGATGGTGCTCGGGTATCACGGGAAGGACGTGGAACTGAGCGAGATCCGCGAGGCCACGGGCACAACCAGCCGCGATGGGCTCACCGCCCTGGATATCAAGGAGGCGGCGCGTGTGTACGGGCTGCGCTGCCGCGCGGTCTGGCTCAAGAATGTCGAAGACCTCCAACACGTGGAGACGGCGTCTGTTGTCCATGTGCTTGTCGAGTCCGACCCCGACCCCGACAAGGGTCACTTCGTTGTGTTCGAGCGGCTGACCAAGAAGGAAGTGGACATCCTCGATCCGGCCAGTGGCAGACGCCGTCTCCCCATCGCCCGATTCAGCAAGCTGTTTACCGGCACCGTGCTGGAGTTCGAGCCCGGCGAGGATTTCGAGCCGGCCACCGGCGAACGCAAAGGGATATGGCCCTACCTCAGACAGGTCATTCGCCAATCCGGCCTGTTGAAAAGGATTCTATTCACCTCGTTGCTGATTCAGGCGTTCGCACTCGCCTTGCCGCTCCTGACGAAGGTCCTGCTTGATCGCGTGCTGCCGCGAGCCGACGAATACCTGCTCACGGTCTTGGGCATCGGTCTCCTGGCGATCGTCCTGTTCAATCTCCTCACGTCCATGATCCGGGCCCATCTGCTTCTTCACCTGCGAACACACCTCGACGTGCAACTGACGCTGAGCTTCGTCGAGCACTTGATGAAGCTCCCGTACGCCTTCTTCCAGAAGCGCTCGACGGGCGATCTGATCATGCGCCTCAACAGCAACACGACCGTCCGCGAGGTGGTGACATCCAGCGTGCTCGCGGGATTCCTCGACGGCACGCTGGTGATCGCGTATTTCGCCATTCTCTTCGCGACGAGCCCTTTGATGACGTGGATTGTGCTTGCCGTGGCCGCGCTCCAGGTGGGACTGTTCGCGCTCTCCCGCCGGCGATACAGGGAGCTGATGACCGAGGAGCTGAGCAAGCAGGCCGAGGCACAAGGCTACGAGGTCGAGATGTTGGCGGGTGTCGAGACCTTGAAAGTCGCCGGGGCCGAGCACCGTGCGTCGGAGGAATGGTCGAACCGGTTCGTCGACGTGCTGAACGTCACGCTGAGGCGCGGTCGGCTCAGCGCGCTCGTTGAATCACTCCTGGGCGCCTTGCGAATGGCATCACCGATGCTGATCCTCTGGGTGGGGGCGTTTCGGGTCCTCAACGGCGACATGAGTCTGGGCACGATGTTCGCCATCAACGCCCTCGCGGGGGGGCTTCTGGTCCCTCTTTCGAGTCTGGTGGGCATTGCGCTCCAGTTCAGCACGGTCAAGAGCTACATCGAACGCATCAAGGACGTGATGGAGGCCTCCCCCGAACAGGACGAGTCGGCCAAATCCGTCGCCCCCACGCTGCAGGGGCATCTCAGCCTCGATGGTGTTTCCTTCCGCTACGGGCCGCCCCACACGCCGATGGTCGTCAAAAGCGTCTCCGTCGACATCGAGCCCGGCCAGCATGTGGCAATCGTCGGGCGCTCGGGTTCGGGCAAGTCCACGTTGGCCAGATTGCTCGTCGGACTCTACACGCCGACCGAGGGCCGCATCCTCTACGACGGCACGGACCTCCGGGGACTGAAGTACCGGTCTGTTCGGAGGCAGATGGGTTTCGTCCCGCAGGACCCCTACCTCTTCGGGAAGACCATTCGGGAGAACATCGCCTTGACCAATCCGGGGCTTTCCCTTGATGAAGTGAAGACCGCCGCGCGGCTGGCTCACATCGACGGAGACATCAACGCCATGCAGAGCGGATACGGAACGCTCTTGACGGAAGGCGGCATGTCGCTCTCCGGCGGCCAACGTCAGCGCGTCGCCCTGGCCAGGGCGCTGGTCCACAAGCCGAAGATCCTCGTGCTCGACGAGGCAACGAGCGACTTGGATACAGTCAACGAAGCCGCGATCCAGAAGGAACTGGAATCCTTGGCGTGCACCGTGATCACCATTGCCCACCGGCTCAGCACGATCGCGCACGCGGACGTCATCCTGGTCATGAAGGACGGCCGGTTGGTGGAAAGCGGTACCCACGGAGAACTGATGGCGCTCAACGGCGAGTACGCCAAGTTGGCGGCGGCGCAAATGGGCCATGACCGTTGAATGGTTGAATGGTTGAATGGTTGGATGGTTGGATGGGCCATCGCTCTCAGCCGTCGCGCGAAAATAACATGACCGATTGTGCCGCTTGGCTGGCCTGCTGGCTTGCCGTTTGGCGGACCTGCCCGCGGCCCCACGGTCGCGTAGGCTTCAAGCCCGCGGCCTTGCGGGATGCAAGGATGTCACTGCCTCTTCTTGCGGCGACGGGCCGCCTTGGACTTGTAGAGGCGGAGCAGGAAATCGTAGATGACCAACTCCTGCGCCCGTTGGGCCGAGCGCAGCAGCCGGTTGGCGTGCATGTGGACGTAACTCGGCGCCAACTCCGTCAACGGCAGGGACACCCGGCCCGACTGCCGGGCGGCCTTCAACTCCGCCACGATGGGAGCCAACTGCTCCGAGCGGCGTCCCAGCGCGAGGAGACCCGGCTTCAGAGGGCTTTGCTCGTCGTTGGCCGTGTCTAGCAGAGCCCTGAGAGCCGTCAAGTCCTTGCGCTCCATCTCCTTGCGAAACTTGTCACCGAGTTGGTGCTTGAGGTACGTGGTTTCGCCGACGGTGCGAGAGCAGGTGGCCGAACCGGCCGAGCGCCGCCAGGCGCAAAGGCCGTCTTGGCGGCTGATCG
>JAFGQA010000464.1 GCA_016935885.1 Phycisphaerae bacterium | reverse complement strand
GGAAACCCCTGTCCGCGAAGACCGCGGCCGCGACGAGACCGACGTAACCCGTTCCGAGGATGGCGATGCGCTGTTGCTTGGCCATGAGAGCACTCCTTCTTATGACAAAGTGCCCGGCACTATAGCCGCAGGCCTTGTGGGAAGTCAACCGAGGCCGTCCACTGGAACCCGGGCAGGGGAAACGGCAAGAAGGGAACCGCGGATTACGCGAATTTCGCTGATGGGGTGGTGCACAGAGCCGCACGCTGAACACCATCCTCGCCTTTGGCGCGCCGGTGTCTTGACCTGCGGTCCCGGCACCCGCCCCCATCCGTGCAATCCGCGTAATCCGCGGTGATCTTCCGCTGGGCTGAGGGGTTGGTCAATCCGACATGATGATCAGGGCGTGGGCGATGCGGTTGAAGAAGTGGTCCCAGCCGGTGTCGGGGCCGCCCCAGATGGGGACGTGGCGGGCGGTGGCGGAGCAGGTCTCGTAGATGATGAACTGGGAGACGAGGTGCCCGCGCCGCGCCGAGTGGATCATCTGGCAGGGGTAGGCGAGCGTGCCGACCGTGGGGATAAAGGAGACCAGCACCGCCACGAACGGGAACGGCCGCCGGCGGAAAACGTCTTCGACGGCGCGCACCAGCGTGTAGGCCACGCGCAGGATCATGCCCATGAACAGAAAGAGCACCACGGCTACTTCCGGGGAAACCCAGCCCAAACCGATGAGCAGGGGGATCAGCGTGAGCCGCAGGACGTAGCCGAGCGGCTTGAGGGCCAGGTGAACGCCGAAGTCCGACAACTGCTCGTTCGCCTGCGCCTCGATCAGCTCGAACTCGAGGATCTCGGCCTCCTCCGGGGTGATGCGCCCGGCCGACATCCACTCGCGCACGCCGTGGCGCGCGAACTTCTTGCTCAGCTCGATCCGGAACGCGCGCGAGACGATCAGGCCGATGAAGAACTTCGTCCAGCGAACCGGGTTGAGCCACTTCACGAACGCCGGCCAGCGCTCCTTGATCCGCCGCCAGATCTTGGGCGGCACGTGGCGTATGAAGAAGGCAAAGACCCGGCGATACCAGGACCAGGCGTGCCACTGGTAATGGTAGTACTCCTCCTCGGTGATCCGGCCCCGGAAGAGGAAGTACCTGAGTGAGCGCGTCAGCCGCGTCTCCTTCGACCACGCGCCGTGGGCGGCGATCAGGTGCGCCACGTCGCGCGAGAAGTTGTCGTATTCCTTCGGCTTCATGGTGCGCTTGATATCTTCCTCGTGACGGAACAGGTAGTCCTGCAGTTTGTCCACGTCGAGGTCGTCGAACAGGACCCGACCCCGCCGGAACGCCCAGGGGAGGTAGTAGCCGAAGAGGTTGACCAGGTTATAGCTGGCGATCGCGGGCACGCCGGATTCGAGGTCGATCCAGGCCCAGCGGTGCTGATGCCCTTCCATGTCGTGGTCGGTGCACAGAAAATTCGGAAAAGCGCACGGATGGCCAAGGCCGGCCTGCCAGACGGTGCCGATGAACCCGGACTCGATCAGGTGCCGCTGGAGTTCGGGCATGATGTGGTCTTTGAGATCGTAGATCTCGGTCTTCACGCCGTAGAGGAAGGGCGAGTAAAGCCGGGCGGGATGGCCGTCGACCAGCTCGGTGTCCAGGTAATGAGCCTTGCGGTGTGTGTCCACGCCCCAGCCGACGGCGTCGGCCACGCGCAGGCGCTCGCCGAACCAGTGGCGGACGAGGCGGGCGAGGACCTTGCGGCGGTAGAATGCCGCCTTCACGGCGGGCTCGCACCAGCGGTACTCGTTGGGCGCGCCGTAGAAAAGGGTGAGGACCACGTTGGCCGAGCGACTGCCGAGGAAGATCTTGCGCGCCAGCGCCTGGCCGTTCGAGACGACCTTGAACACCGCCGCCGAGCGGCCTTTCCCGAGAAAGGTCACGTCGGGCGCTTCCGGGCGCTCTTTGGTGGTCGGCGTCGGCACAATCCCCCCTTGGTGGCGCCAGTATCCGGCGGGAGGGTGGGTGGTGGCAAGGCGGATTCGTGGAGGGAGGAGAGGAGAACCGCGGTTACCTTCTTCTCCGCATTCGCGCCCGCCCCGAGCGGAGTCGAGGGTCAATTAGCGGTTCGTTTCTTTCCAATTCTTGAAAGAATTGACACGGAAGTTTCCAAGGTTTGAGTATGTCCCATTTCCTTGATCTGTGGTTCTCGGCCAGGTTGTGTCAAAGACCAGCAGAACCTACCCCTAACCCCTCCCAGGAGGGGAACTATCTTAGGAGCCGACAGCTCATGAGTTTTCCTCCTCCGGCTAGCCCGCCGGAGCCCCGCGTAGGCGGGCGGGGTGGGTATCACCTCCATCGGAGGGGTGCCCGAAGGGCGGGGTGGGTATCCTCATCACGCGGTTGTACATCTTCCAAAGCCTTGGAAATCGCATTGCTGGAGCCCTCCCGCACTCACCAGGGCGACAAAACGTGTTCCTCTTTCTCCGCATCCTCTTTCGCTTTTTTCGTGTTTTTCATGGCCATCCTCCCCTCCGCATTCGCGTGAATTGGCGTTAATTCGCGGTTCGATTTCCAGACCCCGCCCTGAAGCGTGTCGCGAAGCGACTCTGCTTCAGGGTTGCCTTCCCGTGGTGATTGTCCCTATGGTCTCGGGGAGAAGACGCCTTCGCCCGCGCATGAGGGGAGGACCTGAGCGGCGATGCGTTCCATACTGGACAGGGCGCCTGCGCCGCCGCTTGGAGAGCGAAGAGAAGGATGAAACGCCGACACCTGCAACAGATATTCCTGAGCCTGCAAAGGCAGGACTATCCAACATCTGCTCGCGCAAAGAGGAATACGAATGAAACGAGCGTTGGCGACGCAAGCTGAGCATCAGAGTACTCTGCGCAAGGCATACATCGTAATGATATGTCTCGGTATCATCGTCACGGTCTTTGGTTTAGTTCTCGTCGCACAGATCCCATCACCTTGGGCAACGGTTGTAGCTGCACTTGTTGGAGGTGCGATCAGCTTCCTCGCATCAATGCTTGTGCAGTTCTTCGCGTCACGCGAGCAAACCGACATGATTCGAGCCGTGACGCTGGATGCCGAAGGTATACTCCCTCTGCCCCACGCGTTTCATCGACTGAAGTGGCTCGCGTATGCGACGAAGCGTGCAGCTTCTGACGGACAGAAGACCACGGAGTGGCGAATGACGCCACTTCTCAAGGCTGGTGGTTCGGGGCCTCGCTTCGTCACCTACTCCCTAGAGGCGATCAATCTGGTGGGTGAAATGGTCACATACACAGCGACGTTCGTCGGTCTGCAGGGATGCGTTCTTTCCGCGGTGACAAGAGAGAACGAGACGTCCTCCTCAATTGTCTTTGACACGGCAGTTCCTGATGCGGGTGTGTTCTTCGGAGCCGCCTACTTGACCGACTGGGGTTCGGATCGAGATCTAACGCTGGCCATAGTCGGAACATCAGAAGCCCCAAGCCTCGGCGCCATGGCCCCAGCCATCATTGCTGCGTTTGAGAAATGGTATCAAGGGATGGACTGGAGCGTTCAGGACGCCTATGCCGCTCTTCCGTCCCGAGTCATGAAGGAGAAAGCGGGTGGCGCATAGAGGCAAACCGTTGGGGGGCTGATCTTGGTGCCCTTGGGGAGCCTTTCTGGCGCCTTGGAGAGGCCCGGGGGTCGAGGCCCGGAGGTCGCGTCGAAGCCCAGGGGTGGCGTCTCCAGATTCAAGAATTGAGGCGGGCGCGGCGCGGGCATGAGCGTGGGGTGACAATGCACGGAATCTGGTGATGGGACCTCAAGCGTTATGATCGCCACGCTCCATGTTCGGATGATCAAGCGTGGAGGAGACAAGTAGATGAAACGGAAGAAACAGCAACGGCGAACAAAGGCCGGTATTCTCGATGTGAATGAGGGCGGGGTCACGCATCGAGTACGTCACCGGAACGTTGTCGGCCGACTCATCAACTTCCGAGGCCTCGTCTACGCCCCGGTCAACGAAAACGGGGTGATCTTCTTGTTCGGAAAAGTGGCGGCAGACCTGAACATGTACGTTGAAACGATCCGCCCCGGATATCCAGACTGCGTGGCAAAACGTTACATCGGCAAAGGCAAGTGGGAAGAACTAAGGATCGAGTTCGAGTTTCGGTCCTCTGACTTCGTTCGGCACAAGCACCACTCCGATGACTGCGATGCCATCGTCTGCTGGATTCACGACTGGAAAGAATGCCCCAAGAAGATAGAGGTAATTGAGTTGCAGGGCGTCACCCCCCAACTTAGCAACCCGGTAACGGAGGAACCCGACAAAGTAACCGAGCTCAGCCAGCACAACATTGACGACTTATTCGAAGGATCAGGAGCGCGACCTCTCTATGATGAACTTCATCCACGGGTAATGAAGATTCACCGGGATATCTGGCGGAAGGTGGGTGAACGCAACGTGACATACTACAGTCCCGAACGTGTCTTTGCTTACCTCAAAGTGCAGAAGAAGGGGTTGCGTCTTACCGTCTTCACCAACAGCAAGAAGCTGTCTGGCGTTGAGTCCATGGACTACGAGCGGGGAGGGCAGAAATGGGGAAGACTCTATGTCAAGTCCCAGGGTGATATCGTCGGCGCCGCCAGAGCGTTGAAGTCGTCGCATCGCCGAATTAGCGAGGCTGTTAGTCGTGGCGAGAATACCGGGTGGTACGCCGAGCAGGACTGAATCTGTTGGCGGCGATGGGGGCATGGATCGCGTTTCCAGATTCAAGAATTGAGGCGGGCGCGGCGCGGGCATGAGCGTGGGGTGAGAATGAAGCCAATCTTGAATCTGGAGTTATGACTCCGGACATGTGCTTGAGGCGAGCAGAAGCAGAAATCATCCAGTGGTTCGTTGGGAAGAGGAGGCTATTAGAAATGTACTACCAGATCGAGATCACGTTCCGGGAGCGACAAGAACCCGCGTCATTGATCCTGCCTCAATCGGAGCTGCACCGGCTCAAATCGTGCATGATTGATCGCACGGAATCGCTCGGGTTCGTGGAGCTTATTACAGCTTACCAGCAACATGTTTGGCTGAATCTGGCGCGAGTTCGGAAGCTACTCGTCTTGAATGAAGGGACAACTCCGGCATTTGAACCCGCAAAGATCAAGCCCTCCCTTCAATACGCAGAATCAGACCACGCTGACGATACGGGCATTGCGTGGGAAGCAAGCCTGTGGGTCACGGGTGATGACCCGCTACATCTGTACGAGCTCGCGGGCGACGAGTGGATCGAAATCGCAACTTCCATCGACTGCGACGAGCAATTCTTCGGAGTGTCAGACGATGATGCCGACACACTCATCTTCTCAGTTTCAGACACCGAGATGGCCATCGGGACGGAGGTGCACAGGTATTCTGAAGATCAACTGAAGATGCTCTGCCAGTAGACAAGGCCCCATTATCAGCCCTGATCTTATTCATGCCCCGGAGGGCACGTGAAAATGACGCTCAACGCCGACCAGTAGGAATCAGGAATGGCAGGGCAAGTCTGCATCTACTGTTGGAGGACTGAACGGCAGGTATCCTTTGATCGTGAGCACATAATCCCCGAATCGATCCATGGGCGCCTGGCTTTGCAAGACCATGTGTGCGTTGAGTGCAATCGCTGGCTGGGCGCGCACGTTGATCATCATATACTACGGATCCCCGACATCCTCGCTGCACAGGCGGAGTTTGCGGGCAAAACCACCCACGATCGTGTCCTGAAGCACAACTTCAATGTCAGGTTGGTTTCGGGAACGGGCGCAGAATTCCTTGCGCATGCGAAAGGCCAACATCTGGAACTGCTTACGCAAGCACACCCAATCCACGGGATGATCTACGCGCAATCATCGGCGCGCGAGTCTCTGCGAAAGCACCTGCGGCGCGAGTATCGCGGTCGGATTGAGCAAGACAAGTTAGAAGAAGAACTTGAGCGTATATGCCAATGGCTGGCAGAGGCGCCGCATGGCGAAGAACTCCATTCACCGCTTTTCGCTTCCGCCTTCAAGAAGTATGCAGAGACGCTACAAGCCAAGGTGGAGCCGAAGGCAACACCCAACGTGAAGCCGTTGATTGCTAAAATCGCGTATGAATTCATCTTCTTCACCGCCTTCAACAAACTCTTTACGACCACTGACTTGGCGCGCCGGTTGCTTGAAACCATCACATCGTCTGAGCGAGAGCAGAAAGTCTTTGTGAACCGCATCAAGCCGCGTTTTCAGCAGCTCCAGCCGTTTCACTTCATCAAGTTCTTCCGATACGGGGATTATGCCAGAGTTGATGTGGGATTCTACGGATTCGTGCACTATGTGCTCTTTGCCGCGGTCGTATTGCCGAAGGACTTCTTTCAGAACCTGTCCGAACACTTCGACTTTCCGGAGATGGTTGGCATTCAATATGAATACCACTTTGCGAACTCTGCGCACGGGTTCTGGGCTTTTGGGACAGACGGGAGGACGAAAGCGCTGACTGGATAATCGGTGGTTGTAAGCTAGTGTGGACGTGGCGTCAATCGCGCCCTAACCCGACTGCCGTCATTCCACCTATGAGCTTGTCACCGCACCACTGAGTGCGCAGTATCGTAGCATTCGTACTTCGGCGTATCTGCGCCCAAGGGGATTGTGTTGTGCGGCATGACGCCTTCGGGTTCCTTTGATGGGGAGGAGACTGGAATGACGGCAGAAATCACTCACCTCGCATTCATAATGATGGCCGAAGTTGAAGACGGCGTACTCCGGGGAGGACTTCTGGTAACTGATGCACACGGCAAACCCGTCGAGTTCCGTTGCACGTCGCCCATTCGACCCAACGCCATCCAACGCACACTCTATGGCGGCACCCTCATGCCGCACATCGCTGTCGAGTTAGTGGGCGCGCCACTTGTACAAGCTGTCCAGACATCACTCGATGTGCTGCTGGTGCAGCAGGAGGAGTTCCTGGCCCTGAGGGCAAGATACGACAAGCCACTGCTTCTTGCCCGCAGGCAGGGCGAAGAAATGAAGCTATCCGACGAAAGCGGCAAGAACAAGCCGGAGGAACTCCTATCGAGCCCATCAGGTAAGTTCGCGCCTGTGGTCGTGAGTTGTCACTGGGACTTCTCTGATGATATTGCGCAGTGCAAGGAAGGCCTGGGCTGGACGTTTGCCAGTTGTGACTTGGTTGAACCCTTTGAGCGCGTGAGAAGAGCCTTGGCAACACTGCACGAACAGGG
This sequence comes from Phycisphaerae bacterium, assembly GCA_016935885.1. The sequence continues at coordinate 2,581 of JAFGQA010000464.1, read as the reverse complement.
CGCGCTGTCCGAGCACTAGACATGTTCGTTGCCCTCAGAAGACGAGATCCATCGCGTAGCTTGCGGTGCAGGCTTGGCAAGCGTCTCGCACGGCTTGAGCCACCGCGTCAGTGCGTGACTGGGTTAGGTCTGCCGGTTACCCTCCTCAGATCCTCCAGGGCAGACTTCGAGTTCCCCCGCGCAAGTCTTCATCAACACAGGGTGCTCGATGACATCATCCATGGCGTGCTGGCCCCATCTGACTACCTGTTGCCGGAGTCATCGACAGAAGACGCTCTGGCCCTGTTCTCGGAACTGCCCACGGTGTCAGGGAATCTCTTTCATCCCCTCACGCAGGGCAACATGGGCGGCAAGAATTATGGGCAAGTCCGGGGTCAGGGCAAACAACTGGATTTCGGCGAACCTCTCGCTTCACGGTTCGATGTTGGGGAGAGAGTTGATGGTTTCCGTCAGAGCTTCACGCGCATTCAGCGGGATCGAACGCATGCTTCGGTTCGCCAGCCGTCCATCTGGGACATGTTGTTGCCATTGCTTCAGCCTCCCGTGAGTTTCGAGTTTCTTGATGTTCTCGACCTGCCCCCCCGGTGTAATCCCTATCCCTATCAGTGGGAGGGCATAAAGTTTCTGGTCGAGCGTGAGGGCGCTCTTCTGGGAGACGACATGGGGACAGGCAAGACGGTGCAGAGCATATTGGCCATGCGCCTCCTTTTCCAGCGCGGAACTATTGGGTCCGCGTTGGTAGTGTGTCCACTGAGTGTCCTGCCACATTGGGACCGAGAGATGGAAAGGTGGAGTGCAGATTTACAGGTGACTGTCGTTCGGGGGAGTAGAGACAGGAGGAAATACTGTTGGTATTACTCCGCCCATGTCTGGCTCACGACGTACGACACACTCAGGCAAGACATGGCAGTCGCCGAGAACGCTCTCGCGAACAAATTCGATTTGGTCATCTTGGACGAGGCCCAAAGGATCAAGAATCCTGGCGCGGGGATCACAAGAGCAGCGCGACAACTCACGGCGCGCTATCGTTGGGCCTTGTCGGGCACCCCCATTGAGAACAATCTCGATGAGCTTGTTTCCATTTTCGCTTATCTGCGCCCCGGTCTTCTCAAGTACGACGGGCTGACGCCTGCTGCCGCAAAAGACGCGATTCGCCCGTATTTCCTCCGCCGCCGGAAGGCGGATGTTCTGAAGGACCTGCCGGAGAAACATGATTTCACGGTGTATCTGCGTTTTGAAGAGGCGCAGATGCAGACGTACCACACGATGGAACGCGAACGAGTCCTGCATCTTCACGAGCAGGGCGAGACAATCACAGCAAGCAACATTTTGATTCTGATTACGGAGCTGAAGAAGATCTGTAACCGCGACCGCATCACCGGCGAGAGCGCAAAGCTCACATGGCTCCTGGAGAACTTGGAGGACATAGTGGCCAGAGGGGACAAAGCTCTGATCTTCACGCAGTATGCCCAGGAGGAATTTGGAGGCGCTGATTGGCTTGAGAGCGAGCTTGCGCAGTTCGGGGCACTGAATTATGGTCGCGCCACTTCCGACTCAAGGCGTCAAGCTCTCCTGCACAGCTTCAAGACGGACGGCGCCAAGTCGGTGTTCATCGGGAACCCTCGAACTGCTGGTGTCGGGATCAACGACCTAGTTGCCGCCAACTATGTTGTGCACTTCGACCACTGGTGGAACCCCGCCACGACGAATCAGGCAACTGACAGAGCCCATCGGCCGGGCCAGACGAAAGACGTCTTCGTATATCACCTGTGGGTGGAGGACACAATCGAACAGATCATCCAAAGAAAGCTGGAGGAGAAACAACTCCTGTACGACATGGTCATCGACAGCCTGTCGAGCGAAGTGAGAGATGGGATGTTGTTCGACATCTACGACGACTTGCTCGCGAAGTACGGGATTCAATCGACACATCGCAAGCCGGAACCCAAGCCGGAGACCGCAGCGCCCACCGAGAAGGGTCCGGGCTATGGGTCTCCCAGGGACTTCGAAGCCTTGATCGCAATGCTTTTCGAAAAGATGGGGTATCATACCCGCTTGACTCCAGCATCGAGCGACCGCGGCGTCGACGTGATTGCGGTCCGAGAGGCCGGGCTTTCCTACGAGAAGATTGCCGTACAGTGCAAGCTAGTGAGCACCCCTGTTGGCAGGCCTGTTCTGCAACAGTTGCTTGGCGTTCTTTCCGCGGACCCTTCCTATACCCGCGGCGTTGTTGTTACAAACGCTCGCATGAGCAGAGAGGCCGCGGCCTATCTCAGAGAGAACGGTAGACTTGCGGCCCTAGAGGGTCACGACTTGGAGCAGCTGCTTCAGAAGCATGGGCTGGACGGCCTGTTGTCGAGGGACTGACACCTGCCATCTGCGTTGCGTGGTTCTCGTGCGATTCCACTTGGGCAAGTCGGGTCTGGCCCTGCTCAGTGACTACGCGTTTGGGCGAGCGGCCTTGTGCGGCAGCGGGTTGACTCCTGCGGGCGGGTGGCCTAGGCTCCGGAGGCATGGGTGAGGACGAGTTGAGGTTTGAGATGCCGGAGCAGGAGCCCGGGATCGTCGCCGAGAAGCGGGG
>JAFGQA010000051.1 GCA_016935885.1 Phycisphaerae bacterium | reverse complement strand
CCGGCCCGACTCGCTGACGTGGCCATCCTCGTCAATGATCTCCACCCTCAACCACGTGCCCTGGCTTGCGTCGGGGAGGTCGATCGCCACGGCGTGGGTCAGGGAGTACATGTCGTTCGTTACGACGAATTCGTCCATGGAGTGCAGACCGTAGTGAACCACGACCCGGACCGGCCGGTCAGCCCGCACGCGTACCCACACCTGGGTCTCATTGTCAGCCTCCACGAACGGCTTCTCGAGGAACAACGGGTCGCTCTCGGCAACCGCATGCCGGATGTTCATCGCTGCCACGGGTGCACCGGCATCTGTCCTCTCGGTCCAGCCCACGATCACGTTCGCACCCTCTTTACGCGCGCGACCCGCAGCGAAGACCTCCGTGCCATCACGCAGGATGAACGCCGCGCAGACCTGCCCGGTCCACGAGGCTGGCAAGGGGATGCTGATCTCGGTGTCGGGCCCGGCGGGGTGTTTCACGGATATCATGTGCTCGTCCATGCGCTCGACGCAGATGAAGTGCTCACTGACGTGATTGGTGTTTTCGCCCTCTGCGAGGGCCGCGCCGTTGAACAGGTTGGTGAAGATGCCCGCGATGAGCCGGTTGCCCGACATCGTCGCCATGAAGCCCTGCGGCGCGATCGTGTAGTCGCCCGTCGCCCAGGGCTCCACCTTGAAGTTGGCCAGGACCACGACCTCGTTTGTGTCCGTGCCCCACTTCGTGCGAATCCTGCGGATGTCCCCGTCCACCGCGCCCTCGTAGTCGGTTAACGGCAGGCCGAAGTACTTGGACACGACACCCTTCTGAAAATCGTCGCAGATGTACATCCAGTTCCAGCCGTCGGCGTCGACCTCCCCGTACCACGTGGCGACGTCCACGATGTAGGAGTAACCCATGACGGTATAGTGCGTGATCAGCGGTTTCGTGCGCGGGAAGACCTGCAGATTGAGGTCGTGCTGGTAGAAACCGACATGCTCATGGGCCACGTCGGCCGCCAGCGGGAAGATCACCCAGTTGTCGAACTCATCGCCGACGTGCCGCAGGATGTCCATCATCATCTTCTGGCGGTGCGTCTGGCAGTAGCCGGCGATCTCGCCCATCATCTGGTCCATCACGCCTTCGGTGTAGAGCGGGAAGAACTGCTTGAGGTAGTTATTGTGGTCGATCGTTGCCTGCGTGTAGCCGGTGAAGATCGTTTCGTCTTCCTTGTCGCCGTCCGTATCGATCCGCGTGTAGCGCCAGGTCCGTTCGCACGTCATGTCCACGAACATCGTGTCCATGGGCTGTTCGGTCTGGTAGAAGACCATCATGTTGCTGTGGACCTCGTACACGTTGGTGTGCCAGGGCTTCACCATGTACCCGAGGTACTCATAGAACGGCGCACCGGTCACCTTCAGACAGCCCTCTTCAATCGGCAGCAGGGTGCCGGAGGCATCCCGCTGGACAACGTGGTGCTTGTTCCAAACCGTCCAGTTGCAGAACGGCATAACCAGCCATCCGGCTTCATGAGCAAAGTCCACCATGTTCGTGAAATCGGCATAGTCTCCATAGCGTTCCCACTGGATCGGCTGGCAATCCGGGTGCTCGTCCTCGAGGATGCCTTTCTGCCAGTGCGTGAAGTGCAGGATATTGTCGCGCGGCAGGACGTCCAGCCACGTGTCGCGGACCTTCGACCACATCTCGCCCATCGGCGCCTTCTTCCAGTTGACGACTTTGTCGCACTCGATCGCCATGACCGGGCTGCCCGCGATCTTCTCGAACAGGCCGAACGCGTCCAGCTTCTGCTTCAACGTGGGATACCGGTTCGTATCGGCAAATTCATTCAACTGCCGGTAGTGCGCCACCGGCGAGCGCAGGGACGACCCGCCGGTTTCCAGCACAAGGGTCGGGCCGCTCCAGGCACCCCCCGGCGGGATGTAGGTCACCATCTCGTAGTCCATGAACGCCATGCAGCGGTCGTTCATCGCTCGGCCCACCCCGAGGTTGGACGGCTGGAAGACCGGCTTGGCCGGGTCATGCTGCGGGAGAATATCCACGCCGTAGAAGCTGTCCTGGATCGCGTACAGGCTGAACAGCCCCTCGACCGAATCCAGCCCGATGAAGTCCGCGAAGAGCCACGGCCGGGGCTGGATCGAGTAGCGGCCCTCCTCGAAGAACCCGCGCGTGAACGCCATGCCCTCCTGAATCGGGAAGGCGACGCGGTTCACGTTCGTCACGCTGAACTGGATGCGCCGCGGGCACTCGACGGTGCGGATCGCGTGGTCCAGGTTGTTCGTCAACGCCAGGTGGAGCCGCAGCCGGTTGGTCTCAGTCGCGTCCACGGCGATAGCGAGGTCCATGGCCCCGTCGTTGCCGCTGTAGTCGTAGTGCAGCACAAGCGGGGATTCCGTGTACGTGAACTGGAAACTAGGGTCTGACGGGCTGAACCACGAGGCCAGGAGATCGGGGTGTTCCTCCCCCACGAAGATCATCCGCCACAGGCACGCGTCCTCGTTGCCGTAGCACACAGTCGAGTCCGCCGCCGCGTCGTGCACGTAGACGAGCGCCCCGTTCTCCTTGCTGAAGGCCGCCTCGTAACTGTCGCCGCTGACCACCAGCAGGTCGCGTGAAAGTCGCAGACCGGAGTCCATCGTGAGCGACGAGTAGCCGCCTCCGGCGTACTTCACAAAGAACGCGTAATAGTACGTTTCTCCGCTTGTCGGACCCTCATGCGCGGCGATGTAGGACAGCTCCGTCGGGTTGTTGATGGCGACCAGGGACTGGCCGTTCGTCGCGCTCGCGGGGTAGTTGGTCGTGTCATACCGCACGATGACCTGCTCGATGTTCTCGATAGCGGAGAGCGACCACCTGAGCCGGTTGGCATCCTTGAGCGCCCAGCCGGCCACCGACGTCACGCGTCCGGGCTCACTGCCGACTTCCAGGTGGTCCACGTAGATCTTCCCGCCGGCCGCCGGGTTCACGACGCCGATCTCCAGGTTGGTCACCTCCGTGATGCCTGCCGGCATGTCCCACACCATCACTTCCCACTCGCCGGTCGTCTTGTTCGTGGCGACGGCCGTCGGCTGGCCGTTTACGCTCAAGCGCACCCGCGTGTCGCCAGCTGTGGCGTAGACGCGCAGACGGATGTGCGAGAAGGCCTGCCAGTGGTCCTTCCACCCTTCGCCGGTTCGCGCACACACGTAGTTGGTCACCGACGGCCATTTGATCAGCAGAGAGCCTGCACTGTCGTCGAAACGCTGGTTGTGCGTGACGCCCACGCGCACGTTCGTGTCGGCGCTGTGCCACCCGTACTGCGGCCCCTCGAAACTGTCCCACATGCTCACGGCGCCCAGCCGCATGTTGTCCATGTGCACGCAGGTCTTCGTCAGGTGGGGATCGAAGTAGTACTCGAAGCCGCAACTGACCTTGACGACGTTCGTCAGGTAGTCCATGGGAATCGGCGGAATCTGCCACTGGGTCTCGCCGTCCACCACGCCGGCCTCGACGTTGCCCTGCAGGGGCCAGGTCATCTGGCGGTTCTCCCACTGGAACAACTGCCAGCCGAGGATCAGCGGCACGCGGGAGAACCCGGTCGTGTTCTCGACGATCAGCCCCATCAGCGGCAGGCCCAGCGGCGAGCCCTCCATGTACGGGTCGTAGGTCATGATCTTGTGATCGGACCAGTCCTCCGGCTCGGGCAGATCGGTCTCGAAATGCATCCAATTGAACCTGGCGGCCGGGGCGATCGGCATCTCGACCTTGAGGCCCATCTCGCCCTCCACCGGGTGCGCCGTGGAGAACTGCTTCCTGAAGGCGTGTTTCCAGCCGTCGTAGTACGGATCGAACGGATCGAACTTGCCGTAGGTCGTCTCGCTCCAGCGCCCCTGCCAGTTGTGCGTGTCGAACCGATCGAACACACGCCAGCCCGGCGAAAAGATGAACGCCACCTCGCGCGGCTCGATCCAGGCGTGCGTCACGTACCGGGCCGCGCCGTTGATGGCGAACACGCCCGCGTACCGGTGCTGTCCATCCGGAAATCCGAAGGGATCCGTGCTGATTGTCACGGAATCGAGCACCTTGTCTGGATGTTGATTCGTGAAGATGCACTCGAACAAGCTGAATTGGTCGGCATCCACGATGTTGCCGTCACTCACGT
>JAFGQA010000463.1 GCA_016935885.1 Phycisphaerae bacterium | reverse complement strand
GTTCTACGTTCGGGCAACACTCCGAGGAACGTCGAGCACGCTAAGGCGGTGCTTGTCTCCAGTAATAGCGGTTTTGCCCAAGCTGCGTTTGAGTATGGCAAGGACCACGAAGAATCGCGGGAGGTGTCTAGCGTCATCACCGATTTCAGCTTGGCGAATATGGCGTGGCTGAAAGCCCCACTTGGCGCATCGTCCATCCCCATGACCGAGGTAATAGCATTTTCGTATGCGGCGCTTCAACCGTCTAAGGGCCTGCTCGATAAGTACCTCGGTGAGATCGACAAGCTTGAGAAGCAGGGCACGATTACCGAACGCGATCATCAACTCCTGCGGAGCAGCGATCTTGCTCAGCGGGAATTGATGAACCTGACCCTCGGTGAAGAGGACGCCCTTACCGACCAGGCGGTCACCGAGACACTCAGCCGCGTCACAAGCGAGATCAAGAAGGAAGAAAGCGAAAAGTATCGAGCAGAGCAGGATGCGCATCGCAAGACGCAAAACGAGCTTGCATCAGAACGAGCCAACAAGCAGTCGGTCCAATCGCGTCTCTACTGGCGGTGTCGCCGAAGGGCGAATGCGTGCGCTTGGACGGTATCACTCGCCATTGCTCTTCTGATTGTTGCCGGTCTAGTTGCAGGAATCGGACTGACTGCCACGAACCCATGGCTGGGGTGGCTTCTCGCCATCGGTACTGCTGCCTTGATCGTTGCCACACTCGGGAATCTCATCGGTGGTGCAACCGTCGCCGGTCTGCATGGCTGGGTCCAAGCCCGCTGCCTCACTTGGTTCTTAACGCGAGAGTCAGCGTCGACAGGACTTGACCTCGAGGAGGTGCCATGAGCTATCTTGACGAAGCCCAGGTTGAGATCGTGACCGTGGACTACTTCCGCGAGTTGGGCTACGAGTACGTCCACGGGCCATCGATCGCGCCGGACGGCGAAACGCCCGAGCGTGCCGACTATGGCCAGGTGGTTCTGCTGCGTCGGCTGCGTGATGCGTTGGGCCGGATCAATCCAGGCATGCCGGACGAGGTCATTGAGGATGTGATCCGTCAGGTCACGCGAACGGATAGCCCTTCGCTCATTGTCAGCAACCGGGCGTTTCACCGGATGTTGACCGACGGCGTGGACGTGTCCTGGCGTGAGGATGGGCGGGAGCGGCACGGCAAGGTGTGGCTGATCCAGCGTGACCCCGCCAAGATCGACCAGAACGAGTTCCTGGCCGTCAACCAGTTCACGGTGATCGAGGACAAGAGGAACCGCAGGCCGGACGTGGTCGTGTTCATCAACGGACTGCCGCTGGGCGTGATCGAGTTGAAGAACCCGGCCGAGGAGAAGGCGACCATCCGCCACGCCTTCAACCAACTCCAGACGTACAAGATGGACATCCCGGGGTTCTTCGTCTTCAACGAGATGCTGGTGATCTCGGATGGGTTTGCCGCCAAGGCGGGCACATTGACGGCTGGCTGGGACCGCTTCCAGCCGTGGCGGACCGTCGACGGCATTGCACTCGCGCCGAAGGGGTCGGTGCAGTTGGAGGTGTTGATCAAGGGCATCTTCGAGAAGCGGCGGCTCCTGGACTTTGTGCTGAACTTCATCACGTTCGAGGATGACGGCAAAACGATAGCCAAGAAGGCGGCGGCATATCACCAGTACTGGGCGGTGAACAAGGCCGTCGGTTGCACCGTCGAGGCCAGTTCGCCCGAGGGCGACCGGCGCATCGGCGTCGTGTGGCACACGCAGGGGTCCGGCAAGAGCCTGTCGATGGCCTTCTATGGCGGCAAGATCATCAAGCACCCGGCGATGGAGAATCCGACGCTGGTCGTTATCACTGACCGCAACGACCTCGACGACCAGCTCTTCGGAACCTTCAGTACCAACAGCGAGCTGCTGCGGCAGAAGCCCGTCCAGGCAGAGAGCCGGGACCATCTGAAAGAACTGCTGCGCGTGGCGTCCGGCGGCGTGGTGTTCACCACGTTGCAGAAGTTCGAGGGCGGGGACGCACTGAGCGAGCGCCGCAACATCGTGGTGATTGCCGACGAGGCGCACCGCAGCCATTACGGCTTCAGCGCCAAGATGGACAGGAAGTCCGGCGAGATGAAGTACGGCATGGCGAAGTACCTGCGGGATGCCCTGCCGGGCGCGTCATTCATCGGATTCACGGGCACGCCCATCGAACTGGATGACAAGAACACGCCAGCGGTTTTCGGCGAGTACATCGACAAGTACGACATCCTCCGGGCGGTCGAGGATGGCGCGACGGTCCCGATCTATTACGAATCGCGCCTGGCGAAGCTGGAGTTGAAAGAAGACGAGAAGCCGAAGCTCGATCCGGAGTTCGAGGAGATCACCGAGGGCGAGGAGGAGACGGAGAAGCAGAAGCTCAAGACCAAGTGGGCTGCGCTGGAGGCGATGGTCGGCACCGACAAACGGGTGCGGCTGGTGGCGCAGGACATCGTGGACCACTTCGAGAAACGCCTCGATGCGATGGACGGCAAGGCGATGATTGTCTGCATGTCGCGGCGCATTTGCGTGGCGATGTACGATGCGATCATCAAGTTGCGCCCGCAGTGGCACAGTGCCGACGATGCCAAGGGCCAGATCAAGATCGTCATGAGCGGCTCGGCTTCGGACGAGAAGGCCTGGCAGCCACACATCCGCACGAAACTGGCGAGCGAGGCGATTGCCAAGCGGTACAAGGACGCGTCCGACGGCCTGAAGCTGGTGATTGTCAGAGACATGTGGCTGACGGGATTCGATTGTCCGAGCATGCACACGATGTACCTGGACAAGCCGATGAACGGGCACAACCTGATGCAGGCCATTGCCCGCGTCAACCGGGTGTTCAAGGACAAGCCCGGCGGCTTGGTGGTGGACTACCTTGGGATCGCCGACGCCCTGAAGCACGCGCTCCGCACCTACACCGCCAGCGGCGGCAAGGGCCAGGCAACTGTCGACCAGGAACAGGCGGCTGCGGTCATGCTCGAGAAGTACGAGGTGGTGTGCGACCTGCTGCACGGCTTCGAGTACAAGGCGGTACTCGCGGCAGCGCCAGCCCAGCGCATGGCGGGTGTGGCGCAGGCAATGGAATTTGTGCTTGGCCTGGACGATGGGAAGACGCGCTACGTCCAGGCGGTCGGCGACCTCTCGAAGGCATTTGCGCTCGCAGTGCCGCACCCGCAGGCGATGGCGATCCGCGACGAGATCGGTTTGTTCCAGGAGATTCGGTCGGCTCTCGTCAAGGTGACGATGTCCGAGAGTGAAAGATCGCCCGACGACATGGAGTCGGCGATCCGCCAACTCGTGTCGCGTGCGGTCTACTCGACGGAGGTGGTCGACATCTTTGCCGCCGCCGGACTGGAGAGGCCGGACATCTCAATCCTGTCCGATGAGTTTCTGGCGGATGTTCAACAACTACCGCAACGCAACCTCGCCCTCGAGCTGCTGAAAAAGCTGATCAACGACGAGATCAAGACGCGAATGCGGAAGAACGTCGTGCAGGCTCGGTCATTCGCAGAGATGCTCGAACAGGCGGTACGGAAGTATCAGAACCGTGCCATCGAGGCCGCACAGGTCATCGACGAGTTGATCCGCATTGCCAAGGAAATGCGGGAGGCACAGTCGCGCGGTCGGGAGATGGGCCTGACCGACGACGAGGTTGCCTTCTATGACGCCCTGGCCGAGAACACCAGCGCCAAACAGGTCATCGGAGATGAGAAGCTGCGATTCCTCGCCCAGGAATTGGTTCGCCGCGTGAAGCAGAGCGTCACCATTGACTGGCAGGTGCGCGAGAATGCCCGCGCCCAAATCCGCGTGATGGTCAAGCGGATTCTCCGCGAGTACGGCTACCCACCAGACATGCAGCAACGAGCTACCGAACTCGTCTTGCAGCAAGCCGAAGTTCTCTGCAAAGATTGGACTGAAGAGTAATAAGGTTTCAGGCGATAAAGGCGATGAATTGCGCCCAATCTCTCCGCTGCTTGCGCCAGTCCCGTAGCTGCGTGATCGGCCGAACATCGCGTTCGGTGATGGAGTCGCGGCCTTGCATGACGCGCGGGAGATGGAGAATCTCCTCCTGGATATCCGGGGCGAGGTGGAGCAGGTTCATGATCTGCGTCATGCGAGGCTGCGTGACGTGGGCCAGGCGGGCGAGTTCCGACTGGTCGGCAACCTGGCCGTCGCGGAGGAGTTCCTCGAAGCGTATCGCGAGGGCCATCAGTTTTGACACGCGAGGGATACGGCCGGGCGGCTCGGTCGGTTCCGGCGGCGGGCCAAGCCTGGCTACCTTGCGAGGGCCCTTTCTGGCGAAGTGAATCCGCTTCGTGACGGTCGTCATGCGGCGTCCTCCAGCTTGCAGTCGATCAAGGAACGGATACTCGTCGGCCTGAAGGTGACCGACACGGTGCCGGCTTCACCGTCGTACTCCACGGTCGAGATCAGCAACTTCAGCAGGCGGGCCTGCTCGCGGGGTATCAGGTTCTTCCAGAACTCGTCGAAGTCAGCGAAGGCGGCGCGGGCGTCTTCCGGCGTCACCGTCTGGGCTTCGAGTTCAGCGACCCGTGCCTCTAGGCCGGATATGCGCTGGTCGGCCACCGCGAGGCGCTCATGCAGTTCGGCAATGCGAGCGATTGCGTTCGTGGCGGGGGTTCCGCTGGCCGCGAGTTGTTGTAGTTCCTTGTGATTGCGGACCCGTTCGCGACAGAGTGCGTCGCGTTCACGCCTGATCTCCGCCACTTGACTCTCAATGGCAGCGTAAGTGTCGGCCAGCACTTGGGCCAGGAGTGCTTTGTCCTTCGTCAGGCCACGCACTTCCTCGACAACGACGCGTTCCATCTCACCTGCCGGGAGTGAACCGACCGGGCAAACATCGTGACCGTTCTTGATCGCATTCGTGCAACGATAGTAGCGATAGTAGTTCGACTCGTTCTTTCCGCAGAACGTGTGAGACATGGCGGTTCCACACTTCTTGCACCGAAGCAAGCCGCG
>JAFGQA010000462.1 GCA_016935885.1 Phycisphaerae bacterium | reverse complement strand
GGCGGCTTGTCCGCCCGTGCGGTCTCTCCGGTGGGCGCGTGGGGCATACACACTGGCAGGCAAGCTGCCAGTGGCACCCGCCTAAACCGTCATGCACGCGGTAGGGCCATCGCAAGCTCGGTCCGGCGGGTGCTTGGCCGGATGCTACTGCGCTCGCGAACCTCGTTTGTGGCGCTCTGCCGGGGGTAGATGCCTTTGGAAGACACGTGCTTTGTGTGCGGAACCCGAACCTGCGATGGCCCTGCTCGCCTTGGAAAATGGACCTTGACACCGGCGACGGTTCGGCCTCTGCTGACGCTGTTGCAGGACCGGACGTGCCTGCCACGGCTCTTCAGCAGCACGCAGGGGCAACTGTGCCGAATCTTGAGAACCGAAAGCCGAAGTCTTGAAAGCCGAAAGCCGAAACGGGTCACTCGTCGTTCGCCGGGACGGTCGGAGTGTCTCGAGGCGGATCGCCGTTATCGGTTCGTTGTGCGTGGGGGGGCTTCTCCTCGGGGCACTGCTGGCTCTCCTGCGAACGCCGTCCTGGTATGACCCGCCGAGCATCGCGACGGCGGACAAGCAGAAGGTCCGCAACAACCTGGTCGCGGCTGAGCAGGCCTTCACGGAACATCTACGAGCGGGCGGTGGACCGTTTGTCTATCACATCTTCCAAGACGACGTGAATCGCTGGATCACCATGCGCCGCGAGATCTACCCGCTGATCGACGAACTGGCACCGCAGCAACTCGTCGATCCGCTCGTAGTGCTGGGCGACAACCAAATCACGGTCGCCGGCCGATATCAGGCGGGCATCCTTGATGTCGTCGTGTCCATCGACATTGCAATAACCATGAAAGACGGCGCGATCGTCCTGAAGGCCGAAGGTGTGCGTTGCGGATCCGTGCGCGTTCCGACGGGCTTCGGCCCGGTCGCCTTGGGCGAAACCATCGAACGAGACCGGGAACAGACGTGGCCCGGGAGCCCGCGCATGTCGGGCGATTTCCTGACCGGCCTTCGCATCGAATCAAGGGCTTGGTGGAAGAACGGCGGGATCGACTACCGCGTCGTCGACGCTTGGGTGGAGCCCAGCAAGCTGTGCCTGAAGATCGAACCACTCGGCCGTCATCGCGCGGCCGCGCACAACGACCAGGATTGATCATCGCTCGCGCCGCCGGTCGTGCCGGTGCTGATTGAATCGTGCCCACACAGACCCGTGAATGAGCGGCGACGGACGGCAGCCGACTCCAGGGCTGGTTTCTGCTTGCGATCCGCCGCCCGGCGGCTTAGCATTCCGGGGGTGATCGTCAAGTTTCGTCATAGTCGGCGACGTCCGTGTACCTGCGCAACCAGAGGCATGGTCCCTTGTCGCGTTGTCGCCGGTCTCTTTTTCACTGCCCTCCTCGTTCTCACCGGCTGTGGCAAGCCCGTCGCCAGCTTCGACAAGCTGATTCAAGACGGGCTCGGCGAGTATCAGGCTCAGCGTTATCCCGAAGCGCTGGCCATGTTCGAGGAGGCCGAATCGTTCGATCGCGAGCGGCCGGAGCCGTCGTTCTACATGGGGCGCTGTTACTTGGCGATGGCCAAGGAGCGATTCCACGGCGACAACCTGGGTGCCGCCCTGCGGTACTGCGACCGGGCGATTGCCTCGTACGACAAGGCGATCGGGGCGTTTCCCGGCTTCAGCCTTGCCGTCCAGGGCAAGGCGGACGCACTGAAGCTCAAGGGACAGCACGCCGCGGCGTTGGAGGTCGCCAATTGGGCGGCAAAGGTCTCGGGCCCCCAGGCGAAGAAACTCATCTTGAAGGCCCACTTGTATGCGCGGACCGGCGACTTGGATCAGGCACAATTGGCCTTCAAACAGGCCACGTCCGTGGAACCGGACAACGCCGCTGCCCACGCCGAACTTGGCCTGTTCTACCTGAGATGCGGCAACGAACCCGATGCGATCAGGTGTCTGAAGGCCGCCTACGAGTTGAATCCGGGTGTGCCAGGCGTCGTGACGGCGTTGGCCCAACTCGGCGCCCTGTCGGGTGAACCGAGGCGGTAATAGGCCTGTGACGTCGAACGTTGCGCAGGCAGCGTGTCGGTCGCTCAGGGCCGCCTTTGATGAATCCGAGTATCCAGACACATGGCTGAATTAGATGGGAGAACACGACGGCGGCTTCTCCAAGCCGCTCGATCCGCGATTGAGGCGGAGTTGTTCGGCTTGCCGGTGAAACCCAACGCCGAGCCCTGGCCGCCGATGGAGCGCCGGGGCGTCTTTGTAACCTTACGCAAGTCTGGGGACCTCCGCGGATGCATCGGGACCTTCGTCGGCGAGGACGAGCTTCCGGCCACCATTCGCAGCATCGCCGTCGGGGCGGCGAACGATCCTCGGTTCCTTGACATGCCGATCAGCCGGCAGGAGATGAAGGACATCCGGATCGAGATCTCGGTCCTGTCGCCGCTGCAGCGGGCTCGCGACCCATTGGATCTCGAAATCGGCGTCCATGGCGTTTATATCAAGCGTGGCGTGCGATCAGGCTGTTTCCTGCCCAGCGTCGCCACAGACAACGCTTGGGATAAGGAGACATTCCTCACCGAATGCTGCCAACAGAAAGCGGGTCTCGATCCACTCGCTTGGCGGGATCCGGATACCGAGGTCTTCACGTTCACCGTCGAGAGATTCGGTGACGGCGATTCGTAAAAACGACGCGCGGATCGCCGCGGCGGGCTTCCACGCGTTCCTTCGCGCGGATGGCGTGACGCAGGACCTCAACGACCTGGCCCCCCGGGCTCCGGGTGGGTCTAGCACTACAGTCGCGTTTTGGAACCCCCGTCAGCACCATCTTGTCAGAAGCGGCGTTTTTCTGCTTAGAGCCACGGCTGAATATGGCCGTGTACAGACCGGCGCTTCTGCTTGGCCGGCATCAATCACCGTGCCCCCAATCCGGTAGCCCCTCGGCCCCCCGCAGGCCACGAACCAGTGGTGGACACCAGCGCCTCTCTCGATTATGAACGGCCCCATGAAAACCCACCGCTTCCCCCAAGTTGCCATCATCGGTTCCAGCGAGGCCGACGAGACCGCGTTGAAGATCGCCGAGCAGGCTGGCGCGGTCGTCGCCAGACTCGGGGCCGCGCTGGTTACCGGGGGGCGGGGCGGGGTGATGGCCGCGGCGTCCAAGGGCTGCGCCGAGGCCGGCGGGACGGTCATTGCCGTGACGCCACACAACAAGATGGACGAGGTCAACGACTACGCCCATTACCACATCCCCACCGGCATGGGCTGGGCCCGAAACGCCATCACCGGCATCGCCGGCGACGTGGTCCTCGTGATCGGCGGCTCGGCCGGCACGCTCAGCGAGATCGCCTACGCCTGGATGTACGACCGGCCCATCATCGCCATGTCCTGTTGCGAAGGCTGGTCCAGACGAATTGCCGGCCAGGCTGTGGACCACCGCCGCGACGACGTCGTCATCGACTGCAGGACCATCGCCGAGTTGGAGACCAGCCTGAAGGCGTGCCTCCCAAGCCCTCCCAAGCGCCTGACGTGAGGTACCTCGGGTAGCTCATCTTTGCGCTGGCGAGGCCGGGTGATCTTCCACGAGGCCCCGGCGTCAATCCGGCCGAGACACCATGCGAGAAAGCTCCACGTTTGAATGTTGCGTCGCCCCATGCGGGCGGTGCGGCGAAACGCCCTCGAGCCACGCACCGCTGTACTACCAGTGATTGGAATGTTCGCGTCTCGCGAAGGAACCTGTGGCACCGGCGCCAAAGCCGGTGGGCTCACGGACCCATGTGCGCCACGCGTTCGGCCCTCTCCGTATCACCCAAGTGCTGCCTTTGTTACCATCCTCCCGTAGAGGACCGGATTCGGCGCAGCCACTCCGGAGAGGCCGTATTGCTGGAGGCCGTATCGCCCCATGTGGAAAGACTACGCGAACCTTCCGCGCTCGATTCACATCCTGTGCCTGGGCAGCTTTGTAAACAGAGCCGGCACCTTCGTCGTCATATTCCTGACCCTGTACCTCAAGACTGAACTGGAATTGGGCGTGACCTTCGCCACGCGTGCGATGGGCCTTTTCGGCCTCGGCGCGATCATCGCCGCCTTGGTCGGCGGACACCTCGCGGACAAGATCGGCCGCCGCACGGTTATGTTAGCCAGCCTCTTCGGCGGAGCGGCGATTCTCATGGTCTTCAGCTTCGTCAGGACGCCGTCCGTTGTCATGCTCATGGTGCTTCTCTTTTCTCTCGTCGCCGAAATGTACCGGCCCGCCGCAGCGGCCATGATCGCCGACCTCGTGGCTCCAAGGCAAAGGCCGCACGCCTTCGGCCTGATGTACGTCTCCATCAACCTTGGCTTCGCCGTCGGGGCGTATGTCGGCGGCATCATCGCCGAATACGATTTCCATTGGCTCTTCTGGGGAGATGCCCTCACGTCCTCGATCTACGGCCTGATCATCGTTGCGACCATCCGCGAATCCATGCCTTCACGCCATCCTTCAGTCCGTCTCGCCGAGGACCAACCCGTGGCACAGGCGGCGAAAGACGGTTCCACGCTGTCAAATCCCCTCGATGACGCATCGACGAGCGATCCCGCGGGTATCCAACCCATCACCGATGCCCATGCCACTGACGCGCGTGCGGGAATCCCGTCTCCTGCACCAAGCCGCCGCGAATTTCCGGCCGCCGAATCCGGCGAAATCCCCCTCGGCGCCGCCGCCAAACATATCATCACGCACTATCCGTTCGTCATCTACTGCCTCGCCACATTCCTGCTCGCGCTCGTGTTCATGCAGGCCTTGTCCACGTTCCCCCTGTACCTCGAGCATCTCGGCTTCACCGCCAAGGACTATGGCAGCAAGGTCATCTTCCTCAATGGTCTGCTCATTGTCTGCCTTCAGTTACCTTTGACGAGCTTTCTCAAGCGCTTCGACAGAGGGACGATCGTGGTTGCGGGCGCCGTCGTTCAGGCGGTTGGATTCGGCCTGATCGGCTTGGCCGCTACCCTATGGCAGTTTGCCCTCACCGTGGTCGTCTGGACTATGGGTGAAATGATGATGGCCCCCTTCAGCTTTGCCATCGTCTCCGATTTCGCGCCGACACCGCTTCGGGCTCGCTATATGGGCGTCTTCAACATGAGCTTCTCAAGCAGCATGATGCTCGGAGCCCCCATCGGAGGGGAGGTCCTTGGACATCCAAGGCTGGGCGGCCCCTACTTGTGGGCTGGCTCCTTCCTCGTCGCCATGGTCGCGACACTCCTGTATTTCAGTGTCCGGCGCCACGTCGGTGGGAAGACGGAATGATCGCGCGAGCCGCCGGGCTTCGGCCTGCGCGTTTACCGTCTCCCACATCTCCCGAACGTGCTCCGTAAGGGCGAATGAAAACGGCCCGGCGATTCAAGGCTTGGACGACATGTCCGTGATGCATCGTGGGCCCAGCCCGAGCTATGGCTGGGGCGACAGCAGACCGTCCAGCCGGTTCGCCCGTTCCAGCAGCGCGATCCCCAGGTTCGGATCCTCTTCAAGCACATCGGGCGAGTGGCGGCCGGACGTCGTGTACAGTTCCTTCGGCTCGGGCATGGCGTCCAAGAAAACCAGCCACCACCGGCAGAGCCGGTAGTATGAGAACGGCCACTGAAAGGGGCCGGCGATCAGACCGGCCCCGCCCTCAGCAAGGCCGCCCAATGTGTCCTGAGTTCCGAATTGGGACACCCGGTCATTGCAGGAGGTCGTAGAGTTTCTTCTGTTCGAGGTCCATTTCGAGGAGTTCTTGGCG
>JAFGQA010000461.1 GCA_016935885.1 Phycisphaerae bacterium | reverse complement strand
TTGACGTCACCCATCAAAGCGCAACTTCCCGGTCCGGTCGTGACGAAATCCTTGACGACGGGCACGGGGTCCGGCGGGTATGAATTCCGGTTTCGCGCCTTAACGCTGAACGTATAGGTGGTGTTCAGATCCAGGCCGTAGGCGGTCCAGTGGTCTACCTGGATCCAGCCGCTGTTGCCGATCGGCGTCTCGCCGAGCTTCACGTCGAAATACAGCCCGGAGTCGCCTTCGGTGAGGTTCGTGAACGTGTCGGTGGCGTACACCTGGATGGATTCGTCGGTGATCGTGCCGGCCACGAGATCCTGCGGTAGCTCGATCGCGGTCGCCGTATAGGTCCAGTCGGAGGATGCTCCTATGTATCCCAGTCCATCCTTCGCCTTTATGCGGTATCCACACTCCGTATTCGGCGTCAGATCCGCATCAAAGTACCACGTCCCGCCGGCCCACTCTGGTGTTCTCGAGTGTCCCCCCAACGCCGCCTCGAACTTGTACGTGATGGGCGGTGTCTGGTCGCTGGCGGGCGTGGCCTGCATCATGATCTCGGTCGTCGGCTCATAAACACACGGTTCCGGCTGCACGGCGAATGTCATCGGGTCGGGGTCCGGCGGATACTCGTCGTCGGTGAGGTAATCGATGTACGCGGCAGCGTAGCCAATGGTCGGGCAGCCATACGGGATGCGCATGTAGCCGCCGTCTTCGCCCCAGCCTGTACCCCACGAGTTGCGCAGGAACCAGACGCCCTCGGTGCCCTGGTTGTCGTCCCATCCGACCAACACAATGACGTGGTCTATGGAGCCCGAGTGGCAGTTGTTGAATACACCGCCCGAGTAGCTGCTGAACGCGCTGTACCCGGCATGGATGCATGCCGTAATGGGGCCGTGATCCCGGATGGCTTGCTTCATGTTATCCACGGGGGGAATCCCCCCATCGCCGACGTAATACCAGCCGGGGATACAGTACGGGTGCGGATACGGGCAGTGGCATGGACCGTCTCCGTACTGCCACGGCTCATCCGCTTCCAAGACCGCGCCGCAGTCGCCGCAGTCGTCGGTGGACGGGCCGCAGTCACAGAGGAGGCGGTTGTAGGCCGCGGTGTGCCAGCCGCCGCTGTTGCAGGTGCCCGCGGTCGTGCAACTGATCAGCCATTGTTCGGAGAGATTCTGCGTCGCGCCAAAAGCGATCTTGATGTAGCATTCCACGCTGCCGATTGCGGCATGGGCCCAGCACGACCCGCAAGGCGATTGGTTTTTGACGACCGTGCAACCGCCCCTGTCGCGCCAATCGAAGTACTCCGGTAAATCACGGCTCGGCGTGCACGGATCAAACGGCCCCATGCGCTGCCAGTCCGGGGGCTCGACGGCACCACACAACTGGCTGAACGAGTAGTACGTAGCCGGGTTCCTGCTAACCGTGAAGGTCCAGCCCTCCGCCTGGCCCTGCCTGCGCAATGCATCGATGTCTTCGTCTGAAAGCTGGGCGGATGCCAAGCTCGTCCATCCTCCAAGCACCAGGCACGCGGCAAGGCATGGCCCGCCCGCCAACCTCCTGACGCCTTCACGCATCCCGCTGAATCGTGCCGCACGGACTCTGGGGTCGTTCAGCCCTTCTGCCAATGGAAATGACATAGCCTACTCCCTCTCCGCGCCGACTCGCCTCCGCGCGAAGGTTTCTCCCCTTCATACGGTCCATGATCCATGATCTTGGCCGACAGGTCAAGCCTTGTGCATCTTGTCGATCAGGATCTCAGCCGTCTCAGGCCGCATGATTCGCGGGTCGGGCATCTCGCCGGCGATGAGCTGCTCGCGGACCTTGCGCCCGCTAATGAAGACCGGCTTTTCATCGGGATGGTTGTCCATCAGATCAACGCGCCCCATCGACTCGTAGAACGCCGCGAAGCCGACCTTGACGGGCTGGATGCGCAACTCGCCGGGCAGGTTGTCGAAAATCCGCTGGGCGGCCAGGCCATCCCAGATGTCGGTGCCGTCGTCGTACGGGGCGTCGGCGTGCTTGCGGCCTATGATGATGTCCGTGAAGCCGAAGTTCTGGCGATAGATGCCGTGCATGACGGCCTCGGCCGGACCGCCGTAGAACATCTTGATGTCGAGCCCGAGGAGCAGGACTCGGTCATGCAATGCGTACGGCTTCGAGGCCCATAGTGCCTCGTCCTTGTCACCTTCGCCCAGGCGATCGTAGTCGATCAGCGCCCGATACGTCCGCATCCGCGTCGCGGCGTCGACGTCGTCGGACTTCGTCTCGCCGATCAAGGGGTTCAGCACGGCGCCGGCCGTGTCGCACTGCCGGACGAGGGTCTCCAAACCATAGACCAGGGCGTATTCGTGCGCCCGGTGCAGCGGATTGCGCGTCTGGAAGGCAACGACGCGGGTCCAGCCCTTCTCGGCGAACAGCTTTCGGGTCTCGGTGGGGCGCAGGACGAACTGGCCGTATTCGGGGTGCTTGGGCTGCGGGAGGACCTCGACTTCACCGCCGAGGAGCGTCCCGCGTTTGTCACTCATGACCATGTGGGCGCCGGGGTGGTCGGTCCGCTCCGTCTGGTAGACGCTCTTGAGGTACTTGGGCTTGTCGTACGGGAAGATGTCCTTGATGAGAAGGGTGCCGACGAGGTCGCCCCTGGTGTTTTGAAGCCGCACCGTCTGGCCGATCTTCAATGACCTGGCTTGGCCGTCGTCGATCGGAAACGAGATCGGGATCGTCCAGGCGTACTTCTTGCCGTTGCGTTCGATGACCCCCTCGTTAAGGCATCGCTGCCAGACGGGCCTGGTCATCGGGCCGGTCATGGGGCTCAGGCCACCGTCGCCGAAGCGATACAGGCTGGACAGGTCCGCGTCGTCGATGGTGACGGCCGGCAAGGATGCGGCCTGCTTCTTGAAGTCATCGATGCGATCGGTCGGGATGGTTCGGTTGACCGGCGCGTCCAGACCGCCGTGAACGGGAATCAGATCAGCCATTGCCGTGGTCGCCTTTCTGTTGATGGGTACGTGCGCTCTTGCATTGTTGGGATTTCACGACGGCTATGATAAGGGCTGGCACCGATGCCCACAACGGAGCAGCCCCTCCTCGGGGTGTACGTCACGATTGTAGGTGGGATTTCGGCAGCGGGGTAAGAGCCCCCGACTTTGGTCGGGGGGTACGTTCTCACGGACATCCGGCTGCCCCCCGGCCAAGGCCGGGGGCTCTGGAGCGTCGCTGCAAGCTGATTCGTCACGGGCGATCTCAAGTTCCTCGCCATACGTACTCAAATGACGTACACCCCCTTCCTCGCGTGTCCGGAAAGTCGAGGCGAAGACCAACATGTTGAATGGCAGGCCGCATTGAGGTGTTGTTTCGCGGCGGTATGATGCAGGTACCGGGACAGCTTACATTGCTGCCAGCGAGCCTTAGGTGTCGGTATGGGCGATGGTGTTGTGAGTGTCGATGTGGACCTGCCCGGGCGGGCGTATCCGATTCATATCGGACCCGGCTTGCTGCGCCGACTGGGCGAGCGTCTGCGCGAACGCTGCGGTGCGAGCCGAGCGACGATCGTCACCGACGCGAACGTCGGGCCGCTGTATGCGGAGAAGCTAGTCGGCGCGTTGGAGGCCTCGGGCTTCGAGAGCGCGGTGCTGACGGTGCCGGCGGGGGACGGAACGAAGTCATTGAGGCAGGTCGGGCTCCTGTACGACGATCTCGCGAAACGTCAGCACGGCCGGATGGAACCGGTGATCGCCCTCGGCGGCGGGATGGTGGGGGACCTGGCCGGGTTCGTGGCGGCGACCTGGCTACGGGGCGTTCCGTTGGTGCAGTGCCCGACGACGGTCGTGGCCGACGTCGATGCAGGCGTCGGGGGCAAGACGGCCGTCAATCATCCGGCGGGCAAGAACCTGATCGGTGCGTTTCATCAGCCGTTGCTGGTGTGTGTCGATACGGATTGCCTGGCGACGCTCGGCGGCCGGGATTTCTGCGCCGGCTTGGCGGAATCGGTGAAACACGCCGTCATTCGGGACGAGGACTTCTTCGACTGGCAGGAGGCCCATGCCGGCGAGATTCTGGCACAGGATTCACCGGCGGTTGGCGAGCTGATCCGGCGCAACTGCGAGAACAAGGCAGCCGTCGTGGCGGCCGACGAGCGAGAGACGCAAGCGCGCGGTGTCGGGCGTGCGGCACTGAACTTCGGACATACGATCGGGCACGCCATCGAGGCGCAATCGCGTTACGAGCTGCGGCACGGGGAGGCCGTCTCGCTTGGCATGGTGGCGGCGATGGAGCTCGCGGTGACGCACTGCGGCTTTTCAGACGAGGAGCGGGCTCGCGTGGAATCGCTGCTCGCGGCGTTCAGGCTGCCCGTGCGTGCGCCGCGTCCGATAGATGTCGCGGATATCCTTGGACGCCTGGGGGTCGACAAGAAGGTGCGAGATCGCGTGGTCCGCTTTGTGTTGCCGACGCGCATCGGTGCCGTGCGATGGCCGGCGTCGCCGCCTATTGAGGATGTAAAACGGGCGGTTGAGAGACTGGTGGCCCCATAAAGCGAGTGACGCGCGTGCCGGACCGGAAGTGCCCTCTCGGATGTGCTTCGGTACTTCAACAAGAACCTGTGGCCGCCGCGGAATCCGGCCGCGGCCAAACCGTGGCACAGGCGTCCCGCCCATGTAGTTAGTTGCTGTTGCCTGGACGACTGGCTGCGAGGCACGAGGGGCTTGCCGGAGGTAGCGTCGCCCACTTGGGCGAGGTGGAGACCCTC
>JAFGQA010000460.1 GCA_016935885.1 Phycisphaerae bacterium | reverse complement strand
ATCCTTTCTCGGCACCGGCTTCAGGACCGAGAAGGGATTCTCGGTCCAGCAATCGTAGTCGCGTTTCCTGTGAAACGCGGTACTAGATCGCCCGGAACCATGGGACAAGGGGCATCCGCGTCCTCTCGAAGATCGTGCCCGCCGTTGCCGTAGCTTGGTGTCCGCAGCCAGCAGACCCTGCGGAGGCGACCGGCGGCCCAATGCACTTCGCCGTGACCTCGCGGGCAAACGAACCCATCGGGCCAACGCAACGCCCGCAAGCACTCACGACACGCCTCTTCCGCCGAGAACCGTCGTTCCAACTCGCTAAGCGTACGCGGGTAGTCTTCCGCGCCCTGCACCACTGCCGCCGGTGGCGACTGGAGCCAAGTGGATACCCTCTTCCCGGACGTACGCTCAGTTGAAGAAGCGGACTTGGCGGAAGACTTGGTAACGGCCGCTGGTAACGTTAAACTAGTAGTGCGGTGTGGAAGCAAGCGATACGGTGAGTCGACTGCGCCGCACGCGGCGCAACGCGGCGCAGTCCGAAAGGGTGGAGCATGACAGTTAACGTGGCTCGGTCCGTCATCGACCCGGTCCTGGTCCGGCAACACCTCGATCGGGCCGGTGATCAGTTGGCCAAGCACGGGGTGGATGGCCTGTTCGTCTTTCGCGATACGAACATCCGCGCGTTTTGTGGCGTGCCGTTGGCGCCCTACGATAGGCTGGTGTGCGGCCTGGTGGATCAGGCGGGTCGTTTGGCTTTCGTCGCGCCCGCCTTCGAGGCACGGTTGGCGGACGGCCTTCCTGCGGGCAGCGAGCTTGTCACGTGGGAGGAACACGAAAGTCCCTACGCCGCCGTCGCAGAGGCCGCGCGCCTGCTCGGCATCGCGTCGGGCACGATCCTCCTGGACGGCCACACGTGGATCGATGCACAGGTGGGGCTTTCCAAGGCACTCCCGCGGGCGACATTCCGTCCGGACCCCGGGGTGATTGACTCGGTCCGCGTCATCAAAAGTCCGGAGGATATTGAGGCGATCCGCGCGGCGTGTGAAGACACGGGCGGGATCTACGCCTTGATCAGCAAGCGGCTTCGTGCCGGGGTCTCCGAATTCGACCTCAGTCGAGACGTTCTAAGCCAGCTCGAGCGATCCGGCCTTTCGCCATGGGGCAGTTTGATTCAGGGCGGCGAGGCCGCGTCGGTCCCCCATCAGCCGCCGAGCCGGCGCGTGTTCCAGGACGGCGACGCCGTGGTCGTCGATTTCGTCTGTGAACGGGACAGTTACTTCGGCGACATGACGCGGACCTTCGCGATCGGCCGGCCCGCCGACGAGGTCAAGCGGGCATACGCCGTCGTCCGCGACGCGCAGAAGACGGCCTTTGAGGCGATCCGGCAGACGGTCACGTGTGATTCGGTGGATCGCGCGGCCAGGTCGGTCATCGAACGTGCCGGCTTGGGGGAGTACTTCGTGCATCGCCTGGGACACGGCATCGGCCTGGATGTCCACGAGCCGCCCTATCTGGTGCAGGGCAATCAGCATCGGCTCGAACCGGGCATGTGCATGACCATCGAGCCAGGAGTCTATGTGCCAGGCAGGTTCGGCATTCGCATCGAGGACGTGGTCGTCGTGACGGCGGACGGCTACGAGCTCCTCAGCAACACCGTGCCGACAGACGTCTCACCGGCCCTGCGATAGTGTGGCGTGAACGTTGGATTCGCGGGTCGCGTGGATACTCGAGACGCGTGCCCCTCCTCTTTAGCAGTGCGACCTCGAAAGGTCCCAGAGGGGCACTGCCTGAGAGCAGTGGCATCCGCCTAAACTGTCAAGGATCCTGTACGACTAACGGTTGGAATCTTCGCGTCTCGCGAAGAAACCCGTGGCGTCGGTGCCCCAGTCTTGCCACGGGCTGATAGGTGTTGCTTGTTCTGCTTCGCGAGCGCAGAGTATGCGCATTGACCGGTGTCGCCTGGACACCGGAGGATCAGTGCCGCCTTGAGGCAGGGTGGCCCCGCGTTGCGGAGGCTCAGAGTGCGAGGCGGCACCTGCTATGCCCCGTTGTGCGGCAGAGGCTCATTTTTTTTCGGAAGAGGCCTTGACAGGCTTGGCCGATCAAGGCTATTACTAACGAATAGTATTAGTAACTGTAAGCACGACGAGTCAGGGCATCAACGGACCGGCTCGCAAGACGCCGGCGGTATTGGGCACGGTGTTTGGGGCTGGGTTGGAAGCTGGGTGGCGGGCCATCACGGAGGCGGAGGCCGGGTGGGCGCACTCGGTGAACGCAGACTAACCGATTTTCAGACGGCGAAAAGGTCATGTATCGTAAGTGCTGTAGCGAAAACGGGTTCTGAGTTGGACCCCGTAGGCGAATGAGCGAGCTTCTCCAGTAAGATCGTGACGCGACAGATCTCGCAAGCCCTGACGCTTGTGGGAAAGGCCGTTGCGATCAGGTGCCTTGGAAGAATCGGTCAGTTTGAGTGAGTGACGAGTTGGTGATGTCAACCGGAAGAGCCCAAAGGAACACGCGGCAGCGAAGGGTGGTGCTGGAAGAATTGCAGCAGTTGAGCTGTCATCCCACGGCGGCGGAGCTGTACGAGGTGGCTCGGGCTCGCCTTCCCAAGATCAGCCTGGGCACCGTTTATCGGAACTTGGAGCTGCTGGCGCAGAACGGCGTGATTCAGAAGCTCCAGATCAGCGGGGCTGAGGCTCGGTTTGATGGCAATCCCGACCGGCACTACCACGCGCAGTGTATCCACTGCGGGCGCGTCGCCGACGTGCACGACCTGCCCAAGGATTTCGTCAAGGGAGAAGTCCGCAGTTTGGCCGGATACGACATCGTCGGCTTTCGCCTGGACTTCCTGGGCGTCTGCCCGGACTGCCAAGGAAGCTGAGTCGCGGACCGTGGCGGAGCCTTGCCACGGGAGTGAAACTAGGTGCGGTGCCTCGCGGCTTGGCGGAAGCTGGGTGCGGCCGCGGTCGCGGGGCATGCGACGCAGACTTACGGAAATGGAGAGTGCAACGTGATGAATTCCAAAATCGAGCGTGCCTTCAACGAACAGCTCAACGCGGAGTTGTTTTCTTCTTACCTGTATTTGTCGATGGCGGCGTACTTCGAGTCACAAAACCTCAAGGGGATGGCTGGGTGGATGCGGATGCAGGCGATCGAGGAGCACATGCACGCGATGAAGTTCTTCGACTTCATTAACGAACGCGGCGGAACCGTGACGCTGGCACAGATTGACGCTCCGAAGACCGAGTGGACTTCCCCGTTGGAGGTTTTCGAGCACACGTGCAAGCACGAGAGCAAGGTCACCGGTCTGATCAACGCCCTCGTGGACCTGGCCCTGAACGAGAAGGACCACGCCGCAAACGCCTTTCTCCAGTGGTTTGTCACGGAGCAGGTGGAGGAGGAGGCGTCGGCTCAGGAGATTGCCGGCAAGCTCAAGCTGGTTGGCGACCGTGGAGGCATGCTGTTCATGCTCGATCGCGAGCTGGGTCAGCGCACGCCGCCGGCGGCACCGACGGCCGGGGCTTGATAGTGAGCGTTTCTGTGTGTTGAGGAGCAGATACATGACGATCGAGAAGGCGATACAGACGGCCATCGAGTTCGAGAACGAAGTACGTGACGTGTACAAGGCGGCTGCGAAGAAGGCAGCCGATCCGGTGGGCAAGCGCGTTTTTACAGTGCTGGCCGACGAGGAGCAGGGGCACGTGGATTATCTGGAGAGCCGGCTTGAGGAATGGCGCCGGACGGGCGAGGTCAACGCGGTTGCGCTCGAGACGGCTGTACCTTCTCAGAAGGTCATCACCGAGGCGGCGGACAGCGTGTCGGAGGGCATGTCCGACGTGGGCCATGGGACCGAGCTGAAAATGCTCGGAAAGGCGCTGGAGGCGGAGCGAAAGACCAGCGGCTTCTACAGGAAGATGGTCGCGGAGTTGCCGGCGGAAGGACAGAAGCTCTTTCAGCGGTTTGTGGAGATTGAGGAAGGTCACGTGGCGATCGTTCAGGCCGAGATGGATTCTGTAACCGGGACGGGGGCGTGGTTCGACGTCCTCGAGATCAGGCTGTGACGGCAGCAAGCCTGCGCAGTACAACGAAAAGGAGAAACCAAGATGAGAAAGTGGAAGTGTGTATGCGGATACATTCATGACGGTGACGAGCCTCCGGCGCAGTGCCCCAAGTGTGGCGCCCCTGCCGAGAAGTTCACGGCGTTGGATGAGAAGGCCGCGAATCTGGTGGAGCGGTCACGGCACACGAACGCCCTTCATTGTCGGCTGGTGAACCTGGGCCGCAAGATGGAGCAGGTCTGCAAGGACGGCGTCGAAGACAATCTCGATCCCGGCTGTGTGGACGTGTTCCAGAAGGCTGTGGCGCACAGCTACGAGATCATGAAGCTGGCCATGACCGAGATGCAGATCCACGCCGCCAAGGGCAAGTGGGGATAGCTCGAGGCTGAGGAGCATCGCCATGGCAGAGAAACAGCAAGGGTGTGTTCAACCGGCAAAGGGACCGATCGGTCGGTCCGAGACCGACGAGTCCTTTGACAGGCAACGGCCACTTCAACAAGGGGAATCTAAGATGGTCGCGCATGTGGGCGGTCCTGCGCCAGACTTCGAGGCGACGGCGTATGTAGACGGCGGGTTCAAGAACGTCAAGCTGTCCGACTACAAGGGCCAGTGGGTGGTGCTCTGCTTCTACCCCGGTGACTTCACATTCGTCTGACCGACGGAATTGACGGCAGTTGCCGCGAAGCACAAGCAGTTCAACGAGTTGGGGGTTCAAGTGCTTTCCGTGAGCACGGACAGCCATTTTACGCACAAGATTTGGCAGGAAGAGGAGCTTTCCAAGATGGTCCCGGGCGGCGTGCCGTTCCCGATGGTCTCAGACGCGGGCGGACGGATCGGCAGGGTGTATGGGGTCTATGATGAAAGCGCCGGGGTCAACATCAGGGGACGGTTCCTGATTGATCCCGACGGCATCATTCAGGCAATGGAGGTCCTGGCGCCGCCAGTGGGACGCGACGTGCGGGAGTTGATTCGTCAGGTGCAGGCGTTCAAACACGTGCGCGAGACGGACGAAGTGATGCCATCGGGATGGTCGCCGGGCAAGACCACGCTCAAGCCGCATCCCGACCTGGCCGGCAAAGTCTGGAAAGCCTGGAAGCCGGAAACGGAATCCGCTGACGCGGAGCAGGTAAACAAGGCCAGCCAACAGTAGGAGATGAAACCATGAAACAGAGAAAGAGTAAGTACCAGCATGGTGCGCGGCTCTTCGCGGCGGTAGTCGTCCTTGGAGCGGCGATCGTCGGGGGGTTCGTTTTCAAGGCGATGGCACAGAGCGCGTCAAGCTACTCTCCCGTCGTCATCAAGGAAGACTTCGAGACAACGATGGCGCGCATGGCGGCAGCCAAGCCTGAGATCATGAAGCGACAGATGGATTTGCTCGCCGAGCGGTACGATCTGAGCGACCGTCCCGCGCAAGGCGTGACCATGTCCCGCGGCAAGGCCGTCCAGGCCGGCGTGCGCGTTAAGCTGCCGCCCGGCATGACCTGGGAGAAGCTCTGCGAGATGTCGCCGCAGGAGATTCGTGAGAAGGGGATTTTCCCCAAGGGCTTTTTGCCGCTGCCGCACCCCAACCACGCGGAGGGGGGCATGGTCTTCCCGCAGCATCACATTGACGAGATCAAGCGGCAGGAAGGGCGTGACCTGACGCGATTCGATCTCGACTACGACCTTCCGGCGCACTTCCTGCCCGAGTTTCCGCCGCCCATGTACATCACGACGCGACCTGATCTGGGGGACGTTTCGCAGGGCAAGGTGGTGACGATCGACAACTACTACGAGTTGTTCAACGGCATCCTGAACCCGAAGCAGATAGAAGGTATGCGCTTGCTGGTGACGCCGTTTCCACAGCAGCAGTTCAACCAGACGGAGGACCGTCGCTCCGCACGGCCCCACCGCGGCGTCACCTGCCTCGACTGCCACGTGAATGGCCACACCAACGCCACCACCCACCTGGTGGGTGATATCCGACCACAAGAGTTTCGCCATGGCTTGGACACGCCTCCTCTACGCGGCGTCAACATCCAGCGGTTGTTCGGCTCGCAACGAGCCCTGAAGAGCATCGAGGACTTCACGGAGTTCGAGCAGCGCGCGGCCTACTTCGACGGCGATCCCGTGATCGGCACCAAGAAGGGGCTCAACATTCTGGACCGAGGAAGCCAGGTCCACTTCATGGCCGAGGTGGAGGAGCTTTTCGACTTCCCGCCGGCCCCGAAGCTGGACATCTTTGGCAAGCTCGATCCCGGCAAGGCCACCGAGTCCGAAGTGCGAGGGCAGGAGGTCTTCTTCAACAAGGGGCGGTGTGCCGAATGTCACCCGTCGCCGTATTACACGGACAACCTGATGCACAACCTCCGAACCGAGCGGTTTTTCAAGCCGCAGATGATCAACGGCCGGATGGCGGCCAGCGACGGTCCGATCAAGACCTTTCCACTGCGCGGCATCAAGGACTCGCCACCCTATCTGCACGACAGGCGGCTGCTGACGCTGGAGGACACGGTTGAATTCTTCAACCTGATCACGGGCGTCAAACTCACGAAGCAGGAAAGGGAGGATCTCGTGGCATTCATGCAATGCCTGTAGGGTAACGTGGAGCGGCGCAGGGGGTCCATCGCCCTTGCGCTCGGGTGTTATCCATGGGCTCGAGGCGAAACTTGAACCATTTGGGCGAGCCCAAGGCCCAAACGGAAGGAGACACAACACATGACGGAAAGAGCGAACGCCGTGACGTTCAAGGGGAAGCCGTTGACGCTCGTGGGCCCCGAAATCAAGGCGGGCGATCAGGCGCCCCATTTCAAGCTGGTGGGCAACGATCTCGCCGACGTCGCGTGCGAATCATTCCATGGCAAGGTGCGCGTGCTGAGCGTGGCGCCCAGCATTGACACGCCGGTCTGCGCCACGCAAACACGCACCTTCAACAAAGAGGCGATCGGCCTGTCGGAAGACGTCGTGGTTTTGAGCGTGAGCCTCGATTTGCCGTTTGCGCTGGCCCGTTTCTGCGGCGCCGAAGGGATCGAGCGCGTCATCACGGCGAGCGACTACAAGTACCGCGCCTTCGGTGAGGCCTACGGCGTGTACATCCGCGAGTTGGGCCTATTGTCCCGCGCGGTCTTCGTCATCGACCGCGAAGGGAGGATTGTGCACGCCGAGTACGTTCCTGAGGTGACCCATGAGCCAGACTACGCGACGGCGCTCAAAGCCGTGAAGGCGGTCCTCTAAGGTCAACCTATAGCCTCCGTGGCACCGGCTTCTCAACCGGTGAACCACACAGATCGGCTTCGGCGGCGACGTGGACCTGGCGGACTTGTCCAGACTGCTGAGCGAGTACGGGACGACGTACGATTGAGACGGCGTCCGTAAGGATGCGAATATCGGCCAAGGATGTCTCGCCCCGGGCAACCGAACTTGCGGAAAGCGATCGGAGTGATCGCAGCAGTGATTCAGAGAATCAAGGCATAGGAGATTTCAAATGGCCGCGGATAGAAAGAAACTTACGACTGCCTCCGGGCAACCGGTCGCCGACGACCAGAACACCTTGACCGCGGGCGCCCGCGGGCCGGCCCTCATGCAGGACGTTCACCTGATGGAGAAGCTGGCTCACTTCAACCGCGAACGCATTCCAGAGCGCGTCGTCCACGCCAAGGGCGCCGGCGCGTACGGCTATTTCGAGGTTACACACGACGTGACGCAGTACACCCGGGCCAGGTTCCTCTCCGAGATCGGCAAGCGCACTGAGGTCTTCGTGCGATTCTCGACTGTCGGCGGCGAGAAGGGCTCGGCCGACTCCGAGCGGGATCCCCGCGGGTTTGCAGTGAAGTTCTACACCGAGGAAGGGAACTACGACATGACGGGGAACAATACTCCTGTCTTTTTCATCCGCGATCCGCTGAAGTTCCCCGACTTCATCCACACCCAGAAGCGGGACCCGGCCACCAACACCAAGAACGCGGACATGTTCTGGGATTTCCTCTCCCTCACGCCCGAGTCGGTCCACCAGGTCACCGTCCTCTTCTCGGATCGGGGCACGCCCAAGACGTATCGCCACATGAACGGCTACAGCAGCCACACCTTCAAATGGTATAACGCGAAGGGTGAGTCCTTCTGGGTGCAGTACCACTTCAAGACCGAGCAGGGCATCCAAAACCTGACCCGCGAGGAGGCCGCGCGCCTGGCGGGTGAGGATCCAGACCATGCCACGCGTGATCTGTTGGAGTCGATCGAGCACGGCGCGGTTCCGGCGTGGAGAGTTTGCGTGCAGGTGATGACGCCTGAGCAGGCCAAGACCTATCGCTTCGAACCGTTCGACATCACCAAGGTCTGGCCCCACGGCGACTTCCCGCTGATCCAGATCGGGCGCATGGTTCTCGATCGAAACCCGAAAAACTACTTCGCCGAGGTGGAACAGGCGGCCTTCTCGCCGGGCAACTTCGTGCCGGGCATCGCGGCGTCGCCGGACAAGATGCTTCAGGCGCGCATCCATTCTTACCACGATGCGCACCTCTATCGGCTGGGGCCCAACTACCAGTTGCTGCCGGTAAACGCCCCGAAAGCCGCTCCGATGAACAGCTATCAACGCGACGGATACATGCGATTCGACGCGAACGGCGGGGGCGGCCCGAACTATTACCCGAACACTTTCGGCGGAGCCGAGCCCGATCCGCAAGCGGGCGAGCCGCCTTTTGAAGTCTCAGGGACGGCCGCCCGGCACGCCCAGAGCCACCCTAACGACGATTTCGTCCAGGCCGGGGATCTGTATCGCAAGGTGATGACCGACGAGGATCGCGATCACCTGGTTGGCAACATCGTCGCTCATCTGGGCAACGCACAGAAGCGCATCCAGATGCGCCAGACGGCGATCTTCTACAAGGCCGACCCCGAGTACGGTGCCCGCGTTGCCAAGGGCCTTGAACTGGATGTGAAAGCGGTGGAGCGCCTGGCTGCCCTGTCGCAAGAAGAGAGGGTCAAGGCTACGGCACAGAATGCATAGGGCGAGACAGGTGGCTACCCGGTGAAGGAGTCACCGCGTAGAGGGATGCCCCAGAAACGGGCTGCGGAGTTGATTCTGAGACCACCAACGAGAGCTAACCGTTCTTGCAGAAAGGAGAGAGTGCTATGGGTAGCAAAGGTCGTGAAATCGTCGGCATGGATGTGAAGCGACTGCTCAGCCTGCTGAACAAGGCGTTCGCTGACGAGTGGCTGGCCTATTATCAGTATTGGCTGGGCGCGAAGGTCGCCAAAGGGCCGATGAAGGAAGCGGTCATGGCCGAATTGGTGCAGCACGCCAACGACGAGCTGCGCCACGCGGACATGCTCTCGAACCGCATTCTTCAGTTGGGCGGCATGCCCGTGACGAAACCGGAAGACTGGTACAAGATGACCAATTGCGGGTATGACGCTCCGGAGAAGCCGCACGTGGTCGAACTGCTCAAGCAGAATATCAAGGGCGAGCAGTGCGCCATCAGCGTCTACAAGAGCATGATGGAAGTGACGAAGGAAGCGGACCCGGTCACCTACAACATGGCGCTTCAGATCCTCCAGGACGAAGTTGAACACGAGGAGGACCTGGAGGCACTGCAGGAGGATATCGATCTCATGCTCAAGCGCGGGTGAGCAGACCCGCGTGCTCGACCTAAGCCACGGAGTCTAGCCAGCGCCCGCGTCGAGGCTGGGGCGTTTCACGTTTGAATGTGGCGTCGCGCCTTGTGGGCGGCGCAGTGAAATGCTATCGAACGTGTGTGGCCGACGCACCGGACTCTTTTGTCTCATGGCTGGCGAGCCGTGCCGCTCGAATCGCACCGATCCGCATGTTCGAGTGGTGTACTACTCGTCGGCCTCGAATCGGACGGATGTCTGATATTGCTAACAGGGCTTGACTCAGGACTATGTCACTTTATAGGAGAAACACATGGCGTTGGATACCTTGGACAAGATACTGGACTTTGCCATCGGGGAAGAGGAGAACGCGGCCAGGTTGTACACGAACCTGGCAGGCAGGATGGATTGCAAACACATGAGGGAGGTTTTTCTCGCTTTCGCGGATGAAGAAAGGGGGCACAAGGCGAAACTTCTTCAGGTCAGGGAAGGCAAACAGATGCTGAAGGTGGAGCAGCGGGTCCTTGATCTCAAGATTGGCGACTATTTGGAATCCGTCAAGCTCTCCGCGGACATCGATTACCAGGATGCTCTTATCATGGCAATGAAGGCGGAGAAGGCGGCGTTCAGAATGTACAGCGACCTGGCATTGGCCGCGGACGATCCCGCGTTGAAGGCGACCTTGCTAGGCCTTGCCCAGGAGGAGGCCAAGCACAAGCTGCGGTTCGAGATCGAATACGATGATAACTTCCTTAAAGAGAACTGAGCCCGGCTGCGCCCACTTTCGTCGGCGGCGGCCGGGAGCACTGCGGGGCGCTATAGCGCCAGGGAGATGATCTATGGTGGATGACCCAACAAGGCTTGCGGGAGGCTTGCTCAAGGCGATCAAGGCCGAGCGTGACGGGCACAGCTTCTACAGCATGGCGGCCAATGCGAGTGCAGACCCCAAGGCGAAAGAGGTCTTCGCCCAGTTGGCGGCCGAAGAATCGGACCACATGCGTTTTCTTACGCAGCACTACGAGTCCGTGTTGAAAACCGGCAAGCCGGATCAAGCCGCCAAGCTTGGCCCCCGCACAGACCTGTCCGGACTCTCGCCGATATTCTCCGACGGCATCAAGGCGCGCATCAAGGACGCCCACTATGAGATGAGCGCTTTATCGATCGGCCTGCAGCTTGAGGCAGATGCGATGGCGTTCTATCAGGCTGAGGCAGAGGCCGCCAATGACCCATACGTGAGGCGATTCTACGCCGAGCTCGCAGGGTGGGAAGCCGGCCACTATCGGGCGCTACTTCAACAGCAAGAGGAACTGAAGGAGGAGTATTGGTCGAACAGCGGTTTCGCGCCTTTCTGACCCGAGAAAGCAGTGCGGCTGTCAACCGATCCGAGATTGAATGACACAGCGAGAGGCTGCGTGGCTTGCGGCGGCGGCGTTGTCGCCCAACGGTTGCGGCCAGATGAGGGATGATTAGATGGCCAGTTTGAAAGGTAGTCAGACAGAGAAGAATCTGCTTACAGCGTTCGCGGGTGAGTCGCAGGCGAGGAATCGCTATACCTACTTTGCCAGCAAGGCGAAGAAGGAGGGCTTCGTCCAGATCGCGGACATCTTCGAGGAGACCGCCAATCAGGAGAAGGAGCACGCCAAGCGGTTCTTCAAGTTCCTCGAGGGCGGCGATGTGGAGGTCCAGGCCGCGTTTCCGGCGGGAGTAATCGGCAGCACGGCGGAGAATCTCAAGGCCGCGGCCGCGGGTGAACATTACGAATGGGAAAGCATGTATCCGGAGTTCGCGGAGGTTGCCCGTGAGGAAGGCTTTGCGGAGATTGCGAAGGTCTTCGCGGCTGTGAGCGTAGCTGAGAAGCAACACGAGAAGCGCTACCTCGACCTGCTCGCGAATGTGGAGGCCGGTGCGGTCTTCAAGAAGAAGGAGAAGGTTGTCTGGCGGTGCCGGAACTGTGGTTATCTCCACGAAGGCACCGAGGCGCCGGATTCGTGTCCGGCCTGCGCGCACCCACAGGCGCACTTCGAGCTGCTGGCGGAGAACTGGTGACGCCCGTCGCGTTGAATACGTTCACCAAGTACATACACCCCCCGTGCAGACGAAGGTGGATTTGCTGTCTCGATCGCCGAGGCACCGTCGCTCGACTGGAGCGTTTCACGTTTGAATGTAGCGTCGCCTCTTGTGGGCGGCGCAGTGAAATGCTACTGAACCAGGCGCCGGGGACAAGCCCCGACGCTACATTCATTCGTTAACTGCTTTAAGCGGGACCAAGTCATGTTTGGACAGTTGACAGCCACGTGCGCCACGAGCAGCTTGCCTGCGCGTGCGTCTATCACGTGTGCAGGCACTGGCGGACAAGCCGCCAGTGGCACGCGCCGCAGCGGCACCTGCCGCCAGTGGCATTCACAATGTTCAAACATGATCAGAATCAGCTTGGCTGATGGGCACCGTGCTGGCGTAGGTATGTATTAAGACGAAGCCCACGCGGGTGTGTTGCGGGACTACTCCTGGCCGGCGCGTTTCTGGGTGCGGCAGTACTTAGCGGTGGCCAGCAGCGAAGGTGGTTGGAACATGCGTGAATCAGCGGACGCGTCCGCCAGCGATGCCCCGAAGCAGGCCGAACCGGCTCGCACGAACGGGCTCGCGGGTGAGAGCAGCCCGTACTTGTTGCAGCACGCCCACAACCCGGTGGACTGGTATCCCTGGCGTGAGGAGGCGCTGGGCCGCGCGAGGAGAGAGAACAAGCCCATTTTCATGTCGATCGGGTACGCCGCCTGTCACTGGTGCCACGTGATGGAGCGGGAGTCGTTCGAAGACGCCGACGTCGCGGAGGTCCTAAACGCGCACTTCATATCCATCAAGGTCGATCGCGAGGAACGGCCTGATCTGGATGAGATCTACATGACGGCCGTGCAACTGATGACGGGCAGCGGAGGCTGGCCGCTCAACGTGTTCCTCACACCTGACCTGAAGCCGTTCTATGGCGGTACGTACTTCCCACCCGACGACCGTTACGGCCTGCCTGGATTCGGAAAGGTCTTGGAACACATCGCTCGGACCTGGCGTGAGGACCCTGATGCTGTTCAGCGCAGCGCCGAGGAGCTGACCCGTGCGATCAGGGACGCGGTCGGACGCGACACCGTGCCGGCAGGGACCATCGACGCGGCCATTCTGGCGCGGGCGGCGCAAGAACTGGAGCGGGCCTTCGACTCGCAGTGGGGCGGGTTTGGCCAGGCACCGAAGTTCCCGCCCAGCGGGGCCATCGGCGTCTTGCTGCGGCAACATGCGCATATGGGCGACGAGAAGTGGTTGGAGATCGCCACGACGACGCTCGACCGGATGGCGCAGGGGGGCATGTACGACCAGCTCGGCGGTGGATTCCATCGCTATTCAACCGATCGTCGCTGGCTCGTGCCCCACTTCGAGAAGATGCTCTACGACAATGCGCTGCTCGCCCGGGTCTACCTGGAAGCCTGGCAGGCGACGGGCAAGGACCTCTATCGTCGCGTCGCCACCGAGGTTTTCGACTACGTGCTTCGAGATATGACCGACCGGCGCGGCGGTTTCCATTCGTCCGAGGATGCCGACAGCGAGGGACAAGAGGGCAAGTTCTACGTCTGGACGCCAGACGAGATCAAGGCCGTTCTTGGCAAAGAAGACGGGGCGTTTTTCTGCGGATACTACGGTGTGACGGTGGCGGGCAACTTCGAGGGCCACAGCATCCTCCACGTTCCGCAGGAGGCTTCCGAGTTCGCGCGGGAGAAAGGGCTCTCGCCGGAGGAGCTAGAGGATCGCATGACGCCGCTCCGGCGCAAGCTGCGTGAAGCGCGCGAGGCGCGTGTTCGTCCGGGCAAGGACGACAAGGTCATTGCGGCGTGGAACGGCATGATGATATCCGCTTTGTCCCGCGGCTATCAGGTCCTGGGCGAGGAACGATTCCTGAAGGCGGCGGAGAAGGCAGCGAACTTCGCGCTGACTGAGATGGTGCGTGATGGCACGTTGCTGCGCACGTACCGTGGCAAAGGCGACGGGGGAGACGAGGGTGTTAGATCGCCTAAAGCTACTTGTGGCACGGGCGTTTCGCCCGTGGCGACACCGGCGGGACGCCGGTGCCACAGTATGACCCTTCTAGGCGGCCTTAGCAGGCTGCCCGCCTACCTCGACGACTATGCCGAAATGGCCGGCGCCCTGACCGATCTGTACGAGGCGACGTTCGATCTGCGATGGCTTGAGGCCGCCGACCGGCTTGCCGGCAGGATGGTGGCAGACTTCTGGGACGAGGAGAACGGCGGCTTCTTCTATACGTCCGCCTCCCACAAGAACCTGCTAGCGCGGACGAAGCCGTATTACGACGGCGCCGTGCCCTCGGGCAACTCGACGGCGACGCTGGTGCTTCTCAGGTTGTCCGAGTTCCTGGATAACGCCGAATACCGGAAGAAGGCGGAAGCGGTGCTGGCGTCAGCCGCGAGCCTGATACGCGCCCAACCGCGAGGCTACTTGAACCTGCTGTGGGCGGCTGACTTCGCCGCTCATCCGGTGCGGCAGATCGCCATTGCGGGCCGGCCGGGCGAACGCGATACGCAACATCTTCTCGATGTCATCCACGGCCGGTATATTCCGAACAAGATCGTGGCCCTGGTGGAGCCCGGTGCACCCGGCTCGGCCGGCGTTGAGGAGCGCATTCCTCTGCTGCGTCACAAGGCGATGATAGATAACAAGACAACAGTCTACGTATGCCGGAATCATCACTGCGAGATGCCAGTGACCGACGAAGCGGAGCTCACCAAGATTCTTGACGAGGCAGGCGCATCACCCAACACGACGGACGGGCAGACCACCCCCGGAGGGTCCGGGACGAGACGAGAATGATGGCACGGGACATGACATGGTACACCTGTACAATCTGCTCCTACGGTTATCACCCGATGAAGGGCGACCCCGAGCACGACATTCCGCCGGGTATCCCCACGGGCGGCTCGGGCAGACCCACGGATGACGCGTGGATGCGGGGTGCCGCGTCGTCGAGGTCCGAAACTCGTTGACATCGCCCACTCGGCACGGCGACAATGCGACCCGGACGCTGCTGTCGTGGGTGCCATGCCTTCACGGGCGGAGCCCGGGTAGGCATGTCTTTCCCGATGTCAACATGCTTACCCGCGACTTTGTCGCGTGAAAGCATGGCACCCGGCAACCAAGAATGATCCAGGAAGATTCTGTCATCGAAGTATCCGATCTGGCCAAGCGCTTCGGCGATGTCACAGCCGTCGATTCCGTCATTTTCACCGTCCGTCGAGGCGAGTTGTTCGGCTTCCTCGGCCCTAATGGCGCCGGCAAGACCACGACCATCAACATGCTCACCGGCCTGGCCCGGCCGGACGCCGGAAGCATACGCATCGCCGGGCTCGATTGCTCGGAGAACCCCCGTGGCGCCCAGCACCTTATCGGCGTCGTGCCCGATGAGAGCAACCTGTATTCCGAGCTGTCGGGGTTTGACAACTTGAGTTTCTGCGGATCATTGTACGGCCTGCGCAAGCGCGACCGCGAAGCACGAGCCCGCGAACTGCTCGACCGGTTCGGCCTGGCCGACGCAGCCGGACGCAAGTTCTCCGGCTATTCTAAGGGGATGAAACGCAAGCTGACGATCGCGGCGGGCATCATCCACGCGCCACCCATCCTGTTTCTGGACGAGCCAACCACCGGTATCGACGTAGGCAGCGCGCGTCAGATCCGTCAACTGATCGCAAACCTAAACGCCGGTGGCACGACCGTCTTCCTGACCACGCACTACATCGAGGAGGCTGAACGGCTGTGCCGGCGCATCGCCTTCATCGTCAAGGGCCGTATCGTGCGGATCGACAGCGTGGAGGAGCTGATGCACGAGACAGACGGGCGGCACATCGTGCAATTCGCCGTTTCCGAAGCCGCCGCCAGGCTCTGCGATGCCGTCGTCGCTGAGTTCCCACAGCTTCAGTGCCGGGCCATCGCGGACACCGCCATCCGGGTCGAGTCGGCGAAGCCGGTGCGGGTGGGCCCGCTGGTCCGGATGCTGGAGGACCGCGGCGCGGAAGTGTCCGAGGCCCGTAAGATCCGCCCCTCGCTGGAGGAGGTTTTCGTCCGCGTCACCGGTCTCGAGCCAGCCGCCATGAAGCAAGAGAAGGCGAAGATCGGAGCCGGTGTATGAAGGCCTGGATCGCATTCTGGAACATCTTGGCCAAGGACATGCGGTTGTACTACCTCAAGCCGCCGAACGTCAGTTGGGGGCTGATCTTCCCGCTGGCGTGGACGGGGATGTTCTTCATCCGCTCGGGCGCGGGGCTGGACAGTGTCGCGGGGCTATTGCCGGGCGTGATCGCGGTATCGGTGCTGTTCGGTACGACCAGCCTGCTGGCGGTGACGGTCACCTTCGAGAAGAAGGGTCGCTCGTTCGAGCGGCTGCTGCTCGCGCCCATCCCCCTCGAGTTGCTGATGCTGGCCAAGACCGCCGGGGCGATCCTCTTCGGCGTGGCTAACGCGTTCGTGCCGGTCATCCTGGCCGCCTTCCTGATCGACCTGACCAGCCTGGAATGGTCCACCTTGATCCCCGCGGTGGTGCTCATCGCGATCAGCTCGACGTTCCTGGGCCTGTTCATCGCCGTCTCGGTCAGCGAGGTGTTCGAGGCCCAAACGTTCTCGAACTTCTTCCGCTTCCCGATGCTGTTCCTGTGCGGGCTGTTTTTGCCCATCGAGCAGTTGCCGGTCTGGCTGCGGCCGCTCTCGTACCTACTGCCGCTGACGTACGGCGCCGACGCCCTGCACGGCTCGATCCGCCACGCCGCGGTGATGTCGCTGCCCTTGGACTTCGCCATTCTGGCGGTGTTCTGCGCGGTCCTGTTCGCCGTCAGCTTGCGGAACATCAGAAGGAAGTGGATCCGGTAACTTGAGTCGATGCGCAGAGCTTCGCCGCGCGGCGGCTGACGATGTTGCAAGTAATCGACCACGCCCATAGGGCGTGGCTTTAGTATGGCAGCGCTAGGTTTGCTCAAGCCGAGAGGCGATGTTATCCGATGGAACTTCTGACGTGGGTTTTGGGAGCGCGCTCTCCT
>JAFGQA010000459.1 GCA_016935885.1 Phycisphaerae bacterium | reverse complement strand
CCCGGGAGGGCGAGTCCGCCGCGGCGGACGAGCCGAAATCAACCGCCCCACTCCCTCCACTTCCAGCCCCGCCCGAACGCCACCCCCAACCCCCCCAAATCGCTACCCACCCGCGTGAAGGCCCTTACTCCTGCTCAAACAAGACGCCTTTCATCTACTACAAGACTCACGTGATGATCTCGGTGACCAAGCCAACCTCCTGGGCTATTGGGGTGTAGAGATCAACGTCGGTTGCCGGTGTGCTGATTGAGATGATCAGAGAGTACCGCGCCTTCTTCCCGACACAGCCCAGGTGTTTCCGCTCGCGCCACCAACCCGTAACGGGGAATACGGCAACCTGGCCACATCGCGCGACGTCGGCACCCGAAGCCGTCCACCAGTCACAGTGGATAGAGCCGCGCGTCCTCAACCGCGAGCCGATTTTCCAATCGATAGGGTCGGCCGTTGATGGGCGCCCTTCTTCTTCGTCCCACTCCTGAGTGCTGATTCGTTTCCTGAAGGCACGATCGGTCTCCGTGGGCCCCCTCACAGCGAAGCGCAGTCCGTGCGAGGCATAGCGGAACTTCTTGCCCCACCCGCGGCCGGCGGGGCTTGGTTCGATGAAGTACGAAAGGGTCACGCGGACCGTAACGTCCTGGTGATGGAGGGCCTCCAACGCCTCTTTCGGCCAAGGCAGCGAGTGGAGTCGAAATTCCTTCGTTCGATCCTGCTTGCATTTGGCGCCATCTCTTACCGTCTCTCGTATCTCATACGGCTGAAGCTCGCCTTGGTGAACGAGCGACACGTTGTTCTCGATGGTATACCGAGCAGCATCCAGATCAGGTACACCATAGCCGAAGCAGCGCAAACGGCGATGAAGATCTTCTTGGCGCCTCCCCGGCATCTGGTTGCACATCTCATCCGTCCATCTCGCCGAATGCACGAGAAGACCACGGATCGTCTCAGGCCAGAGGCCGGGATAGTCGGCCATCAGAATGGCCGCGAGCCGAGCGGCCTGGGCAGTCGCAGCGCTAGTGTCACTGGTCCAGGTCAGCAGTCGCCCTGTGCTATCGAGGGAGGTCGTCAGTAGTGCGAGATCGTCGCAGCCGTCGATCTGGCCTGATGGTGAGCGAACGTAGTTGCCGCCTTCCAAGACTATATCGGGCTTGAGCGGCCAGACACGGTCGACCCATGCCACCGAGGTCCGGCTCGTCGGGCAGAGGCCGCCTCGTCGCGCGACGGGTTGGTGACCCTCCCGATCTGATGAACGGATCTGCACGCGGTCCGTGTACGCACCGACCGTCAACGCATTCCAGCTTTGGCCTGGGTCTTCTATGCCGTTGTCCGAGAGGTTCGTGTCGGGGTAGGAGTACTCGGCGTTCGTTGGGATGTCCCGAATGTTCCCCGCCGAGACGACGTAGAGCCGACGAAGATCGTCTAGCTGACCTGCCGCGTGTTGGTCGACGGCGGCAGACCAGGAAGTGGGGCGACCGTGGTCTCGGCCCTGATCGACCGCGCTCACAGGCAAGCACGCGACGCGCCGACGGCGTGGAGCCCGGGCTTCTGCCCTTGCCAAGCTCTCCTGCGTCACGTAGCCCCACGCGTCTTCAGGATGCGGATGATTGCTGTGCAGCATGCGCACGGACTCAAGCCGGTGGGCAAGAGGATGCCGCTGGTTGCCCGTGAGAAGCGTCGGTAGCTCGTCACCGAAGATCGCGAGACCAGCCATCTCGGTTCCGTGAGCGCTGCTGGCGTCAACGGCAGGCCAGGTCGGGTCGAACGCGTGGGCATCTTCCTCGGCCAGCAAGGGGCGTAGGAGCGGATGATCCCGGCGGACGCCGAAGTCGAGCAGGCACACCGTAGGTGCATCCATCGCAGGCAAGACCAAACGCCCGGCCAAGTCCTCGACAAACGCCCTTTGATCGCTGGCCTCTAGATTCAGGAACTCCGTTGGCACTTCTTTCGCTCGGCGCAACTCGGCAAGGCGGTCAAGCAACGGAACGAAGACAGCCATCCATTGCGCAGAGGACCCGAAGGCCAGAAACACAAGGCGCTCCGGGAACCGCACTACGTGTTGACTTTGACTCAGACGCAAGTCAGAGTCAGCCGTCGCGGCAACGAATGCTGCAAAGGCAGCATCCGGATTCTCCGACGGTTCCACGCGCACCCAGACTTCCCACCAGATGCTCTCATTCTCCGAGGTCGGAAACAGGTCCTCGTCATCAGTCCAGAACGACCGCAAGATCGGGAACCGGATCCCGCTGATTCCCGCAACCAAGTCTTCATTCTTGGGCCTACCAGACTTCTGATTATCCTCGAACTGATAGCGGGTTATCTTTCTGACGAAGTTCTCAAGTTTGCCCCCAGGCACGTATATCGTTGCGTAAAGTCGCTTCTCGCGCCGACAAACGGATCGCAGCTCGACCCCTAAGCGGAGGTCCTCGAGACTCTCAACCTTCAGGTCGAAGTCCTGCTCACCGAAGATCTCCAGGCAGATATCGCGGATTACATGCCCCGTCTCTTCGGCAAGGGCATCCGCTTTCTTTCTGGCCTGCCTCACCTCGTTGACCAGCTTCTCGGCATGGGCCCGACGATCGCGCGGCGGAGTCTTGAACTCGCCTCCACCGCGGCTTGGGGTTGTGTAGCTTCGAGCTTCCCCGGGTTCAGCAATGAAGACGTGTCGGTGTCGCGCCATGGAAGGCCCCGGCGTACGTCAATCCGATTCTCCGACGCAGCGGCCACGCTGCCTGAGTGCCCGTCTGAGCTCATCCGTTCGTACTTGCCGCCGCTCGTCGAGGACGGCGTCCTTGGCCGCGTCTTCGCACGCCTTGACGATGTCGGAATGTGTCATTCCCCTCGCCGCGTCGAGAACTGACTTCCAGCTAAGTTGGCCGATCTCGAAGTTGCTGAAGCGATTCTCGATGAGCCGTCTCGTCATGGCTGCCGAAGGCAGACCATATCGCAGCGCATCATCAAACCGCCGGAAGAGTGCATCGTCGAGCGCTCCCTCCAGGTT
>JAFGQA010000458.1 GCA_016935885.1 Phycisphaerae bacterium | reverse complement strand
TCTGGAACGT
Organism: Phycisphaerae bacterium; assembly: GCA_016935885.1. The sequence continues at coordinate 21,433 of JAFGQA010000458.1, read as the reverse complement.
AAAATAAGGAGTTACGAGAATCACAACGATCGTAACCTTATGAACGCAATTTCCGTTCCACCTTTTCCGACAGGCTGTGAAGACTTGGGCCACCCTCCGGTCGTCGGCGTCACGTGAAATCTACAGATCGGATACGGGCACGACAACAGTCCTTCGGCGAGTTTGCGCCGGGGGCTTACACGAATGCCACCTGCCGATGCGTCCCACTGTGGAGCATGGCCGCGACAATCTGGAGGCCGGCCCGCAGTTGCTCCAGATCCTCGGCGGCGCCAAGGCTGACCCGGACGGCTGAGGGTGGCGCGAGCGGAGGGACGGCGAAAGTCCCCGAGGGAGTGACGGAGACCCCGCGCCGCGCCGCTTCTACCGTGAAGTCGGCGGCCGCCATTCCGTCCGGCAACGCCAGCCAGATGCTGAATGCCGCTGGGTGGGGGTGAAAGGACGCGGCGCCGAGAATGTCCCGTGCAAGTTGCTGCCGGGTCTCGGCCTCCCTCCGTTTGCGCTCCGTGGTCTGCCGGGCCGTTCCGTCTTCGATCCACAGCGTGGCAATCTCGACGGTCAAAGGGGAGGGCATCCACACCGTCGCCCAGACCGCGTGTCGGAGCTTCTCCAGAGAGAAGGTCGGCGCCACGATATATGCCACGCGAAGGCCCGCAGCGACGGCTTTCGAGATGCTTGCGACAAACAAGGTCCGTTCGGGAGCGAGGTGCACGAGCGGCGGAGGCGCCTCCGGAACGAAGGGCCGCAACATGTCGTCCTCGATAATCAGGAGATCGTGCTCCCTGGCGATGTCGGCTAGCTGTTGCCGACGCTCCGAAGGCAGGATGGCAGATGTGGGATTCTGCAACGTCGGCATGCAGTACAGCACCTCAGCGTTTCGCTGTCGGCACGCCGCGCGCAGGGCCTCCGGGATCATGCCATCGTCGTCCATGGCGACGCCATGCAAACGCAAACCGCGAAGTTCTGCCAGTGCGATCAGGCCGGGGTAGGTCAGCTCGTCAGCCAGCACGAGATCGCCCGGTTTCGTGAGTGCAAAGAGGATGGTCGCGAGCGCATGCTGTGCACCGGCGGTAATGACGATGTGATCCGGCTCTGCCTCCAGCCCGAAAGTGCGCATCCACGTGACCGCCGCGTCCACGTGCCGCGGGTCCGGCCGTGATGTGTGATAGCGCAGAAGATGCGAGACTTGCCGCTTGGAAAGGCTCGCAAACGCGCCCGCCAGATCCGGGTCATGTGCGTAGAAGGGGTAGTTGGCGCTCAGATCGATGGTCGTCGGCACGCTGTGTGAGCTTGAGTACGGCACGGGTTTCGGCGAGACTGGTCCTCGCACGAAGGTGCCCCGGCCCGTCTCGCCGGAGATCACGCCCCGGCGTTCAGCCTCGATATACCCGCGCGTGACTGTGCCAATAGAAACGCCCAATCCGCGCGCCAGTTCGCGGTGCGTTGGCAGGCGATCCCCCGGTCTGAGCCGCCCCGCAGCGACATCGGCAGCGATCGCCTTCGCGACTGCGAGGTAGATGGGGTCACTGCTTCCCTGGAGGTCTGGCTGCCAGATCGTCATAGTGACAATTATTACACTCAAAACCCTATTGTGTCAAGACGTTTCTTGCACTATCCTGAAGCGCAGTAGCCGCTTGTCCGCCGAGTGGGCGGGCGAGGGCTCAAACGCGTGGGGCCTGCGGAAGGTCGGACACCTTGACGCGGCACCTCGCCGTGGAGAACGAGATGGACATTCAGCAGCGACATTATGTGGCCCGGTTTGCGTCCATGGATTGGGAATCGCCCGCCCCCAAGGTCCGGCGGAAGCTGCACTGCGTGGGCGACCGCCAGCTACGCGTCGTCGAGTTCGAGCAAGGACTTGAGCACCCGGAATGGTGCCAGGTCGGGCACGTCGGCTACGTGCTCGAGGGGCGATTGGGGCTGGAGTTTGAAGACGAGACTGTCGAGCTGGGACCGGGTGACGGCTTCGTCGTCCCGGACGGACGGGCCAGTCAGCATCGGCCTGTTCCCCGTACGTCGCACGTCCTGCTGGTCTTGTCCGAACAACTGCCGGGGTAGACGAGGACCGCGTGACCGTGCGCCGGGAGCGTCGGCGTCGCGGGCCGTTGTCTATCTTGGGGGGGCTGACACCGGCGCAGGGGCTGATGAAATGAGCTTGACGATTCGCGACAAGAGCGAGCGTAACGACACCGTCCTGGTGAAGAGCGATGGCGGGGTCCGAACGATCACGTTGCACCGGCCCGATGTTCTGAACGCCTTCAATGCAGAGCTGCTGGCAGCGTTAGGGCAGGCGGTTTGCGAAGCTGACGAAGACCAGACGGTCCGCTGCGTGTTGCTGACCGGCGCCGGCCGGGCGTTTTGCAGCGGACAAGACCTCGCAGAGTACGCCGGCCGCTTCGATAGCGACGACCCAATTGAACTGGAGCCACGCTTGCGGGGTCAATACAACCCCATCATCGCGCGGATTCGGACGATGGAGAAACCCGTCGTCGCATCGGTCAACGGCGTGGCGGCGGGGGCGGGGTGTAGTCTGGCCCTGGCCTGTGACCTTCGCATTGCCGGCGAATCGGCCAGCTTCATTCAGGCTTTCATCAACGTCGGCCTTGTGCCGGATTGCGGAAGTACGTTCATGCTGCCCCGGCTGGTGGGCGTGTCCCGGGCAATGGAGCTGACCCTCACCGGCCGCAGAGTCACCGCCTCGGAGGCGCTGGGAATGGGTCTGGTCAACCGCGTGGTTCCGGACAAGGAGTTGCCGGGGGAGGCCCACAGGTTCACACAGCAGCTCGCCGCCGCGCCGACCCGAGCCATTGGCCTGACCAAACGCATGATCAACGCCGCGTGGACGGCCGACCTGCAAGCCCAACTCGAGCTCGAAGCGCGGCTCCAGACGCCGGCTACGCGGACGGACGATCACCGCGAGGGCCTCCGGGCGTTTCTGGAAAAGCGCCGTCCGCACTTCAAAGGGTGCTAGCCGATGAGAACAGACATCTTGGAGGAAGGCACCGTTCTGATGAGCTTCAAGATCCGCGCATTTGATGACCGGGACATCGACTTCGCGCTTGCCCAGACTGGGAGAGAGGGCTGGGACAACACGCGTTCGACCTTGCGTGTGTGTCTTTCCCACGAACCCGAAGGCTGTTTCATCGCCGAGATGGGCGGGCGGCGCGCGGGGATGGTCACCACGACGCGCTATACGCGTTCCGCTTGGATCGGCAATCTCATCGTGGCCCCCCCATACCGCCGCCAGGGCATCAGGTCCGTCGCGCCGTGCCGAGCGCTTCCGATGGCCCAGTCCGGGACGAAGTCAGTTCGGCCCTACAGGGAGGTGAGGAATGTTGAAAGGCAGGAAGGTCATTCTCCGACTGTTCGCAGAAGAGGATGTTGAAAAACTGTACGCCCTTGACTCGGACATTGCCGCCCGCGGCGAATACTTCCCCATCGCGCTTCACACCCTCTCGGACATGCGGAAGCAGTTCCGTGAAACCGGGTGGTGGCATGAGGATCAGGGCCGCATGGTCATTGCCAGCGGGGACGGCAGGATGGTGGGCGCCGTTGTGTTCTTCCGACCGTCGCCGATGCTGGCCGGTTACGAGGTCGGCTACGCGATCTTCCGGCCCGAAGACCGCAACAAGGGCTACATGACCGAGGCGCTGCACATTTTCTCGGCGTACCTGTTTGAGCTCAAACCCATACCACGGTTGCAGCTCGGCATGTTCAAGGGGAATGCCGCCTCACGCAAGGTCGCGGAGAAGTGCGGGTATCAATATGAGGGCACTCAGCGCCTAGGAAACTTCCTACGCGGGGAATACCGAGACCGAGAGACATTCTCGCTGTTGCGAAGCGAGTGCCCGCCGCTGTCGGAAGCCCTGATGACGAAAGCTGTCTGTTCGCGCGAACGGCCCGTCCCGAGTACCGTGTTGCGGAGACGCACGTGAGAAAAGCACGCCGGATGGGACAGTGCTCCGACGGCGATCAGACCCGCTGCACGGGAGAACGAAAATGCTGGAAGGACCTCACATCATCCTGAGACTTTTCACCGACGACGACGTGGATGACTTCCTGAAGATCGAGAACACGTATGCCGAGAAGGGCGAGCTCGATTACGTCGACCTTCGCTGCCCGGTTGCGTTTCGCAAGCACCTGGCCGAAACGGGCGGCTGGGACGACAAGCTGGGCCGCATGCTCATCACAGACAAGAGTGGCCGCATGCTCGGCCATATCATGTTTATGAAGGAGCCGTCATATCAATCCGGGTATGAAATCGGCTTCGCCGTGTTCCGCCGAGAAGACAGGGGCAAGGGATATACGACGGAGGCGCTGCGCATCTTCTCGGCGTATCTGTTCGAGCTCAAACCCATTCCGCGATTGCAGCTTGGCACGCACGTGGACAACATCGCTGCCCGGAGGGTGGCGGAGAAATGCGGCTACAAGCTGGAGGGCACGTTGCGACAGATGTTCTTCGCACGCGGCAAATACGTGGATTGTGTGCTTTACTCTTTGCTCCGTGACGAATGCGCGTCGCTGGCAGAGGCGCTCAAGCCATGATCGCGGTGGTGTCCTAACCGGCAATGTCCCGCGGAGGGAATTCGCGATCCGTGGGCAACGCGTCGGCGTTGCCAGGAACTTGGCTCAACCGTGCAATCGACGTCGCGCTGATCCGCGCGCGGGTCCGCGTAGGCCCCAAAGGGGCCCCGGTGGTCGCTGATTCACTTCTGGTGCGGATCGCTGCACCGGCCATCGAGTGTGGTGGGGATCAGCTTGCTGACGGTTCTGGCGGTGCTCGGGGCGTGGCGGACCATTCCGGCGCTCACGACTCCACAGCGAGCGGTGTTGCTGATTCCCCTGGCAACGTACACCCTCATCTACTACGTGGTCGCCTACATGTACCGATACAGAGTACCGCTGAGTTGGATCCTGCTTGCGTTCGCTGGCGCCGCGGTTTGGTGCTGGATCAAGCGAGGATGACATAGAAGGAACCGCTAGCCCGCTTCAACCGGTGGGGTGGTCTCAAGCGACGGACTACCGTTGCCTGCCACGGACCAACGACGTCCAGTTAGGCAAGCTGCCGCCAGACGTGAGATCGTCGTGGCAGTCTCGTGGCTCAAACACCCTGAAGAAGCCCAGAGAGCTGCTCCCACCTCCTCGCGAGCGAACCAGGGAGCGATCAACGTTTTGGCCCGGTCCTGGGACGGCGCGGTCAGGTACCATCCGCAGAGCGGCCGGTCGATCACTTTGGCGCACACCTCGAGGATTATTCGGGCGAGTTCTTGCTACCGTTGCGACAGCATGGCGTTACAGAATAGCTGAATGTCGCGCCCGTTAACCGACCTGTCCTGGTTCATGTCGCCCCGGTCCGCATCGCAGCCGGAGTACTCGGGATCGAGAAGTGCTTCAACGAACAACGAGATGTCGTTCGTATCCAATTCGCCGTTGCAGTCCATGTCGGCCAGGACCCCGGCGTCGGCGATGGTGAGGTAGGGCTTCGTGGTCTGATCCGAGTCAAGGGCATCGATAAAGGCTTGGCGTGACGAATCGGGACTATCGGGGTCGACCTGAAACCGAAAGGCCACCTTGTCCTCGCCGCTGAGGAGGGCCTCGCCTACCACCCTGCTCACATCGACGGTGTATTCAGTGGGTGGCTGGTAAGGAACCACCGCTGCGCAGCCCTGGAGGACGGCCGGCCCGGCCGAGTAGTCGTCCGGGCTTTCGACCAAGTCTGCCGGGTACGAGTACACGCAGGCGTCCACGTCCGGGAAAGGCCGGATCGGCGCGCCACGGATCGTGAACGTGAGGACGGCCGAAACAGGCGGCTCGATGCTCACACCGCTGAGGTCGTACTCCCACACCAGGCGGTGTTCCATGCTGCTCTCCGGCGTCTCCGTCGTCATCGTGACGGGGCCTTCAAAGCTCGAGCAATCGAAGGACCAGTCCCAGCTATCGGCGATGCCGTCGAAAGGGCCATAGACGCCGCCGTCGACCAGCGCCCCGTCCTTACTCGGATAAACGGTCTCCGAGGCCTCGGCGGCCGGGGCGCAGGCCAGCCATCCGCCGAACATCGCCGCCAACAGCCCGTGGTAGAAGGGGAGACAGCGGTTCGGAAACGCCGTTCCTGACCGTGAAAACCACCGGCGAGACGCCGGTGCCACAGTTTCGCCACGGGCCGCTAACGCAAGAACTCCGGCCTTGTCAATCGCCTTCGTCATGGTCTTGTCTCCTGCTCCAAACCTGCTCCGCTGACGGCGTCCTCCGACCGTCCCAAATGCCGGTCGGCCGATGATCGGCCCGGGCCGCCGTGAACTTCTCGCCCCCCAACCTGCCTGCTACTGGCCCCCATCTCGAACTGGTGTTCAAGATGAATCGACGGGCGTGACCCTTATGGCTCCAACAAAGCGATTACAAACCCCTGAACGTCGAGACCGTTTACAGCATCATCGCCGTTCATATCGGCCCTCCCTTCAGGGCATTGACCAATGTCCCCCAGCAAGGCGGCAATGAAGCCGTCTAAGTCATCGAAATCCACGTCACCGTTGCCGTCGCAGTCGCCCGGCACTGGCTCTGCGTCCGCGAGGGGATAGTGGTATCCCATATCCACGGTGCCGCTGTCGGTCACCTGATCCGTCCGGGTCGTCAGCGCGTCAAGGCCCAGATTCGCCGCCGTGTTGCTCCCAGCGTCCACGCACGGGCTCTGCCCGGCTTGCCCGGCTGCCGTCTGGCTCAGGTAGTGGGAACCTATCTGCCCGCTCACGAAGAGCGGGTCTTCGTTGATGTTCCCCGTGCCAAGCCAGCCGGATTGGACGTCGCTGTAGGTCACGACAGGGTCACCATCATAAACGTAGATCTCATAGGATATGTTACCCCAAAGAATGGAGTTGACGATCTGTGGGCCATAGCCAGGATCACAGTAGACGTAGACGCCGCCCCACGCGTTGTTTCCCGCGATCGTGCAGTTTTCGACCGCCGGGCGGCTATCATACCAGCAGCAAAGACCTCCTCCATAGCTTGCCATGTTCCCCGTCATCTCGCAATTGGTGATCACCGGGTTGCTTTCGTAGCAGTCGATAGCACCACCGTAGTCTGCGATATTGCCCGTCATCGTGCAGTGGGAGATCGTCGGGTTGGAGCTGTCGTTGCATTCGATGGCCGCGCCCCACTCTGCAGCGTTATCCCGAAACGTGCAGTTCGTGATGGTCGGGCTGCTCCACGCGTCACAAGAGATGGCGCCGCCAAAGCCGCCCCATGCGCCGGTGATCGTCAGGCCTCGCAACACTGAGGACGCATGTTCATGGCTCTGAAAGTAGAACCCCTTGTGTGGATCCGAGCTACTGGCCTCACAGTCGATGACGCAGTCGTCGGGGTTATCACTTTGAGACCGAACGGTGATCGCCTTGCCATCGAAGTCGAGATCCCGGTTGCCCAAGCCGGTATAGGTACCATCGAGCGCGACCACCTCGTGGCCGGGCCACGCCGCGTCGATCCCTTCCTGGATCGCATCGAATGGATGATCGGCCGATCCGTCTTCGTCCGGATCGCTGACCGTCGGATCGCCAGGCCCCGGGTCATTGGGCGCGTCGTCATCCACATACCAAGTGGTCTGACTGCGGGCGATTCCAGCCGGCATGAGTAAGCAACTCACCAGAACAAGCGTGGAGAAAACGTGATTTGAGGGCATCTTCGCACCTCCTCACACAATGGCGACCGTGCGTTGAGCACACGTCAACCAGCTCCCGGCACCCTCAAACAACACTCTGCGCTCTTTGCGGTGTGAAACGACACGGGAGTCATTCATGGACACGGCGTGTCATCATCGCCGTCACACCAATCGTACTCGCCCCAGTTGTCTCCGTGCGCGTGGCAGTTCTGGCAGGCAGTACACATGTCGTGAGCCCACATCGCAGGAAGCCAGGACGCATGGCAAACCGCGCAAAGTCCCTGTTCGTCTCCCCACTCCACATCTTCCCCAACGGTGACGATGACCTCACGAGCAATGCCGTGCGTCTCGAAGGGGGGACCGTTAAACCCACCACTGCGCGATCCGTCATCCACAAACGCCGTTCCGTCGACGTAATCCTGAATCATATACGGGTTGCCGACTGTGTTCGCAGGCGTATAGGAGCCGTGCGGATTGTGGCACACGATGCAGTCCACGACTGCATCCGGCGCGCCCGAGTAGCCCAACCACCCCCGCTTTGAATCCAGCCCGTGCGCGGAATGTGTCCAATCATAAGAGACATACCACATGTCTCCCTGGTAGTCACAGGAATCGATCCCGCGAAGCGCGATGGAGGGGCCGATGACGCCAAGCGGAAAACTCGGATCGGTTGGGCCGTTGCCCCCGTTGTGGCACGCCAAGCAGAAGGAGTTGGCGTCGCCGGTCCAAGGTGTCAGGGTATCGAACGGGTTGTTGATCGACTGTGATGCAGCCGAAGTATGCGCGCCGTGACAGTGCAGACATTCGATTTTGGCGCCGCTAAAGGCCTGGTCGGTGTCGCTGATATCATGGTGACTATTGACCGCCCGCTGAGTGCCGTAGGGTCCCGAGAAGCACGCGTCGCCGTACTCCTCGTACCACTGAATCGTGCCCGTGAACTTGCTTGCGACGTCCGGCGCGGCGTTGCTGCTGCCGAAGGGAGCGAGGGGATCCGCCAACCGCGTGGCGCCATCGGCGTCATGACAACCGGCGCAGAAGTCCGACACATCTGGATCGGAGGAGAGGTCCTCCGGCTTCTGGAAGCGATAGAGGCTCCCATCGTCGGGGTCGGCCAACTCCACGTAGCCGTCCATGTGCGTGCCCATGCTGTGGCAGACCAAGCAGGAAGTCCTGTCGAGTTCGGTGCCGTAGTGCGCGTGGGCGTCGCCGACGGGGAACTCGCCGAACACCGCTCGTCGCCCACTCGCCGGCACACCGTCGCCGTTGTCCACATGGGAGTCGTGGCAGAGGAAACAACCACCGGGAATCGGTGGGCGGTAGTATTCCAGATAGGTGCCCCAGTTACTACCAGTTGCATCGTAGCTGCTGCCGGGCGGAGAATCGGGATCGCCATGACACATCATGCCGCCGCACATGTTGGCCGTGTTGTATCGGAAGACTGAGCCCACGCTGTTGGACCGCGTGGCGCCGGTGGAGGTCACCATCGGATAGCCTCCGCTTCCCACATCCTCAATCACGTAGCTGAAGCCGTAGCCATTGGGCCGGCCGGCGAGCGCGCCGTCCCGAATCATGGCTTCGTTGGTCGAACCCTCGATCCCCACCGCCCCGTGGACGTTGTGACAACTCGAACAGGCGGTCAACGAATCTCGACCGTCTGCGCCACCCGGACCGTTCGTGCCCGCATCCCAGTCGGAATCCGCGAAGGGACCGATGTAGTTCAAGATGTGGGCGACGTGCTCGTTGACGTCCGCCCCGCTGCCCCAAGCATACGAGTAGTCTCGGGGCGGATTCGGCAGGCTTGCTTTAAAGCCGCTGTCGATGCCGTCTCCGGGCGTATCATCCAGCACCTTGTCCGCAAGGTGACACTTGAAGCACAACCGGAACGCGGTAGCCTTCATCAGGCTGGCATCGTAGCCGAACGTGATGTTGTAGTTGGCCGGGATCATCAGCGGCACCTCGCCGCCGACGTCCCGCAACCGGTAGCCCGCAGCATAGGCCACGCCGGATTGGCCGGGGCCGTAGTACGCTGAGTCGAACGAGTATGTCCTGGCCAAGCCGTCAAAGTGGGCGGATGTCGCGTCGTGGCAACTCGTGCATCCGGTCGCGTGGCCACCGCCGCGGCCGTGGCCATTTGCGAAGAAGCCCCAGGTCGCATTGTCGCCCGCGACCGGCGGAGCGCTCACGCCCTGAATCGTCGAGGTGCCAAGGTCATGGCATCCGGCGCACCACTCGGCCTTGCCGGGCATCAACTCGCCCTCGTTATACACGCCGTCCGCCCAGTTCGCCTTTGCGCCGAATGCGGCATCGTTCACGCCGTCAAACGCCCCGTCCGGGCTGTGGCAGGCATCGCAGACATCGGTCTCGTCCAGGTCAATGTTGCCATTTCCGTTTGCGTCCACGCCGGAGGCGAAGCTGACGAACGTGTTCAGGTGGGTCCCGGCGCTAAGGGCTGCATGACAAACGAAGCAACTGCTGATCCCGGGGCCGTGTGTGGCGCTCATGTGGGCCGCGTGCGAGCCGGCCCGATTGGGGAAGACATCCCCGATGGGCGGCTGGCTGTCTGGCGGCTGACCGTGGCAGGCGTCGCACGCCCCGCCGCTGGGCATGAATCCATCGGCGTGCGTGTGGCACGCGGTGCAATCCTGACCGTTGTAGTGCCCCGCGCCGCTGCCGTCGTACAGGTGATACGTCGTCGCCGTGTGGCAGACCTGACAAATCCCGTCATCAACCGGACCGGCATCGCCGAAACCGTCCGGCCCCGTTCGTGCCGTGAATACGACAGGCTTGTCCTCGTCCAGCGTTTTGTTGTAGACCGAGCTCGCCACCAGCGATAGGTTTTCGTTGTCGGGGTCGTGGGTATCGTGACATTCCTTGCAGGTCGGCTGCCACGGGCCGCCTACCGAGTGAATCGCGTGTTCCGTGTGACAGGTCTGGCAGAACTTCTCGTCGTTGGCACCACGGAGCAACATGCCGTCGCCTTCGCCATCGTTGGCCCCGCCCGAATCGGCGAAGTGCGGCGCGTGGCAGGTGGTGCACTCGACGTTGTCGTCCTTGATGTGCAACGGGGCCAGGTCGCCGTCCGCGGGGAATTCGCCCTCGCCGCCGGGATAGTCGAAGCCAACCGGGTGCGTGCCCAGTTCGCCGAGGCCTTCATTGCGCGCGGCGTGGCACTCCTTGCACATCGCGTCACCGTGGTTGCTCACACGCAAGTATGGGGAATCGGCATCGTCGGTGTGCTGATTGTGGCAGGTCGAGCACTTGATGTTGCCCCCGGAATCGAGAAACCAGCCCATCATGCCGCCGGCCGCCGGGCCGACCGAGTCCGCGTCGGCGTTGATCGCCGACACCCCCCAGGCGTGCGAGCGGCCCCGGCCGTCCACGGCACCCGGGTTGGTACCGTAGGGGTCCGCCACATCCGATTCGTGTACCGGGACCATGAGTGCCTGACCGCCGGCACTGTGGCACGACATGCACAAAACGCCCTGCCCCTCGACGGTCCCCGGGTGACTGCCGGGTTGCCCGGTGATTCCGTGGCACCGCCCGCAGATGACCGACTCGGCGAGCATGTGCGGGCCTTCGTAGTTCGAGCGGTCTCCGGAGCGGGTATCTTCGCCGCCGCCACCACCCCGTGGCAGGGGCAAAGCATCGCCTCGGTGGGCCGGCCCAATGAGACCCCACGGTGGCGTCTCGTAGATCTCCACGCTGGAGGCATTGGTGCTGACCACATAGAGTCGCGAGCCGTCGTTGCTGAGGGCCAGGTCGCACGGAACCCGCAGGTCGTCGGGATCGAAGCCATATTCGACGACCTTGCCCAACTCCGTGCCTTGGGCGTCAAACACCCGCACGGTGCCCATCAGGGCGTCGGCCACATAGATGCGGCCCTCGGCGTCCGCGGCCAAGCCCTGCGTCCGCGGCAGCCAGCCTTCCACGTCGTAGCCGACCGACTTCAAGCGGTCGCCGAAATGAAACTGGAACACGCCGACCGTGTTGAATGCCTGGACCCGAAAGTTGTCATGGTCGGCGACGAGCAGGTGGCCACTGAACTCGTCCACGCAAACCGCGCTGGGGTATCTGAATTGACCGGACATGATCCCCCGCAGGCCTACGGTCAAGGCCAGGCTCCCGTCGCTCTCGAAGCCGTACAATTGATCGCCTTCGGCATCAACCACATAGATGCGGCCCGTGTCGGTGGCGGTGTCGATGTCAGTCGGTCTAACGAACGTGACCAGCGGGTCGTCTTCGCCCAGATAGCCCGTCAGGATGAACCCGCTGTCAAAGATCGCCACCTTGGCCTCGTCCCGAAGCGAAACGAAGTAGCGCCCGTCCGGATGCGCGGCCACGCCGATGGGCCCGGCCGGGACGGCGTACGTGCCCACCAGGCTGTTGGAAGCGTCAAACCGGGCGATGTGATCGCTGAACGGATCCGAAACCAGGACCGTGCCGTCGGGCGCCACCGTGATGCGAACGGGACTCCGCAGCCCGTCGGCCAACGTTCCCACGTGCGTAAGTGGGTCAAGCTGGGAGATCGGAATCAGCCCCAGGAGGAATACGGCGACCATGTTCACGACTTCTCCTCCACACAGTTCTGGCGGTTCTGGCGAGCGCCTGAGTTTCCAACCAATGAGCTGACCACTCTACGCGAAGTACAACACCCAAAGGCCGCGGTTCAGAGCGTGCGTGTATGAATACGCGGTGCCACTGGCAGCTTGCTGCCGGCGCGGCCCTCCGGAGGGGACGAACACGGGCGGACAAGCCGCCCGTGGCACCCGCTTCTGAGGACTTTGTGACTTCTCATACGCGCTTTCTGACGCCCGTCTGCCGAGGACCCGGAGGCGCAGACCTTTCCCGTCTATTAAGCCCGCAACCCACATGCCGTTATCCGGAGCCTGCCGCACTTCCCGAAGAGCGCTTGCCGCAGTGCAACTAACTGTCGTACAGCGTGCAACTTAGCGGCGGCGAGCCGGCGTGAATGGCGGCTACGCCCGAGAAGGTTGATTCTCGTTCTAGGGAGACGCAGAAGAAGGGATTCCCAAATCCGAGAACGGCCGAAAAAAAGTCGCCGGTGGTCTGTCAGCCCTGAGTCGACGCGTCTGTGTGCCACTGTTCTCGAGCAGTGTTCCTTGACGATCCCGCCATGGGGAATCGTATCGTACATTTCAAATACAGCATCGGGTTATCAACGGTCCCGATCGTCTTATTCACAAGGCGTGAACTCGCATATCGGCCCGGGGAGGCTGAGTCGGGCTTCCAAGACAACTCGTCCAAGTTCATGTGCGTTGGTCGTATCTGTTGGGGGGCAGACCAGTGGCAATTGGCAGGGATTTCACTACTCACTTCTCGATCTGGGCCGTGATCGGCGTCCTTGTGGTCGCCGGTGTTCCGATGGTATCGATGGCCAGCCGGCCCGGCCGACACCGTGGCGCGTCCGACATGCTTCAACAGGGTCCCGGTGTCGCCAACCATCCGGTGGGCGTCGCCCCGTCTTCTGGAATCCGGATTCCCGAAGGCTGGCCCTTGGACAGCAGCGGCTTGATTACCTGTCGTACTTGCCATTACGAGTTGCCGTCCTCGTCCGGAGGAACCAACGCTTTCCTGCGGGATTTCGACAGGGAGACGGGGGCCTCGATTGACTTCTGTGCCAAGTGCCACGCTGAGGCAGACTACCGCACTGCGGCATCGGCTCACTGGATAGCCGTTCAGGTGGCGCACGTTGGATCCAACCGAGGCCGGTCCGATCGTTCGGGTAGGTCGTTGGACGAAGGCTCGCTACGTTGCCTGGCGTGTCACGACGGCGTCAATGCATCCGAAGCCAAGTACAGGACCCAATGGGACCGAGGGGTGGGTTCCCTGGGAGACAGACTCCGTAATCATCCCGTCGGAGTCTGCTATCCGTCGCCGTCGGCGAGGGGCCACGATGTCTCGCTTCGTCCGGCGGTCCTCTTGCCTGAGGAGATTCAGTTGCCTGGAGGTATGGTGGGTTGCGTCTCCTGCCACGACCTGTACTCAGCAGGTCGTTCCCGCCTGGCTGTACCCATCGAAGGGTCCCGGCTGTGCTTCACCTGCCACCAGATGGACTAGTACCGCGTTTCACAGGAAACGCGACTACGATTGCTGGACCGAGAATCCCTTCTCGGTCCTGAAGCCAGTGCCGAGAAAGGATTCTCGGCAGAGCGTGCAGTCGTTCTATTTGTGAAACGCCGTATTAGTGCAGGATTACGCTTGGTTTTGTGCGTTAGGAGCCCAGTATCCCCCGTGGCACGGGCGTCCCGCCCGTGACGCAGAACCGGCGTCTCGCCTGTGTTTCATCACCGGGCCACAGGTCCCTGCCACAGGAGGTTTGGAGATGGGTCCGTAACCACATGCGAGTGACCGCGAGGGAAAAGGGTCCGTGACAGTTCGGGTGCGTGTCACTGGCAGCTTGCCTGCCAGTGTGTATGCCCCAGGCGCTCACCAGAGCGACCGCACGGGCGGACAAGGCGCCCTTGTCACCCTGAATCGACTGCCGCCGGAAGTATCACGGACACCCGGCCACGGACGGCCCAACAGTTCGCCTTGGCCCGGCTGGCTTGCGAGCGTAAGTGATGTTTCGACAACACGAGCCACTGGCTAAATGATCGAAGTTCGCAGGTGTGCCGGATGCGCGAACCGTCGCTCTTGACGCTTGTTCTTCGGATCGGAGCCACGCGGCGCCCGACCGATGACGCCCATACAGAAGTTCCTTCATGCGTCGGTCATCGCCGTGTTTCGCGAGCAAACCGGGTTTTCTCCAAATCGTCCGATTCAACTCGTGCGCTGTCGTGCTGTCCGAGCCAACGGTCGGAAAGCCGGCCGAGAGGCCCTGTTTGGGGGCGAGCCGCACCTGCACAAACCCCGATCATCAACCGATACTAGAGTCGAGGAAAGAGCCACCGGGCGTCCGGTATCTTCGCGCATTGAAGCGAGCTGGTGGGGGTGCTAGAATCCGCGGTGTGCTGCGGTCAGCGAAGTGGGCGCGGGCCGCCGCCATGATTGGCGGATCGCTGGTTCCCATAACGTGGACGAGCCTGTTTCGGAGGCGATCAGAAGCAACGACGAAAGGCACGGGACGAATGTTCGAACGATTCACAGACCGAGCACGCAAGGTGATGGCCCTGGCGAACCAAGAGGCCCAGCGGTTCAACCACGAGTACATCGGGACCGAGCACATCCTGCTGGGGCTCGTCAAGGAGGGCAGCGGCGTCGGGGCAAACGTGCTGAAGAACCTCGAGGTGGACCTGCGAAAGGTCCGCCTGGAGGTGGAGAAGCTCGTCAAGAGCGGCCCGGACATGGTAACGATGGGCAAGCTGCCGCAGACGCCCCGGGCGAAGAAGGTCATAGAGTTTGCCATCGAAGAAGCCCGAAACTTGAACCATAACTACGTCGGCACCGAGCATCTATTGCTGGGCCTGTTGCGTGAGCAGGATGGGGTGGCGGCGCAGGTCCTGATGAACCTGGGCATCAAGCTGGAGGAGGTCCGTGAAGAGGTCCTGAACCTGCTCGGGGCCGGCGAAGCGAATGAGGAGGCGGCCGGTGCGCCTGGAAACATCGGTGGACCGGAGGCCGGCCGGAAGGGCAAGTCACGAACGCCGGCGCTGGATTCGTTTGGTCGCGACCTCACCGAGATGGCCAAGCAGGGGAAACTGGATCCTGTGATTGGACGGGAGGACGAGATCGAACGTCTGCTGGTCGTGCTGTGTCGTCGTTATAAGAACAACCCGGTGCTGTTGGGTGAGGCCGGCGTGGGCAAGACGGCCATCGTCGAAGGTTTTGCCCAGCAGGTGGTCGGCAACGACGTTCCGGAGCTGTTGGCCGACAAGCGGATCGTGGTGCTCGACCTGGCGATGATGGTTGCGGGTACGAAGTACCGCGGCCAGTTCGAGGAGCGCATCAAGGCGGTGATGAACGAAGTGCGCCGGGCCAAGAACGTGATCCTGTTCATCGACGAATTGCACACGCTGGTCGGTGCCGGCGGTGCCGAGGGGGCCATCGATGCGTCGAACGTCCTCAAGCCGGCGTTGTCACGAGGCGAGTTGCAGTGCATCGGGGCGACGACGCTGGACGAGTATCGCAAGTACATCGAGAAGGACGGCGCGTTGGACCGGCGTTTCCAGCAGATTCTCGTCGATTCGCCCACGCGTGAGGAGACGATCGACATCCTCAAGGGGTTGCGCGACCGTTACGAAGCGCACCACCGGTGCCAGATTACGGACGACGCGATCCTGGCGGCCGTGGACCTCTCGATGCGGTATATCCCGGGGCGCGTCCTCCCTGACAAGGCGATTGACGTCATCGACGAGGCGGGGGCACGGGTCCGCTTGAGGGCGATGACGAAGCCAAACGACCTGTCCAGCGTCGAGGAGGACATCAAGAAGCTGGCGGCGGAGAAGGACGAATCGGTACGGAATGCCGACTACGAACGGGCGGCGTCCCTCCGCGATAAGGTCATGTCCCTTGCGGCCGAGAAGGAGCGTTTGGATCGCGAATGGCACGATCGTCGCAGCGAGATTGACGGTGTGGTAGACGGAGAGGTCGTTGCCGAGGTGGTCAGCAAGATGACCGGCGTGCCGCTGACGCGGTTGGAGAAGGAAGAGGCCCAGCGGCTACTCGAGTTGGAGTCCGAACTGCACAAGAAGGTCATCAGCCAGGAGGAGGCGATCAGCGCGATCGCCCGGAGCGTGCGGCGCAGCCGCAGCGGCATGAAAGACCCGAACCGGCCGATGGGGAGCTTCATCTTCATCGGGCCGTCCGGCGTTGGAAAGACGCTGTTGGCGAAGTGCCTGGCGGAGTTCATGTTCGGCTCGGAAGAGGCGTTGATCTCCATCGACATGTCGGAGTACATGGAGAAACACAACGTCAGCCGCCTGATCGGCGCGCCACCCGGCTACGTCGGTTACGAAGAAGGCGGGCAGTTGACCGAGCGGATCCGCCGACGGCCGTACGCGGTGGTGCTGCTCGACGAGATCGAGAAAGCCCACCCGGACTGCTTCAATATGTTGCTCCAGATCATGGAGGAGGGGCGATTGACGGACTCTTTCGGCCGCCACGTCGACTTCCGCAACACGATCCTGATCATGACGAGCAACATCGGCGCCGGGAAGATCACGCATCAGGCGACGTTCGGCTTCGAGAAGCGCAATGAGAACCTGAACTACGAGAAGATGCGCGACATGCTCAAGCAGGAGCTCGAGAACCACTTCCGCCCGGAGTTCCTGAACCGTGTGGATGAAGTGGTTGTCTTCCACAAGCTCACGCACGAGGATTTGACCAAGATCGTCGAGCTCGAGTTGGGCAAGGTCAAGTTGCGATTGAAGGACCACGGGTTGGTTTTGGAGTTGAACGACGAGGCGAAAGACTTCCTGCTCGAGAAGGGCACCGATGAGAAGTTCGGGGCGCGCCCGCTTCGTCGAGCCATCGAACAGTACGTCGAGGACCCCCTGAGCGAGAACATCCTTCGCGGGATGTTCAAGGGCAAAGACAAGCTGCTGGTCTCCATGAAAGAAGAAGGCGGCAACAAGAAGCTACATTTCGAAGGCGTGAAGCTGCCGAAAGACAAGGATCAAGAAGCCGAGCTGGCCGGCACCGGCGCGGGAGCGGGTGAAGCCACGTAGGGAGCCGCGCAGAAACAACGTCAACGGTTGACCTGCCTCTGCCTGCCTGCGGGGCGGGTCCGCCAAACGGAAAGCCAGCAAGCCGGCCAAGCGGCACAATCCGGTCATGTCATTCTCGCGCGACGCCTGACGATGACCATTGGCTGTTAGCTGCTGACCGCCGCTCCGCCGGTCAACAGATAGTGGCTTTCCTGAGCCTAGTACGGCGTTTCACAAATAGAACGACTGTACGCTCTGCCGAGAATCCTTTCTCGGCACCGGCTTCAGGACCGAGGAGGGATTCTCGGTCCAGCAATCGCAGTTGCGTTTCCTGTGAAACGCGGTACTAGTTCTCGACCTCGATCACCTCGATTTGGAGTCGGCCTATCAGCGCTAGCAGCGTCATCGCCTGTTCGAGCATGCCCTCGTCGTTCAGTGGCATGAGGCTCAGGGCGATGTGCGTCGGGTCCACGTCGGTCTGGCGCAGGGCGGCGTCGATGTCTACCCAGCGGCCGTCGATGTAGACTTGTGTCCACATGTGGTAGCCGAAGGCGTTCTCCTCGTCGGACAGGACCGAGCCAGCGGGGATCTGGACGAGCCCGCTGACACCTCGAGCGGGCAATCCGGCAGCACGGGCTAGCGCCGCCAGCAGCACGCCGTGCTCGCTACAGTCGCCCTCTCGCGTGCGGGCGACCTCCGAAGCGGTGGCGAAGCCGACGTCCAGGTTCTTGTCCTTCACATAGTCGGTGACGAATCGGCGGAGTGCGTCGGCCTTCTCCGCCGGCGTCTTGCAGCCCTTGATCGCCTTCCTGGCAAGCTTCTTGATTCGCTGGTCGTCGATGTCGCAGGTCGTCGAGGCGCGGAGGTACTCCTTGATCGTCTCGCGGTCGGTGTGCACGTCTTTGCGAACGGCGCGGAGCTTCTCCCAGTCGATCCGCTGGATGGTGACGACTGCTTCCCTGTCGCTGATGCGCTTCACCGTCTGCATGGACGTTCGGGGCAGGTCGGGCAGCCTGCAGCTGGCATCCGCAGGCAACCGCAGCCGGAGACGCACCCGCTTCGCATCAGGGTCGATCGTCCGCTTCACGCGAACGAACGTGTTGAGAAAAAGCTCCGGCGCCTCGGCATCCCCTAATGCCTCCTCCTTTGTGGCTGCGAGCACGTTCACCTTCATGATCCCCAAGTCCACGGTCGTGACGATCAGATTGTCATCGTCGTCGACCCATGTCTCGGTCGGGATCGGCATGGGCAGTTGCATCGTGGCCGTGATCCGGTTCAGCCTGCGTGTCTTGCCCAGGACCTCGACGTCTTCCTTTCCGCGGACCTCGACCTTCATGGCGATGGGACCATCTGCCTTCAGACTTGGCTCGTAGATTTTGATCGTGTACGTGGTGCCGGGTTTGAACCCGTGCTTCGCCTGTTCGAGATACTGACCCCAGGCGAACTTGACTTCGGGGTCGAAATCATAGGTTGCCTTTCGCTCGGTACCGAATTGCTCCGTGATCAACGTGAGCCGCTTGCCCTTGATGATGCCGGTCATCGAGGTGGGCTGCGAGCCCATCGTCATCTTGTGCTTGAAGCCGAGTGGGCTGCCGGCGACGGTCTCGCGATAGCTCTGCTCCATCAAGATCTTCAGCTTCGCGGCTCCACGGGCAATCTCGAACTGCATGAGGGAGCGGCTGTGCACCTCCTCGCCGAGGTGCTTGATGGCCGTGTACATGTACCCGCACTTCCGGCCCTGCATTTGGACCACGAACCAGCGTTCCTCGTCCTTGCGTTCGGCGGATTGGGCCACTGCCCAGGCGCTGGTCCCCAGCAGCGTCCACGCGACAATGCATGCCGCAATAGTCTGGCGAAATCTGGCGATTGTCATGGTTTCTCCTGAGTCGGTGCCGTCGCCGCGAGCTCCGTCGCCCCGTGACAGGTGAGCCATTCTACGCGCACTGCTCGACAACTGACAGCACGCCGCCGCCAGCGTTGACCGCCAGACAGACCCCGGTATGATGCTGGCACGATGCACGCAGCAGTACGAAGAGCCAGTGTCGCGATGCCGGGTCTGTTGTCGGCCCTTCTAGCGCTCTGTGTGAGCGGCTGCCACCGTCCGTCTGCCCCGGAGGGCGTCACCGCGGCACCGGTGGCCGATGATGATGTCGAGCCGCTTTGGGACGCGGCCCTGTCGGTGCTCCGCAAGCACGATTTCCAACCCGACCGGCAGGATCGAGCGATGGGCACGATCGAGACGCTGCCCACGACCAGCCAGAACCTGGGCGAATTTTGGCGTCAGGACGTCGCCGATTTCTACGGCTTGGTCCATGCCTCCCTGCACACTACCCAAAGGAAGGCCACGGTGCACTTCGTCCACGGCAAGGACGGCTGGACGATCGAGGTTCAAGTTGACGTCTATCGACTGAGCATGCCAGAATCGCAGATTACGACGGCCTCGTCGGCGATTCAGAGTTTCAGCGGTGCCCTCCCGACCACCGAGGGCCAAGTATTCCAAGATCCCCGATCACAGCACCGTTGGGTCCATCTGGGCCGAGACGCCGACATGGAATCCCGCCTGTTGGACAGCATCCTGTGCCGTGGCGCATGGTGATGGACTGTGGAAAGCAAGGCCGCTGCGCCGGAACCTGAGGAGCCCTTCAGCCTGTGCGCGTTAGGCCTTGAGCTGGGGCAGCTCCGTGCCGCACGGCGCACCTCCTCCCCCGACCAGGTCGCAGGCTCCTGACCGCTTGATAGTGGGCACAAGTCGTCCTACCCTATGCCCATGACCCGCGCGAGCAACCGGCCGAAGATCACCCTCTCCACGCTGATGGCCCGTAAGCGAGCCAAGCAGCCGATCAGTATATTGACGGCATACGATTTCCCAATGGCCCAGATCGAGGAGGCTGCGGGAATCGACTGCATCCTTGTTGGCGATTCGGCCGCGCAGGTGGTGTTGGGCTACGATTCGACGCTACCAGCCACAATGGACTTCATGGTCACGATCGCCGGCGCGGTCCGCCGCGGCGCGCCGAACGTCTTCCTACTCGGCGACATGCCCTATCTATCGTTCAACGTGACGCCGGAGGAGGCGATTCGCAACGCAGGACGGTTCATGGCCCAAGCCGGCTGCGATTGTGTGAAGATTGAGGGAGATGCCCGAATCGCCGAGACCGTTCGGGCCATGACCGCCGCGACCATTCCGGTCATGGTCCACCTTGGCCTTCGGCCGCAGGCAGTCCACCAGTTCGGTGGCTACCGGGCACAAGGCCGAGATGCGAAGTCCGCCCGACGCCTGATCGAGGAGGCGAAGATACTGGAGGATGCCGGCGCTTGTATGTTGCTGCTCGAGGCGGTCCCGCCGGAGCCGGCCAGGATCATCGCCGAATCAACGGCATTGCCCGTGATCGGCTGCGGCGCAGGGCCCTACTGTGACGGACACGTGGTTGTGCTGCACGACATGCTCGGCCTGACCGCTGGTCCGGTGCCCAAGTTCGTCAAGCAGTACGCGGACGTACATTCGGAGCTTCAACGAGCCATCGAGAGCTACGTCTCCGATCTTGTGGGGCGGCGCTATCCGACCGACGAGCACGCCTATCACATGGTGGCAGGTGAGGCCGCTGAACTGGTCCGCGCGGCGCCGAATCCCCGTCCTCCCACCGAAGGTCCGACCCATGACGTGACATAGAAGGTCCGACCCACGATGTGGCCTAGAAGGGGAAACCGCGTGCAATCGGCCAACCTCCGCAGCCAGGGGAGCGATGGGGTTTGAGGCGTTCAGCCCCTGATCACATCGGGTCATCGGCGAGTCCGTGAGACATCCGGCGGCATTCGATTCTGGGTGCCGCGGGCGGCCTGTCCGGCCGTGCGGTCTCATCGGTGGGCGTATGGGGCGTGTACACTGGCAGGCAAGCTGCCAGTGGCACCTCCCCAGACTGTCACGCACCCGCTACCGGCAGGCGCGGCCCCCCAACGTTCGTCTTGAAAGCCGCATTCCGATACAATGGGAGTAGAGCCTGGGACTTCTGTGGCACAGGCGGTAAAGCCCGTGTGCACATTGCCGGGACGGCGGTGCCGCAAAGGTCGCAGGTGCGTTCTAGCAGCCCGTGGCAAAGCTGTGGCACCGGCGTCTCGCCGGTGGTTTTTACGGTCAGGAACGACGTTTCCGATCCGCTGTTTTCCCTTTTACCACGGGCTGCTA
>JAFGQA010000457.1 GCA_016935885.1 Phycisphaerae bacterium | reverse complement strand
GAGGATAGGGAATGTATGCAAATAGATGGAGGGAGATCAGAAGCTCTAACGCGTGGTGGCTATGCGGCGAAGCCGCTTAGTCCAATAGTCTGTCTTGGGTGTGGGGGACGTAGTGGTGCATGCTTGCGGCGGTGGCCACAAAGTCCATGCAAGACTGTAACC
Source organism: Phycisphaerae bacterium (assembly GCA_016935885.1). The sequence continues at coordinate 3,899 of JAFGQA010000457.1, read as the reverse complement.
ACCGGTCGCACGGATACGTCTCTTCGTGACCGACTCCACCCTGCCGGCTGACGCCGTGGGCGTGTGCCGACCCGTCAGTGGACTGGTCCCAAGTTGCCGTCTGGATTCTCCGTGTCGCCGGTGTTCTCCGCGGTCAGACGGCTCGTTGTCAGTTCCCCCGTTCAAGACTTCGGGAGAGATAGAGGGGTGCGGCACTTCTTCTTTGGGAGTCAAACGGGTTCGTTACTTCCTCGTCGGGGGACATTCGGGGTCCTGCCTTGATCGACAACCGTCCTCAATCCCGAGAAACGACAGAGTGTCGATCGGCGTTCACCCGCGTTCATTGGCGGTTTCATTTGGCTCTGCGGCCTCTGAGCTCTCTGTGGCGGACGATTCTCGTGGCGGTTTCGTTAGTGCTGGCGGCACCCGAGGTTGTATGCACAGACAAATCGCGACTGTATTCACATTGCTCTTGACAGGATACTATGGTTGTTGTACCATATACACTGGACCGGTAACGCCACACTGTGACCGCCGGGGTATGGCGAGGCCCCAGGATACGGCCGGGCCAGGGGCCCTGGGATTGCGGAATGCGGATCAGGGAATGGGCGAGCGTGCGGAACAAAGCCAAATGCGGGAGCTATGGGATAGACGCTGTGGGGCCTGGACGGACGATGGGTTCCTGGATTCCCGCTCCCCGATCTGGTCGAGGACAAGCTTCGCGGGAATGACATCCCGGCCCGCTGTGCGAAACAAAGCCGATTCTGGGCTCGGGGCCGTGGGAATTGCGGATTGTTGACTGCGGAATGCGGATTGAAGATGGGAGAGTACTCGTGCGAAACAAAGCCAATTCGAGGGGAGTGTTAAGTCGGGGAGGCGCCGGTGCGAAACAAAGCCAATCGCCGTATTGCGGAATGCGGATCGAAGGACGAGCGAGCGCATCAAACAAAGCCAATTCGGCAGGAGTGTCAAGCTGAGGCGTGCACCTGCCAAACAAAGCCAATTTGGGCGGAGAATCTCCATAAGTCGCGTCACAACAAGGAGTTACGGAGAATGCAGGCGGCGCCGGGCCTGTGGGATCTCAGCCTGGATGCTTCAGACCTGCCACCTTGACGTCGTCGGCCATCTTTGTGGGGATCTGGGAAATATCGCGACGGGGCGCGTGGGCGGCGGCGGGAAGTGCAGGCGGGGCCTGGACTTGGGGCGATTTTTGCGTTGATACCGATAACTTCATCGTTGACAGGCCAGATTGCCGATAATAGGGTGATAGCCGAAGGACCGTCTTGACGGCGGGTTTTCCTGATGGATATGGGAACATCTTTAGGAGGCCAAAGAAGATGTACGCTCGCACGAATCCCTCCGAGCAAGTGCTGCGCATTCGTTCGCTCTATCGCGGGGCAGTGGCCCTGTCACTGCTGATCGCCCTGACTGTGGCGAGCATGGCAGTGGCGCAAACCGATGTGAATATGGCGGCTCAGCCGGCGGTGACCATCGGCACGCCCAAACCGCCGGAGACGCCGACGGGTTCCTACGTGTACGTGGCGGAGGCGACGGGCGATGACGTTTATGTGCGCTCCGGACCCGGGACCAACTACTACCAGTGCGGCAAGCTCTACAAGAACGATCGCATCCAGGTGATCGCCACGCAGCAGGGCTGGTCCAGCATTCTGCCGCCCCCGGGGTGCTTCTCGTGGATCCCGATGCAATACGTGAGCATCAACCTGGACAACCCGATGATGGGCATCGTGACGGGCGACAACGTTCGCATCTACGCCGGGTCTGACTTCGTCGAGCCGATGCATTCGACCAGCGAGCAGGTGAAGCTCTTCCGCGGCGACACCGTCAAGCTGCTCGGCGAGGAGAAGGACGACTACTACAAGATCGCTCCGCCGCAGGGGGCGTACCTGTGGGTGAGCACGCAGTTCATTCAGCCAGTTGCGTCGGAGCCTGGACGGTCGTCGCCGGGTCAGACTCTGCCGGTGGTGCAGATCCCCGGTCAGCCGTCGGAACCGCCGGCGGCCGGGGAATCCGAACTGCTCGACGCTTACTACGCGATGGTCAAGCAGCTCAAAGTGGAACATGCCAAGCCCCTGGCGGAGCAGAACTACGACCCGCTCAAGGAGAAGCTCCAGGAGATCATCAAGCACGAGGACGCCGGCAAAGCGGCCCGGTATGCCGAGTTCACACTCAAGCAGATCGAGCGATTCGAGCTGGTGCGCACGGTGAGCAAGGAGATCGAAGTCCAGAAGCAGGAGCGGTCCAAGGTGAACACCAGGATCGAGGAGGCCCGCGAGGAGAGGCTGGCCCAGATCGAGAACCTCGGCAAGTTTGCCGTCATCGGGACGCTGGCCAGTTCGAGCCTGTACCCCGCGACCGATCAGACCAAGCGGTATCGCATCCTCGACGAGACGGGCAAGACCATCTGCTACATCGGGGCGGCAGCCTCGGCGGCGAGTCAGGACCTGACGCCGCTCATCGGCAAGAAGGTGGGACTCGTCGGCGAGATTCAGCCGCACGAGCCGACGGCCCGCGCCTTCATCAAGTACACGCAGGTTGTCCCGCTGGACTGAGCATTGGCACGCGAGTGCCGACGATCACATAATCATAGAAGAAGCCGTGTCACGAATGGCACGGCTTCTCGTCTTACTGTCAGCAAAGCGTGACGCCCGTGCGTCACCCGGGTCGCGCTATGCCTCCTTGCCCGGGATGGCGACGACATCGTCCTTCGGAGCGACCACCTGGCCGGTCTCGAAGTCTTCTGCCGTCGGCTTGAGCGTCAGGTTGTACCACGGCGACTTCTCGTTATCGGCGATGTCCTTCCACACGACCATCTTGCCGGTGTAGGCGGAGATGCGGCTCATGATCGCCGTGAGCGTGGACTCCGCGACGTTGCGGGCCTCGTTGAGCGGCTTCTCCTCCATGATGCTGGTGAGCAGGTCGACGTGCTCCTGCACGTAGGGGTCGCGGTCCGGGAATTGCGGCGTGGCGATTTCCTTGCTGCCCTTGAGTCCGCCGCCGCCGCCGGTTTCGCCTTCGGTGCCGCGGAAGAACTCGCGGACGTCGCCGTCGGTGCCGTTGATCTGTCGGCACATGCTGTGGATGTGACAGCCCTCGCCGTAGTTCAGATCGACGCTGAAGAAGTCGAATTGGTCGCCGGTCTTGCGTCGGGCGCGGCCGCCGAAGCCAAGGGCCGTCTGGGGCGGGTGACCGACGTACCAGTTGGCGATGTCGATGTTGTGGACATGCTGCTCGACAATGTGGTCGCCGGACATCTCGGTGAAGCTGACCCAGTTGCGCACCATGTAGTCGGCGTCGCTCTCGCCGGGCTTCTTCGTCTGATACCACAGTGCACCGCCACACCACCAGACGGCCCCACCGGCAATCTTGCCGATGGCGCCGCGCTCCACGGCGTACTGCGTGCGGAGGTAGCCCGCCTCGTGACGGCGCTGCGTGCCGGCGACAACGGCCAGGCCTTTTTGCTTGGCCAGCTCCCCGGCGGCGATCACCCTTCGGCCTCCCGGCGGGTCCACCGCCACGGGCTTCTCCATGAACACGTTCTTGCCGGCTTTGATTGCCGCCTCGAAGTGCACCGGCCGGAAGTTCGGCGAGGTCGCCATGATGACGATGTCGGCGTCCGTCTCCAGCAGCTTCTTGTAGGCGTCCCCGCCGCTGAAGCACTTGGCGGGCGGCACGCTGTGCCGCTTGCCGGCTCCCTCGGCCCGGTCTTTGAACCAGTCCGCGGTCGCGACGACCTCCAGACCCACATCCATGATCTTGGCGGCCGCGATGCAATTCTCCAGCGCACCGTTTCCCCGGCCGCCACAGCCCAACAAGGCGACACGGAACTTGCGTTTGGCCGGACCGGCGAACATCACGTTCTTGCCGGCCAGCACCACCGCCATTCCCGCCGCCGAGGTCTT
>JAFGQA010000456.1 GCA_016935885.1 Phycisphaerae bacterium | reverse complement strand
CCGGGGACGTTCCCGTGCGACCGCAGACCGATGGGTTTTACGGGGAGAATCTCCCCAGTGGCCCAATTCTCCCCGCTCCATCCCCCCAATCCGGCACACGCATACCGGATGCCTGACTCTGGCACCCCAGCATACCGAATTTCGCAAAACACTCCAGTATAAGCACTTAACGGCAAACACCTGAAATAAATGCGGCATTGCTCAGGTGATGGCACATCCATTGCTTGTGCAACAGTTGTCCATGTCGGCAACGGCTCGGAGCAGTTGCGTGGGTCAGACCGGCAAGTGCAGAAAGAAAAGGGAGGTTGACGCGATGGCGCTCGTAGAACAATCCCTGGGTCTTTGCTCGACGTGCAACGGCAAGTCTATATGCACTCGACGCAAAGGCATCAAGCTGCCCGTCCTGTTCTGTGAAGAATTCGATGACGCGACGTCGCTCGAACTGGAGCACGCGCCGGTTTTGCCCATTGAGGAGGAGGAACCCAACCTCGACACCGCGATGGGACTGTGCTGCAACTGCAAGAATCGGGACGGCTGCACCCTGCAGCATTCGCCGGGCGGGGTGTGGCATTGTGAGGACTACTGCTGAGGCCATCTCGGTGTCCCCTGGATGGACACGGCCCATCGACACGAGGTTGCAATGGATGACCGGACTGTGGAGACGATCGTCGCGGAGCACCATGGCTCCCTGGGGGGCATGCTGTCCATTCTCACCGCGATCCAGTCGGAATACGGATATCTTCCGGAAGACGCCCTTCGGCGCGTGGCCACAGCGACCGGTGAGTCTCTAACCGACATCTATGCCGTCGTCACGTTCTATAAGGCCTTCAGCCTGAAACCCCGAGGCAAGCACCTCGTCTCGGTATGTCTCGGGACCGCCTGTCACGTGCGCGGCGCTCCGAGGATCGCCGACGAATTCATCCACCAGCTCGGCATCGCCTCCGGAGAGACGACGCCCGACAAGGAGTTCACGCTCGAAACGGTGAACTGCCTGGGCGCCTGTGCCCTCGGACCGATCGTCGTGGTGGACGGGCGCTATTACTCGAACGTCAGAAAGAGCCAGGTCGCGGAGATCCTGAAACGGACCCGTGAAGGCCTGGATCAGCCCCGCGAGAATCACCGTTTTCCGCTGTCCGTCCGATGTCCGCACTGCCGACAAAGCCTCATGGACGCGGCACATCCCATCGACAACGTCCCGTCGATTCGATTGACGGTGTCCTGGAACGGGGACCGCCGGCCCCTGTATCTGTCCTCTCTCCACGGCAGTCTCCGATCGGTCTGCGACGGGGAGATTCCCGCGCATTCGATCACCGTCCTTGCCTGCCCGATGTGCGAGGCAGACATGATCGGCGAATCGCGCTGTTCGGAATGTGGAGCGGACATGGCCCGCATGACGATCGACAAGGGCGCCACTCTCATGGTCTGCGCGCGCCGGGGTTGCGCTGGACGCAGACTGGATCTGGAGACCACGCCGGCCGAAGCGGATTGAGCGGCCATATCAGGAACGATCCATGAAGACGCTGACCTGCTTCGATGACTTCAAGGCTCTGCACGACCGTCTGAGAGCGCAAGCCGATCCAAACGCCACGACGATCGTCATCCCGGCGGGCACCTGCGGGATCGCCAGCGGCGCCGCCGAACTCATCCGCGAGGCACAGCGCGCCATTCTGGCCAACGGCCTGGCCGGCCGGGTCGCTCTGCGCGTCACGGGCTGTCACGGGTTCTGTCAGATGGAGCCCTCGATCCTCGTGGAGCCCAGGCGAACGTTCTACCCCAGAGTCAATCCCGACGACGTGGAACGCATCGTTCGGGCGGCCGCCCTCGATGAGGTAATTGAGAGCCTGCTGCCACCAGGCCCCATGGGCGGACCCCGCGTTGCCACACAGGATCAGATCGACTTCTTCGCCAAACAGGCCCGTGGGGTGTTGAGCGGCAATGAGAAGGTGGACCCCACCCGCATAGAGGACTACATCGCTCAGGGCGGCTACAGCGCGCTCGTTCAGGCATTGTCCCGTTCCGATGCGGGATGGGTGATCGAGCAGATCAAGATCTCCGGCCTGCGCGGCCGTGGCGGCGCCGGCTTCCCCACCGGCAAGAAGTGGGAACTGGCCCGAAACGCGCGCGCCGTGGGCGGTAAGAAGTTCGTCGTGTGCAACGCGGACGAAGGTGACCCGGGCGCCTACATGGACCGCAGTCTCCTGGAGGGCAATCCCCACGCGATCCTCGAAGGCTTGACCATCGCCGCCGTCGCCATCGGCGCAACCCACGGCGTCATCTACGTCCGCAGCGAGTATCCACTGGCGATCAAACACGCGCAGATCGCATTGCGTCAGGCGCGTGACCTGGGCCTGCTGGGCGAAAACATCCTCGGATCGGGGACACCGTTCGACATCGATATCGTGCAAGGGGCGGGCGCCTTCGTTTGCGGCGAGGAGACGGCCCTGATCCGCTCCATCGAGGGCCGCATGGGCGAGCCGCGACAGCGACCGCCGTATCCCATTGCCAAGGGCATCCACGGTGCCCCGACCTGCATCAACAACGTCGAGACACTGGCCAACATCCCGTTCATCATTCGCCACGGCGCCGACGCCTTTGCGGGAATCGGCGTCGAGGGGAACACGGGGACCAAGATCTTCTCTCTGGTGGGGAAGATCCGGAACACCGGACTCGTCGAGGTCCCTCTGGGCATGCCGCTCAAGGAGGTAGTCCACGAGATCGGCGGAGGCCCGGCCGGCAAGACTCGGATCAAGGCGGTGCAGACAGGCGGCCCCTCGGGCGGGTGCATCCCGGCGTCGCTGTTCGATCTGCCGATCAGCTACGACAGTCTGACCAAAGCGGGCTCGATCATGGGCTCCGGCGGCATGATCGTGATGGACGAGAACACCTGCATGGTGGATGTCGCCCGGTACTTCATGAACTTCCTCAAGGACGAATCCTGCGGCAAATGTTTCACCTGTCGCAAAGGCACGCAGCGAATGTACGAGATTCTTGAGGACATCACGCTCGGCAAAGGAACGCCCGAGCACATCGACCTGCTGGAGGAACTGGCTCTGGTCGTGAAGGACACGACGATGTGCGGGTTGGGCCAGTCCGCCTCCAATCCGGTGTTGAGCACGCTTCGGTACTTTCGCGAGGAATATCGCCGGCACGTCGAAGACAAACGATGCGATGCCTACGTCTGCAAGAATCTGGTCGGCGCGCCCTGCCAGGCCGCCTGCCCGGTCGATACGGAACCGTGGCGCTATGTGGCTCTCATCGAGAAAGGACAGTACGACGAGGCCTACCGGATCAT
>JAFGQA010000455.1 GCA_016935885.1 Phycisphaerae bacterium | reverse complement strand
TCGCGGATCACTGCGACGTCGGGCATAATAGCCGTATCGTCGCAGCAGCCCCTTTCGCTTTAGGTTATTTGTTGACAATCGCTTAGCGTTCAAACGGGGTGGCATGGGTAACGAGCGACACGCCCCACGGGGGCGGGTCGCTCATTACCCGTGAAGACAGGCTCGAATGGACGCCCACGGGTGAGCTCCGCCGCCGGCGGCGGCTCCGCTTACCCATGCCACCAAGGTAAGCACGTACTTGGGTAAGCACGTACTTGCCCGCCCGTGTGTATGCCCCATGCGCCAGTATGTGCACGCGCGGGTGCCACTGGCAGCTTGCCTGCCAGTGTATATACACCGTGCGCTCACCAGAGAGACGGCACGGGCGGACAAGCCGCCCGTGGCACCCAGATTCGGATGCTGCCCGAAGTACAACGGACCCACGTCTCTGTCGCTCGCCGACTGGCAGCGGCACGACTTCTCCTCCCCCAGCGCCCTGCCGATGATGATCTCGATATCGCCGCGGAACGTCCAATCAGGTCCAGTGGACGGACAGCCCGCGCGGGTGGGCGCAGACCCGATATCACCATCTATCATGTTGCACTTTACGCCTTCACGGCGACAGCGGAATCTCCTGCATCAGGAAGTGCATTGTGTGAATGGCCACGATGATCAGGTTCACATAAAGTCCCCACTTCGCAGCGAGGAATGCCCTACCCCATCCGCCCGTCAAGGAAAAGAGAGCCGGCAAGCCGCTGGCCTCCTGGGCCAGCTCCAGCGTCTTCGTTTTCCACAGGAGGACTCCGCGAAGAACGTTGTAGAGTAGCGCAAAAACGAAGAGCGAGAAGGGCACGACGTTGAAATCCCATCCAGCCTCCCAGTTCTCGCCGCCGTTCCAGACGAAACGCCCCAAGGCCTCCAGCAAGGTGATTGAGTGAGCACCCTCGGGCAGATTGAATCTCGCTCCCGCCCAATGGCTGAGGACGAACCAGAGGTATGGATACAGAAACACCAGCAGAGCGATAACGTGAACCCACTGCAAGAAACCGCTGTAGTTGGCCCGGAGCGTGGCCACGCCATCCACGATGTTCATGGTCATCCGCGCGCCGGGCGTTAAGCCGCCGTATTCCTTAAGGCTTTCGAGGGTGTGGCGTTCTATCGTGCAGTGAGCAACCTTCGCATCCTCAAGGATCGTCTTCGTGTTGACGGTGACTTGCAGCAGCTTAGCTTCATCCAGTAGAGCACTGTGGAACTGTGTACCATCCAGCCTCGCTCCGAGAAGATTCGCCTGGGTCAGGTGCGCAGCGAAGAGTATGGTATCGACCATGCGGGCTTCACGGAGGTTGGCACCGCTGAGGTTGGCAGCGTTGAGCTTCGTACGGTGTAGGTTGGAGCCACTGAGGTCGGCATGATCGAGGTTCGCCTCCAGGAGGTCGGCACCGCTGAGGTCGGCACCGCTGAGGTCGGCACCACTGAGGTTGGCGTGGCCGAGCTTGGCCTCGCGCAGGTTGGCATCATTCAGGTTGGCACCGCTCAGGTCAGCGCTGTTGAGGTGCGCGCCGCTCAGGTTGGTGCGCCTGAGGTCGGCCCCGCTGAGGTTGGCATTGTTGAGGTCGGGAAACCCTTCCCCAGCCTTGCGCCGGCGATTCCATTCCTTGATGCCGTCCTTCCCGCCGCGCAGTAACTTCAAAGCCACGTCTCGGTCCATGTCCGCCATCATAGCCTCGGACCGGATGGTCTGCATCCGATAGCCGGCACTATGATGCGTTCCGGGTGTACGTCACGATTGATAGGTAGATTTCGGCAGCCTTGGAATAAGAGCCCCCGACCTTGGTCGGGGGGTTCGTCTCAGGTCAGGCTGGGTGATAGTGGTCGAAGTCCACGACGATGCTTCACAGCCAAGCTCCGTTCGTTCCGAGCTCCGCTTGACCGTGCCACCCTCTGTTGGGCTGAATACGTACCCGACTTCGGTCGGGGGGTTCGTTTCAGCAGTCATCCGGCTACCCCCCGGCCAAGGCCGGGGGCTCTTATGCTTACCTGCTGAAATAGCGTTCACCCATGCGTTCCTGCGAAGGCCGGGGGCTCTTATGCTTACCTACTGAAATAGCGTTCACCCATGCGTTCCTGCGAAGGCCGGGGGCTCTTATGCTTACCTGCTGAAATAGCGGTCACCCATGCGTTCCTGCGTTGCCGGCTGCGGGCTGGTCGGTGTGATTCGTGGCCGAGCAGGGCCAGGGCCGTCAGGTCGAGTGGATGACTTGGCCGTCGTAGGCGAGGGCCATGTTGGCGGGAAGGTCGCGGTTGGTTTCTTCGTGGGCCAGCTCGTGGGCGATGTGCGTGAAGTAGGTGCGCTTGGCACCGATTCGTTGGGCGTGGTCGACGGCCTGCTCGAGGTTGAAGTGCGTGGCGTGGGGGCGCTTTCGCACGGCGGCCAGGATGAGGACGTCCAGACCTTCGAGGAGCGGCCAGGAAGCCCGTGGGATCTCGCTAACATCCGTGCAGTAGGCGAAGTTGCCGATACGAAAGCCGAGGACGGGAAGCGTGCCGTGCAACAGCGGGACGGGGGTGATTCGGATGGACGATTGGGGATTGACGATCGGGGATTCGTGATGACGAGTCGTGGGTCGGGTAGGGATGTCGAACGGCCCGTTGATCGCGTGCGTGGTCAGCTCCGGCTTGGCAGAGGGATACTCGGGGTCGTGCTCGAAGACGTAGGCGAACATGGTTCGGAGGCGTTCGAGCGTATCCGGCAGGCCGTAGCAGGGGAGGTCCTGATTCTGCACCCAGTTGAAGCGGCGAAGGTCGTCGAGGCCGGCGAGGTGGTCGATGTGGTGGTGCGTGTAAAGCACGGCATCGACATGGCGGATGTCGTTGGCCAGGCATTGTAGGCGAAGCTCGGGGCCGGTATCGATCAGGAGCGTCGTGTCGATTGGGGATTGGGGATTGACGATTGACGATGGAGGATGAATGGGCGGGGGGCTGCTCCTTGTGACGGCGACGCTGGCACGGGTACGCTTGTCCCGCGGGTCCGTGGACCCGCACACGGGACAATCGCACGCGATCATGGGGATACCGTGTGACGTTCCCGATCCGAGGACGGTGATGGTCAGGTCGGTGCTTGCCATCTTGGAGTTATTATACCGGTATTATCGGGCGGTAGCGATTCTACTTCTTTCGTGAAACTGATCGGTTTGCGTTCGAGATTCGCGACAACTCCGACGAGCCGCGGGCTTCAGCCCGAGCGGCGCTTCGCAGGGAGTGGGCGCCCGCTGCCGATAAGAAGGGGGACGCTCCGCGCCGGGACTTCGCCCAGGGAGAACGCCATGTCCGATCGCCTGCGTGCCTGGTCAGGCAAGTTAGTCATCTTAGTAGTGTGGATACTGCTCTTGATCGGGGCCAGGCAGGCGTTTGGCCAGCGGCTTCTGATTGCCGCCTCGGCGGACGAGGCAACGGGCACACAGCAGAGCGTGACGCCCGCGGAACAGGACTCCGACCACGAGAGCCTCGGCGATCTGGGCGAACCGGGCGGGCAAACGTACATCCCGTTGACGGGACGAGCGCGGCCCGGCGGCCAGAAAGCGCAGGCCACGGGGGCGACCGGCGAGGTGCCGAAGACGGTTGCGATTCCGCAGGCCGTGGCCTGGCAGGCGGCGCTGGATCGGGCGGGTTTCTCGCCCGGGATCATCGACGGGATCGTTGGGCCGAAGACGCGGATGGCGTTTCGCGCGTTTCAGGCACACGCGGGCCTGTCTGCGACAGGCAAGCCCGACGCGGCAACCGAGGCGGCGTTGGGCGTAGATTCGGAGCCGGCGGTGCGGCAGTACGCGTTGACGGCTGCCGATGCGGCGCAGGTGGGGCCTCATCCTCGGGATTGGCTGGGCAAGTCTAGGATGAAGCGGCTGGGCTACCCGTCGCTCGACGTGCTGGCGGCGGAACGGGGACACTGTACGCGGCGGCTGTTGGCGAAGCTGAATCCACGTGTGGACCCGCAAAGTCTGAAGGTGGGGGACTCGCTGGTGCTGCCGAATGTCCGGACGGAGGGGACATCGCCCGTCCCCCGCGCTGAAGGTGGCGGAAGCACCGGCGCCCGCACAGCTCGCATCGCGAGCGTGGAGGTCAACTTCGGTGCGAAGGTCATACGCCTGTTTGACAAGGCCGGCGGCGTGGTGGGTCTGCTTCACTGTTCGATTGCCAAGCATCGTGAGAAGCGCCCAATCGGTCCGTGTCGGATCAAGACGATCGCCATGAACCCGTCGTACCTGTTCGATCCGGCCTGTTGGCCGGAGGTCAAGGGCGTGGATCGCCGGTTGACGATTCCACCGGGACCCCGCAACCCTGTCGGCTTGTGCTGGATCGGGCTGAGCCTCGAAGGTTATGGCATTCACGGGACGCCGGACCCGGAGTTGATCGGCAAGACCGGCTCGCACGGCTGCATCCGGCTGACCAACTGGGACGCCCTGCGCCTCGCGCGGATGGTGTCCGTCGGGACTGAAGTGCGTTTCGTGAACGACGCGGAACGTGTGGCGGCAAACAAGTGACGTAATCGCCGCAACAACGACGCACCGCGACAACCTCGCGTTGACGGAACCACGAAGAACCGATTCTTGCAACAAGCATCACGGTCGCGTTGCTCGGCATGATGGATGAAGACGGGTCGTTTTCGCGGCGGATCGTCGTCCGATGAAACGACCGGCGGCAAGGCGTCGCGCAGAAACAGCTTGACCGATAGTGCCACTTGGCTGGCCTGCCGGCTCGCCGTTTGGCGGACCTGCCCGCTGGCAGGCGGGTCAACCGTTTACGTTATTCCTGCGGCACTCCTAACCCATGAATTCAGTTTCGAGAATAGTGTCCCAGCGTAGAATAGCAGTTCGCGGCGGGTGGCACTGGCAGCTTGCCTGCCAGTGTGCATGCCCATGTGCCCGCCGGAGAGACGGCACGGGCGGGCAAGCGGCCCGTGGCACCCAGAACCGAATACCGCCTGAAGTGTCATGCACCCCTGCGGCACTCCTAACCCATGAATTCAGTTTCCAGAATGGTGTCCCAGCGTAGAATAGCAGTTCGCGGATTCGGACTGCAGACGCGGCCAGGCCGCTGCACGGTAGGGCGAAGAGCGATCGTGGCGGCGGCGTCATTTCGGGACGGACAATCATCGCGCGTGAACTGATCGATCGCTGGACAGTGCTCGCCATTCTTGGGGGCGGTGCGTTCATGTTCTGGGCGGCGGGGCATTACACCGTATTCGACGACGAGGCGTTTAGCTGCCGGCGGTACGTGATGCCGGCCGGCGAGATGGTGTCGGCGCTGTGGCACGGGGCAGAGCCGGACCCACCGTTGTACTACCTGTTGGAGAACGCCTGGGTGCGTGTCTTCGGCGTGGGGCCGTTGGGACTGCGGAGTCTGTCGATTCTGTTCTTTCTGATCGGCCTGCCGTTCGTGCGGCTGGCGGGGCGGGCGTGGTTCGACCGGCAGACGGGGCTAGCGGCCATGCTGCTCTGCGTACTGCACCCGGCGCATCTGTTCTTCGGATTCGCCGCGCGGTGGTACAGCCTGATGTTCCTGATGGTGGCAGTGCTGTTGTGGCTGACGGCGCGACTATCCGCAGCCGAGCGGTCTGCTCCTCAGTACAAGGCATTTCCTTGGGTCCTTGGGGCGTCCGTGCTCGAACGTGTGCACAAGGGTGCCCGACGCCTGGCAATCGCTTGGGCATTTGCGGCAGCGGGGATGTGCTACACGAACTACTTCGGACCCGTGCTGGTGGGGTTGGTCTGGCTCGTCGGCGTGCTGCATTCTCGGCGTAAGGCCGGCGGCGTGCGACGTTGGGTGTGGGGTGGGTCGCTGGCGATCGTGCTGTATGCGGCCTGGCTGGTGCCGTTCTTCCGGCAGGCGACAAGCTTCCCGGAGGTCGGCGGCTCCTGGACGACATACGCAGCCACGGCAGCACGGACGATGCTGGCCCTGACGACGGGCAACCTGGCGTCGATCAGGGCATGGTGGGTGCTGGTGCCGATGACGCTGTTCGGCATCGGCGTGGTTGTCCTGTTGGTTCAGCAGTGGCGGGCGGTTTGGCCGATTGCCGTCATCACGCTGGGCTGCTTCGTCGCGGGCGTGGCATCACGGACGATGATCGACAAGTACGTGATGGCGTTCAGCGGGGCGGCGTGCTTGTTGGTTGCGGCTTTGCTCGTGCGGGGGGCAGGAATAGCGAATAGCGAATGGCGAATGGCGAATGGCGAAAGGCCAAAGGCGAGTAGCGAAGGGCGGACGGCATGTGGTCTGTCACGTATAGCTCGGTGGGGTACCGGGCAGGTGGCCGCTCGGGTGACCGTCGTGTGTTTGATCGTTGGCTGGGCCGGTTGCGGTGTCAACTTGGTGACACAGCGGCATTGGTCCAGCCTCCGGTGGTTGGATCCGTTCAAGCGTGTCATCGACGATCTCGTCGCCGACCAGGATGCTCCGCCGCCGATGTATTGGGTCGTGACACACCCATCAGGACGGTACTACCACGGATGCGCCTTCGCGGCCCGGTCGGGCGGCGGTCGGCCCGAGCTTCCGGCGAAGGTAGATCGCTGCCTTTGGCGGTCGCTTGCCGACCTGCCTGCGGCAGGTCGCGAGCGGCACGACGCCATGGCGGCGACACCTGAGACGATCTTGCCCTTCGTGGAGAAGTCCGCCGTGCCGGCGTTGGTCACGATCCAGACTGCTGGATTCGCCGAGTTGCCCGATTGGGCGTCGCTGCAAGCAGCGTTGGATCGCAACTATGTCGTGGCGGAGACGCGCGCGTATCTCGAAGACCCGGACGCGGCATGGAAGGATCGACTGGACCCGGATGTAAGGCATCCACGGTGGCGGATCGTCGTTCGGCGGTGGGAGTTGAGGGAAGGGTGAAGGATGAAGGATGAAGGGTGAAGGATGAAGGATGAACGCAATGCCCACATTCAGATGAAGGCGACCAGGGATCGCTGCTCGGCCTTTTGGCGGGTTGGCGTTCATCTTCCTTTCTTCATGATGCCCGTCTCCAGCGACTTGACGGCCTCGATCAGCGCGGCTCGCATGCGCGGCGAACCGCCGGAGTGGCCGGCAGCCTCGACGAGGACCAGCCGCGAACCGGGGACGGCCTCGTGTAGGCGCCAGGCATTGACCGGTGGGCAGATCATGTCGTAGCGGCCGTGGACGATGACGGTCGGGATGTCCTTGAGCCTGCCGGCCTCCCGAAGAAGCTGGCCTTCGTCGAGGAAACAACTGTTGGCCATATAGTGGTTTTCGATCAGGGCGAAGTCGTAATACTTACCCCAAGAATCCAGGGAGCGCTGCACGTCTTCATCTGACTTCTCGATGTCAGCGATCTTGATTTCGTAGGCAGCCCAGGCACGAGCGGCCTTATCTCGGACCTTCGGGTCCTTGCTTCGCAGCATGTCGAGGAGTTGCCGTGGGTAGTCCAGCCGGTCCGCGTGGGGCAGAATCGACTTGAGCCGCTCGTGGACCTCCGGGAAATACTCGGCCACCGGGCCGTGGTAGAAGTGGTCGATCTCCCACCTTGTAGCCGTGAAGATGCCACGCAGGACGAGCGAACTCACGTTGTCGGGGTACTGTTCCGCGTAGGCCAGGCCGAGTGTGGAGCCCCACGATCCGCCGAAGATCTGGACCTTGCCGAGGTCCAGGTGTTTGCGGAGCTTCTCGATGTCGTTGACGAGGTCCTGGGTCGTGTTCTCGGGGAGTTCGGCGTAGGGCTTGCTCCTGCCGGCGCCGCGCTGGTCGTGGAGGACGATCAGGTACTTCTTCGGATCGTGATAGCGGCGCAGGGTGGGATAGCTGCCGCCACCGGGCCCGCCGTGTAGGACCATGACCGGACGGCCCGCCGGCGTGCCACAGAGCTCGTAGTAGATTTCGTGCAGGTCTGAGACCCTCAAGTAGCCGGTCTTGAAGGGTTCGATCTCGGGGTAGAACTTGTTGGACGTCCTGCTCTCGGACGTTGTCTCCTGGGCGACGGCCGGACCGATCACCAGCAGAAGCAGCGCGTTTGCCACGATGCTCAATCTCATTGTCCTGCCTCCATGTTGACGGGCGTTTCGTGTGCCGCCTTGGCGCTCTGGCGATGGTAATCGCGGTGGCCTCTCGGTGGAAGGCCGTGCCGGATGTGCGTCCGCGGGCTCGTGGCGTTTGCTCCATGCGGGGCTTCGTATTCCGATCAGAAGTAGGTGGTTGAATCGTCACTGCGGGTGGGATTTCTTACTTAACCAGCCGTGTCCTCCTTCCGAAGAACTCAAACGATGGAGAGGTCTCAATTGCTCGGTTCTGCTGGTAATACACACTGTCGATTACGGGCCGCCAAGCCAGCACTGCGAGCGTCGACAGCACACGTCAACGGACCGGAGAGTGAAGGAAAGGCTCCACACATGCTGGATCTCCACGTCGCGCGGGACCGTGCGGTTCACCGGGCCATCGAGACCGGTGAAATGCCCAACTTCGACCTGATCCATACCATGCAGAAAGCGGACGGATACAAGCCGTGCTTCGGACGCGCTACCGAGTTTTGCCAACAGGTCACGTGCCGATGGCACGCCCAGTGCATGGCGTTGGCGACCTTCCAGCCTAAGGCCAGTCCGCGCATTGCCGGCCCGAGGCATCGGCCATTCCAGCGACTGCCGCGTACGGGCGTCGGGACCTACCGTGACGACGTCCAGCGTCCCGTTGGCATCGGTAGCCCTGCCGGCGATCCAGTTGACGATCATCACAACACGCCGACGGCAACCGCCAGCCCCGCTCCGCAGCCAATGCCCGCCAACGCGTAGGGGTTGCGTGCAGGCGGGATCGTCTGGCTTGAGCCCTGGAACGCCACGGCTGGTGGCACCCGTGAGGCCCCCCCGGCTGCGGACGCCCGCGCATCGAGCCCCGGCTTCCTGATTGATCTTGTCCTCATTTCGCGACCTCCCCCCTCCATGCCCGAAGCATCCTGTGTTACTCATGTACGAGGGGCAATGTTGCCCATCCGTTGATCCCGTACCCCGGCGCAGGACGCGGATCAGAACTACGGGCTCGACAGGATCAGAACGTGGGCCCAATGGCCCACGCTACGGGCTCTGTGCTACACTACTGGCATGGGGCCGGTGGAGGCGATCATCATGGACGTGTTCTCGTTGATTCGATCTGGTCTTGTCAGCTTCGTAGTCATCTCTATGGGAGTGGGCAGCATGGCCGTCGCACAGGAAAGTGGGAAGACCGTTCGGCCCGCGTATTGTGCGGGGCGTTGGTACCCCGGTGCACGCGGGGCGCTGGTGAAGACGGTGGATGATCTGATGGCCCAGTCGAAAGCACCGAGCCTGGCGGGCAAGCCCGTCGCAGTCATCTCGCCGCACGCAGGCTATCAGTATAGCGCGCCGGTGGCGGCGGCTGGTTATCGGTGCTTGCAGGGGCACGAATACAAGCGCGTGATTGTGCTGGCGTTCAGTCACCGATACGCCGGTACGTACCAGGGCGTGGACGTGCCCCGTGAACTGACGGCGTACGAGACGCCGCTGGGCCAGGTACCGATCGATCGGGAGGTCTGCGACGCCCTGTTGAAGAAGACCGGGTTTTCCTCGAATCCCGGCGTCGATGGCGGCGAGCATTCGCTGGAGCTTCAGTTGCCGTTCTTGCAGCGGGCGATCAAGGAGTTCCGGCTGGTGCCACTGCTCGTCGGCCGGATGACGGATCAGGCCTGGGCCCAGGCCGCGCAGGCGATTGTGCCGTGGGTTGACGAGGGCACGTTGCTCGTTGCGAGCAGCGATTTCACGCATTTCGGTCCGAACTTCGGGTATCAGCCCTTCGAGGATGACGTGGCGAAGAAGCTCCGCGACCTTGGTGACAAGGCGGCGGCACCGCTGCTCCGCTGTGATTTCGACGGATTCGTCGAACATCTGGAGAAGACGGGCGATACCATCTGCGGCCGCGGGCCGATCTCGCTGCTGCTGCGCATCCTGTCGATGCAGGCCAGCGCCACCGGCGTGCTGGCGGCGTTCGATACGTCGGGCAACATGACCGGAGATTGGACGAACAGCGTGACGTACGAGTCGATTGTGTTCACGCGCCGGCCTGGGACGCTCGACGCGCAGGTGCGGGCCGAGCTGTTGCGGCTGGCGCGGCGGACGGTCACGGCACAATTGAAAGGCAAGGAGCCACCGACCGTCGAGGCAGCCAAGCTGCCCGCGGCGATGCGGTCGGACGGGGCGTGCTTTGTGACGTTGCAGAATCATGGCCGCCTCCGCGGCTGCATCGGCAACATGGTCGCCGATGGGCCGTTGTACGAGGCAGTGATTCACAACGCGGTGAGCGCGTGCCAGGATTACCGCTTCGTGAGCAATCCCGTGACGGCCAAGGAGCTGGACGATATCGACATCGAGATCAGCTACCTCACACCCATGAAGCGGGTGAATGACCCCGAGGAGATCATCGTGGGGCGCCACGGAATCCTGATTTCGCTCGGTGGGCAACGAGGCGTGTTGCTGCCCCAGGTGGCCTATGAGCGCGGGTGGACGCGGGCGGAGTTCCTCGCCCAGGTCTGCCGAAAGGCCAGCTTGCCGTCCAACGCGTGGAAACAGCCCAAAGCCGAGCTACACTCGTTCGAGGCGGAGGTTTTCGGCGAAGCAGAGTGAAGCCTTGCAGATGAGGAGGGCGAAGGACTTCCGCGTGAGTCGCGCCCTCGCAATCCGCCATCCGGAGTCTGCTATCCATCAGTCTTGACCGCCTCCGCATGCTCGACGAGGTCCCGGTACTGCATGATCGCATCGGCGATGTCGCAACCGGCGTCCTTGTCGCCTTTGTTGCGGAACAGCCCGTGCCGCCGGATGGTGACCTGGGCGTTCACGGCCGTCTTGTAGGCGTCGGCCAACCGTTGGATGTGCCGGGGCGAGACGTCCTCGAAGGCGAGCACCTCGAGCAGGCGCTGGGCCAAGACCTTCGGGAGTACGGCGGGCAGGTCCGTGCCCGCCGACGCGGTCATTTCTGCCATATCAAACATCGCCGCCGCTGAGCGGACGCGCCTGGCGTAGCGGTAGAAGGCATGATAGCTGATACCGTGTTTTTCGAGCTTGAACTTGGCATAGACGGCTTTGTAGGTGGGTGGGTCGCGGTCGACAAGGGCCTTGTTGATCTCGCGGCGGAGCTGCGATGTGGTCTTGTCGAGAACGGAGGAGTTGCTATCCTGCTTCTCGATGTAGTTGATGGCTTGTTGACGTGACATGTTGTTTTCCCCTGTCTGCGCGTTTATTCCGGCATTCGCGCGGCGCGTGTGGATCGCCTCCCAACCGTTCGGTTCCGTCGCCCCTGGCTGGCTCCCGTCGCTGCGGGGCTTGAGGAGCGGGGCTGGCGGCGAATGCGTGCGTTTGCAGCAGAAGAAAAGCGCAAATGCCTGCAAACGGCCGCAATGTCTCGGTGGTAGGCCGATGTGCGCGGACGGAAAGCGGCGGACCCGAGCCAACGCATCGGGGCGAACGGGGCCTTTCTGCTTCTCTCTGTTCTCAGTTGTAAGTTTTGCTCAGAGTTCCCTTTTGGAGGCAGGCTTTGGGTGGCACCCAACAAACTCGCTTGTCGGTGTGTTTGTGTGTGAGCAAGGAGACGCGTACGAAACGGATTTGTGCGGGCCAGCGGTGTCACAGCGAGCCGGCGCGTGCCGGAGTGACGTGTTTGATGGGAGAAGAGACTGTTTGAGACTCCTGAACGATCGAGTTACGAGAGTGGCTCGGATTGAAGAAACACTGAAAGGGAATGGCCATGCCGAGGCGAACGATCGATGTACTCATCTGTAATCATCACCGAGGCCCGGAGTTGAACGATGACAACGATCGGGATAATCTGTGGTGGTTCCAGAACAACAAGTTCTTCGTGACGCCGAAGGAGGACGTGTGGGTTGGACGTCTACCTGAAACCGAGCGCGTAATGGATGCGTGTGTGCCAGCCGGGTTGAATTTCAAGCCGGTGCGCCAGTTCGGCTGGTATTATGCTCTCGTCAACGAGATGCCGGCGAATCCGGACGACCCGAACTGGGACATCGACCAGAGACTTACACAAATCGCCGTTTTCTCCCGATTCGTGTTCCCTACGCGGATCGGCTATGAGTACTGCGCAAGAATCCATTATACAGACGACGGTGCGCAGCAGATCATCCCGTTGCTAGGTGGCGCGCGAGTGTACGGCGGCGAGAGGCGTGAATGGCTGACTTGCAAGGAATGGAGACAAGTCAAGTGCCTGTTGAGCCAGTGGGACGCGACCAATGCGCCGGCGTGTGAGAGACTAAACTCCGCGATCTGGTATCGAGAGAAAATGGCTCAGGAGTACTACCTCGAGGTCCGCTGGATGTTGCTCGTGACAGCGATAGAATCGCTTATCGGGTTGTGGAGCAACGGGAACGGGAAGGTCCCGGGGAGAGGCAAGCAGTTCGTTACGGGCGTTTGCCGAATCGCCGAGGAATGCAAGTTACGTTTCGATGCGTCTGATGCAGAGAAGGCATGGAGGCGTCGGTCATCGCTCGTTCATGGTGCAGGTTGGCCCACTGGAGCGTTGAAGGACGGTGAACCATCGGACAATTTGCATGGAAAGCTGCAGCACGTGTTAGACGCGACGATTTGCCGGATGATCGAGGAACCAGTTTACCGCTTTCACTTCGAGGATGATGTTAGATTGGCCGCATGGCTGCAATACTGAGGCTTCGATGTGATCCGCCAAACGGCAAGCCGGGTTGGGGGGAACGTCGGAACGTCAGATTGTCGAGATGACCGGCGCCGAACGCTCCGGATGCGAGGGAATCCGCCAAACGGCAAGCCGGGGTGAGAGGCGTCAAGGTTTGCCCTACCTTCAACCGAAGATCGACACCCGCTCCGCCACTGGGCTTCCCGCGAGAGTGGCGCTATACTGAACCATTATGGAGTTGCCGGCCAAGCGGGTCGGCGTGTTCTCCGCAGCGGAAAGACTGTTTGATGGGGCCCGTCAGCACTCGGCGACAGTTTCTCAGGAAGGTCACTGCCACGGCCGCAGGTGCGGTGGTTGGGGGGGCTGTTGCGCCGGGATGTGCGGCCGAGCCGCGCGACACGAGGCAGCCAAAAGGCAAGGCGGTTCCGCGCGTGGCGATTGCGCGGGAAGAGGCGCTCACACGCGGCAGGGTTGGCGAACACGCTGAGTTGTTGCGGAAGCTGGTTGATGTCCGCTGGTGCGAGAATCCCTTCTCGCATCCCCTTCCGGTGGGAATCCTCTCCCACGGCTCGACACAACGGGCCGAGATGGGATTCCTGGCTCAGCGTACATGCCCACGGGTAAGCTCCGCCGCCGCCGGCGGCTCCGCTTACCCATGCCACCACGATCAGCATGTAATTGCCTGCCAGCGTGCATGTCCCATGCGCCCACCGGAGAGACAGCACGGGCGGGCAAGCCTGCCTGTCGGCAGACAGGCCGCCAGTGGCACCCGGAATCGAATGCCGCCGGAGTGTCTCGGACCCTCTCGTGACTGCCCAGGCCCATCACCCGCTGCAATCCAAGGGCGCCGGCTCCATCCTTCTGGATGGTCACACACTAGTACGGCGTTTCACGAATAGAACGACTGTACGCTCTGCCGAGAATCCTTTCTCGGCACCGGCTTCAGGACCGAGAAGGGATTCT
>JAFGQA010000454.1 GCA_016935885.1 Phycisphaerae bacterium | reverse complement strand
TCGGAGCTCATCATGTGGTGCGAGCAGGGGTTTTACAGCGCGACCTACCGCGCCGGGCCCACGACAGACGGCATTGGCGGCGGGGCGGAGCCGCAGCGAGGCGGCTGGCATCGCAAATGGTCGTCTTGGTCGGTAGGCTTTGCAGATGGACACGCCAAGTACGGGTACTTCGATACCCGGCAGATCTTCGGCTTGGGCGGCACCATCTGGCAGCCCAATTTCCAGCACGGGCTGTAAGGCCGTCGGCCTCCAGCTATCGAACAGAGCCTCATCAGCCTTCATTCTCGCTGATGGGGCTCTTGCAGCATATAATCAGCGCGGACGTTCTGTCGGGCAGCCCGCTTGCGCATGCCCGCGGGAGCAGGGCGTCTTGTTCTCGTTGCGATAACTGGGGATGGACCGATTGTGACGATCACACGGGACGGCTTGCGAGAGATCCTGATTGCCACGGCGTCGGCGGGAGTCGGTGGTGCGGTTGCGGCGTGGGCGGCGTTGGCCGTCTCTGCGTGGTTTTGGGCGTTGGCGGTGCCGCTGTGGGTCCTGTGGATCTGGACCATAGCGTTCTTCCGCGATCCCCACCGGGCCATCACCGCGGACGACGGCCTGTTGGTCTCGCCCGCAGACGGCAAGGTTACCGAGATCAGACGGCTGGACGGTTATGAGGCGATTGGTGGGCCGGTGATTCGTATTGGGATCTTTCTGTCGGTTTTCGACGTCCATATAAACCGGGCCCCCTGCGCGGGCCGGGTCCTCAGCACGGAATACCGCCCGGGCGGGTTTCTGGATGCCCGGCACCCTGAGAGCGGCCTACGGAACGAGTCGAACACGCTGGTGATCGAGCCTGTTGCCGATGTGCCGGGGCCCATTGTCGTCAGGCAGATCGCCGGGTTTCTCGCCCGTCGGATCGTCTGCCACGTCAAGCCGGGAGACTCGATGGAGCGAGGCCAGCGTTTGGGGATGCTGAAGTTCGGCTCGCGGACCGAACTGATCGTGCCAGCCGATTGCGGACTGGAGCCGGCAGTTCGTGTGAACGATCATGTCAAGGGTGGTGCGACGGTCTTGATGAAAGCTCCCAGCGATCGGCGGGGACAAGCAAGTACGTCGTCGGGACGTCAGGACGTCGAGGCGTCGAACAGTCAGGAGCTCAGAGCCTCGGGACGTCAGAATATGGGAACCAAACAGAACGTACGTGTTTAGCGTTCAAACGGGGTGGTATGGGTGACGACCGACACGCTTCGCGGGGGCGGGTCGTTCATTACCCGTGAGAACAGGCCGAAATGGACGCCCACTGGCAAGCTCCGCCGTGAGCCACTGGCAGCTTGCCTGCCAGTGTGTATGCCCCATGCGCGACCGATAGCAGGCAGCTTGTAGCCCCTGGAGTGCGAGGCCTTGAAGCTCGTGAGCAATGTGGATGCCGCAGACCGACGCAAGCGCCGGCGCGATCGTGTGCTGAAGAGCGTGGCGGTGCTGCCCTCGTTGGCCACGTTGGGCAACCTCGTGTGCGGCCTGGGGGCAATCTACTGCTGCATGCTCAGCGCCCAGGCCGACGGCACCGACCTGGCAATCCGCGCGGAGACAGCTCGCTTTGCAAGCCTGATGCCCACGTTCCTGGCGATGGCGGCCTACCTGCTGGTGGCGGCGATGTTCTTCGACAGCATCGATGGCCGACTGGCACGGTTCACGCGGAAGACGAGTGAATTCGGTGGACAGTTGGATTCGCTGGCCGACATCGTGAGCTTCGGGGTGGCTCCGGCGGTGCTTGTGTTATGTATCGTGCGGCCGTCCGACGTCGCCGCGCTCGCGGGCTGGCAGCGCGTGTACTGGCGGGCGGAATGGGTGATGGCGGCGGTCTTCGTCTGTTGCGCGGCCCTGCGGCTGGCCCGCTTCAACGTGGAGAACGAGGAGGACGAATCCGCGCACATGGGGTTCCGCGGCCTGCCCAGCCCCGGCGCGGCGGCCGCCCTGATCGGCTTGGTGATCTTCCACCAGGATCTGCTGCCGGACCTCTCTCGAGATCGCATCTTGTCGAAGACGATCGCGGCGTTCATGCCGCCTTTCGCGATGGCGCTTGGCCTGCTGATGGTCAGCCGGTTCCGCTACGTCCATCTGGTGAATGTTGTGTTGCGGGGGCGTCGTTCGTTTCGACAGGTTGTCGCCATCGTGATCCTGGTCCTCGTTGGTCTGGTCGTTCAGTTTCAGTTGACGATCGCCGTGGCGGCGGCGGCATACGCCCTCAGCGGCCCCGTCGGCGGGGTGGCGCGCCGGATCCGGCGGCGGCAGGGCGTTGACGCAGACACCGTCTCGACGACGCCGGACACCTTCGGCGAAACGGTAACCTACGCCGAATCCGCCGACGAGACCACCGACGGCAAGGCCGACGGCGACAATGACAACGAGGCGTCCGCCCGCTCGGCCGGTTAGCCCGAATTGAGCGGTTCTAACGCTCGGACCGCCCTTGCGCCTGTAGGTCGGCTACGAGCGAAAACGCCGTCGAAGCGCCGTGCCTCAGCCTGTCCAGGCCGCGGCAAGGAACAGCATCCCTGCCACACAGCTTGCCGAACTGCTCGACGACCGCATCCTTGCTGCAGGGGCGCCGGGACCTGGCCACGAAGACGTAGCCACTGTCCGACCGCGCCCGGCCCCGCGGCGTCATCGGCGCGGAGGTCTGGGTAAAGACCAGTGAGCCGGGCCGTCCTCGGCCCAATCCCCCGGGCGATCCGGGCGAATTGACGTTCCTGCTGCTGAGCACACGCACGCCAGCGGTGGTCGAGTTTGACGGACCGGACGGTGGGAAGTCCGCGCATTACATGCTACGATGGCTCAGCACCCGCGGCGAAGCGGGCCCATGGAGTCAAACGGCCAACGCGACGATCGGAACGTAGGAACGGCTAGCTAATGGCTTTCAGCCGTCAGCTCTCAGCCAAGCGTCGGGCAGTGCCCGACTACTTGGGCGACCTACGCGGCTCTGTCGGAGGCGAGATCGTGTACCTCAAGAGATTCAAGATCACCGGCATCAAGTGTTTTGAGGAGCTGAACATCCATTTCCCGCATGATGGAGACGATTACAGCGGTTGGATTGTCCTGCTCGGGGGCAACGGCATGGGCAAGAGCACTCTGCTGCAATCCATGGCCTTGAGCCTGGTTGAACCGCTGGTGGGCCAAAGGTTATTGCTGAGCCCCGTTGGCTGGGTGCGTGAAGGGAGAAACGAGGGAACATTCGACGCGGAGATCGTCAGAGGTGAAAACGATGCTGCGGCCGGGCAGCCTCGTAAGACGCCGTACGAGGCAAAATACGTCGTCACAGGCACTGATGAAGTAACGGTTGATAACCAGGAGTACGATCAGCCGCAGATTGTTCTCCGACAAGGTTGCCGGAAAAGCCTGGGAAGCGGGCCTCATGCCGCTAAGAGATCCGGCTGGTTCTCGTGTGGGTACGGCCCATTTCGTCGTCTTCTTGGAGGGGCGTCCGATGAAGCCAAGCTCATCTACACGCCGGGGCGCCAATCACGATTCGTCACGCTTTTCCGTGAGGCGGCCGCACTGGTTCAATGCACTGAATGGCTTACTTCACTGTACAACCGTTCTCAAGATCCAGCCAACCTTGATCGACAGAAGGCTTCATCCGCTTTGGGGTCGGTGCGTGACCTAATTAACGGGCTACTACCGGACAACGTGCGTATCGAACGTGTCGATTCTGAGCAGGTGTATTTCCAAACTGTCGGTGGCGCGGTTGTGCCGGTTTTGGATTTGAGCGATGGTTTTCGCAGCTTCCTGGCTCTGGCGATCGATGTTCTCCGGCACATACAGGAGTCCGGCCCTGACTTTGCAGCTTGCATCACAAATGGTCGGGAGGGGCCGCAGGTCAATACCGAGGGGATTGTGCTGATCGATGAAGTGGATGCCCACCTGCACCCAGTGTGGCAACGGTCGATCGGCGCGAAGCTGTGTCGCACATTCCCGAAGATGCAATTCATCGTATCAAGTCATAGCCCCTTTGTTGCCCAGGCCGCTGCAAAGAATGGATTAGTCGTTCTACGCTCCACCTCTGAAAGCACGGTCGAGCTAGTGCGTGACTTCGACTCGGTTAAAGGTTGGCGGGTCGATCAAATCCTGACGAGTCCGCTATTTGGCCTTTCTGGTACGCGTGACTACGAGACTGAGGATCTGATCAAGCAGCAGACCGAGTTGGTTGCCAAGCGGCAGTGGGAGCAACTTGGCCCTGAGGAACAGAGCACACTTGCCACCCTAGAAGCGAAACTCGCGGACCGCCTGACCGGTCCAGGGGAGACGGCCGGTGAATTCAAACGACAGTCAGAAATGAAGGAATACGTTGATCGAACGGTGCGCGAGTTGGGGACCTCCGGTGGTTAAAGTGCGTCGCCCGCCAGAAGCGGAGGCATTGGATCAGACTACCCGCAGATCGTTGCGCCAGCGTCAGCAGAGCGCCGACCAATACCCTCCTCGCGATCCGCGCATTAATCAAGCGTGGAATCGTCTTTTGCAGTCAAGGGCTCGCCGTGAATTGGCCAAGGCACTTGACGCTTGCTTCCGCTGCAAATGCGCCTATTGCGAACAGGTTGCCGCCAAGGATATTGAACACTTCTACCCGAAGGGCGAATACCCAAGGAAGATGTTCCGATGGGTGAATCTCCTTCGCGGCTGCAAGAACTGCAACAACGCCAAGCGTGACAGGTTTCCCCTCCAAGGAAGCCAACCAGTGCTCTTGAATCCCTGCGAAGATGAGCCGCTGAATTACTTCGTCTGGAGTTTCGAGACTGGCGCGATGGGTGTGAATCCGGATCCACTGAAAGGGCAACGGGCCACAACAACATGCGACATGTTCTCATTGAATCAGGAACCCTACCGCGAAGAGCGCCGCAACAAGTTCAAGCTCGTCGTTTACTTGTTGGCAAGGGTTGTCAATGAGGACCCTGTTTCCGATGAGACGAAGGAGCAGTTGCACGCCGAACTCGCTCCGACTCGACCTTGGCTTGGCATCATACGGCAGCTCTTGCGCCGCCCGGATCAATATCAAAAACTCATCAAGGTCGCATGCCAGAAAGTGCCCGAGATCGGGTCTTGGACATCAGAATGGCTCTAATTCCGGAGGCTTGGTAGGCTGAGCCAAGTAGGTCGCACACGTAGGTCGGGCTCTGCCCGACGCTTGGCGGGCTTTGGCCGCCAAGCCCTAATCGTGTGGCACATCCAGCAATGTCACGGGCGTTTCACAGGGCTAGGCGGGGTCGAGCCAGCCGAGCCGAATGTGCCGGTAGATGCTCGACCACGGCCAAGCGACGGGATGCTCAACGTACCCGTGCTTGACCGGGTTCATGTGAATGTCATGCCGGTGCCGGAACAGGTCTCTGTCATCGCGAATCGGCCGGGTTCGTGCGTCAAGACGCACCTTACATTGCTGGACCTAGCGCGCGCCTCTCAGTAACTCAAACTGACCGGTTCTCGCGAGGGCGAGCCACGACCGTCAGGGAGGGGTAGACGCGGCTCTGGGCGGCACCGCTCCCTCGCGGTCGCGGTTCTGAGCTCAAGCTGGCGATGGCTCTGGATCTCTGCCCAATCTGGTCGGGCTGAGCTTGCCACAGCTGTCTCCTTCAAGTACAAGCGCGGCGTAAGCATGGGGCCTCGAGCGTGGCCCACGCGCCCGTCGTGATAGGGGAGCTTGGAATGGCCAGGAAGACAGTCTTGGTGACCGGTGGAACAGGGTTCATTGGATCGCATCTTTGTCTGCGGCTCTTCGACGAGGGCCACCACGTCATCTGTCTGGACAACTGCTTCACGGGAAAGCTGGAGAATCTCAGGGACCGGCGTTGTGACAACATGAACCACCGCCGAGACGGCGGTGCCACAGACAAGATGGACCACCGCCGAGACGGCGGTGCCACAGACAAGATGGACCACTGCCGAGACGGCGGTGCCACAAGGATGATGCTCAGTGGTCGATTCGAGTTTATCCGGCACGACGTGGTCGAGCCGATCACCCTGGAGGTCGACGAAATCTACCACCTGGCCTGTCCAGCCAGCCCCGTGCACTATCAGCACAACCCGATCAAGACGATTAAGACCAACGTCTTCGGTACCTACCACATGCTCGGGCTGGCCAAGCGAACCGGGGCACGAATCCTGCTCGCCAGCACGTCGGAGATCTACGGCGACCCGCAGGTCCACCCACAGACCGAGGACTATTGGGGCAACGTCAACAGCATCGGCATCAGAAGCTGCTACGACGAGGGCAAACGCGTCGCCGAGACGCTGGCTTCGGACTACCACCGCCAGCACGACACCGACATCCGCATCGCACGCATCTTCAATACCTACGGGCCCAACATGTCCGTCGATGACGGCCGGGTGATGAGCAACTTCATATGCCAGGCCCTTCGCAACGAGCCGATCACGGTCTATGGAGATGGCAGGCAGACGCGCAGTTTCTGCTACGTGTCGGACCTGGTGGAGGGGCTGTGCCGGCTGATGGCCTGCGACCACACGAAGCCGGTGAACCTTGGCAACGACCGAGAGATCACGATGCTCGAGCTCGTGGGGGCGATCGAGGCCGCTTTGGGCAGGAAGCTCGAGGTCGTTCACAAGCCGCTGCCCCAGGACGATCCCACCCGGCGCCGCCCCGATCTGACGCTTGCGAGGAGGCTGTTCGCCTACGAGCCCGCCGTGTCCCTCGAACAGGGCATCTCGAATACGATTGACTACTTCCGCCGCGCCCTGGGCACCTCCGACGCATAGACGGTCCCGAGACTCGCCGCAAGTCCAGGTTCCGGCACTCCCGATAGAACATCTAACGTGGAAACAAGAACCACAGACGGCCCGAGGCCCATCCCGGCCTTGGCCTCCAGCAGGGATGCAGCCGCGATGACGCTTGGCCGCCCCGCCAGGTTTCGCACGCGCGTCGTGTTTGCCCTTGCCCTGGGTGCCGCTTTCGTGTGGATGAACCTCGGTGACTTGCCGGTCAACTTCCAAATCGACGGCCAGGTTCCCGAGTATCTCGCCTGGGCGACCGCGCCGGACGCCTCCGGCGCCAGCCTGAATCCCGAGTTGAACAAACACCTATACAGCGTGTATTACCCCGTGCTCGGCCGATTCGCCCGGTCCATGACGAGAATGGACCTCCTGCGGCTCGTGTACGCACTGGAGATCCTGGCCGTCTCCGCGGCCATCTACTTCTTCGTAACGATGCTGACGGGAGACCGGTGGGCCGCGTTGTTGGCCGTCGCCGCCGCCGTCTGGCACAGCGCTGCGTCGGTGGCGGTGGGCGGGAGCGGCGGGATCGGCCTGATCTGCGGTCCTCTGTATCCCGCTACTGCGATGGCCCTGGTCGCCCTTGCCCTGTCCTGGCGGCGACAGCACGTCGCCGCGGCGTTCGTGGCGGGCCTTGCGTTCAACGTGCACGGGTCCTCGGCCCTGTTCGTCTCAACCATGATCCTGTTCGCCGCATGGGTCGACGGCAAATGGCGGATCGTAGACACGCGCGTCATCTTCGCCGCGCTCGTCTGCCTTTGCGCCGCCGCGCCGACGGTCGCCTGGATCCTGACGAATCCACCTCCGCCCGCGTCGATGTCTACCGCGGACTGGATGCGGTTCCCACGTTGGATCTACCCCCTCCACATGATCGTTTCGTCCACGCCCATCCTCGCGTGGACAACGCTATTCGTGTTCGTCTTACCGGGCGTCCTGGGCTTGGCTTCCCGCCGTCGGGACCTGCGAACACAGATGCCGACCCTGCAAGGCTGGATCCTGGGGGCGGGGCTACTGCTGACCGCCGGCTACGTCTTCGTCGAGTGGATTCCAGTTCGCCCGATCGCCCAACTGACATTGTGGCGGGGGACGCAGTACCTGGTGTTCCTCTGCTTGGCGTTTGGCCTGTCTTACCTGGTTCAGTGCATCCGTCATGGCGGGCTCGCCGCCGTCGCCGCGGCCATGTTGCTGGTGGCCTACGTCACGCCGCGCCACCCTGAGTTGGCATGGATCAGTCATCTGGGCCTGATTGGTCTGCTTGTGCTCACGGCGCGGCGCGTCCGCGGCCTCGACCGCGCGCTGACCGTCACCGCCGCGCTCGCCGCCTGCGGCGTCGTCTTGTACGAGCTATCCTTCCTGTCGCGGCTCGGCGAGCACCTCTACTGGCGTTGGCCCCTGATCGTGGTCGGTCTGGCGGCCCTGCTCTTGTGGGCGGGGCGTTCACAGGCATGGTACCGGCAGGTGACTGCCCTGTGTGGCATGGTGGCCGTTGCGTTCTGGCTGGCCGAGCTTGGCGTCTCGAAACACTTTCCCGACAAGTACCGCCGACGAGCGGCCGCCCTGCTCGACCTGGCCCCGGCAATCGAAACGGCCTGTCCACCGGGCGAGATCGTCATCGCCCCGCCGGATCTCCGCAACCCCGGCGCCTGGGCCAACCGCGGCTCCTTCCTCTGTCGCCAACAACTGACCGCCTACGCGTACGGGCCATGGTTGGCCGAGAAGATCCTCGACCGCATGCAATGGTACCTGGATACGCCGATCGAACTGGCGCCTACCGACAGCTCAATCCTGCCTCGTTTGTCCGAAGGCTTTCGCACACGCGGCAGCGGCGACTTCGCGGAGTTGCGAGAGCGGTACGGCGTCCGCCTGGCGATCGTCGATCGCGACAAGACCC